>JANXWZ010000044.1 GCA_025350865.1 Rhodanobacteraceae bacterium
ATCTCCTTGGTGCGCTCGATATCGGCCGACGGGAGGTCGATCTTATTGATCACCGGAATGATCTCGAGGCCGCCCGCAATCGCAAGATACGCATTTGCCAGCGTCTGGGCTTCCACACCTTGCGACGCATCCACCACCAGCAGCGCGCCCTCACAACTAGCCAGCGAGCGCGAGACTTCATAGCTGAAGTCGACGTGGCCGGGCGTGTCGATGAGGTTGAGCTGGTAGGTGATGCCGTCATGCGCCTGATACATCATGCGGACGGTGTGGGCCTTGATGGTGATGCCGCGCTCGCGTTCGAGGTCCATCGCGTCCAGCACCTGGGCCTGCATCTCGCGATGGGTCAGCGATCCGGTGAGCTCGAGCAGCCGGTCAGAAAGGGTGGACTTGCCATGATCGATATGCGCGATGATCGCGAAGTTGCGGATGTACTTTGGATCCATTAGGGGTGCGAGAAGCCTCACCTTCAATCTTAACACCCGTTGCACCGCATTCGCAGGCTGCATGTCCGAGTGGGTAGGATGATGCGATGAAGATCGCTGCGTTGCTGATCCCAGCCGCCCTCGGCTCTCTGCTGGCCCCATGTTGTGTTGCTTCCCCGCCGGACACCACCTGCACGATCCGCCGTCTGGATGGCTCCCATTTGAGCTGCAATGAGGCTGAGGAATTTGCGCGGCGCACCCTCACCGAGCAGCACGTCACGGGCGCGCAGCTGCTAGTGATGGACAAGGGGCAAGTAGTCTGGAGTGCGGCGTTTGGGTTGAGGCGCAAAGACCCGCCGCTGCCGATGGATCGCGAGACGACGACCTGGGCGGCTTCCATTACCAAAAGTGTCTTTGCGACGTACGTGATGCAACTAGTAGAGCGTGGTGAGTTTTCCCTGGATACTCCTGTCGTTCAGCAGTTGCCGCAACCGCTCGACACCTACGAACCGTACCGCGCCAAGGCGAAGTCCATGGTGGCCGATCCGCGATGGGCGAAGGTGACGCCGCGCATGCTGCTGTCGCACAGCTCCGGCCTGCAGAACTTCGCGGAGATCGAGCCGGACAAGATGATGCATCTGCACTTCAATCCGGGGACAGATTTTCTTTACTCCGGCGAAGGCATCAACCTGGTGCAGTTTGTGATCGAACAGAAGAAGGGCAAGCCGTTGGATGAACTGATGCAGGAGGCGCTGTTCACACCACTGCACATGACGCGCACCGGCATCATCTACCGCAAGGAGTTTGCGGACGACGTTGCGGACCGGTTTGACCTGAACGAGACCTTCCACGCAAAGACCCAGCGTTTTCCCAGCCGCGGGGCCGGTTCCATGACCACCAGCGCCGAGGATCTCGCGAAATTTCTCTCCGCACTCTTCGCGGGCAAACTGTTGAAGCCGCAGACTCGAGCCGAGATGTGGAAGCCGGTACTTCCGTTGCGGGCGTACCATCAGTTTCCCTTGAAAGCGAATGAAGAACCGACAGGCGAAAGTGCGGCCGTTAGGCTTGCGTATGGCGTGGGCTGGGGTCTGCTGACGAAGACGCCTTATGGACCGGCGATCTTCAAAGAAGGGCACGGAGACGGGGCACAGAATTATGTGATCTGCTTCGAACGGCGACAGGCCTGCATGATCCTGCTGACCAACAGCGATAATGGCGAACTCGCATTTCGTCCGCTGCTGGAACGCATCTTTGGCGACAACGTAACGCCGTGGGAATGGGAAGGCTATACGCCGGCATACATTGAAGCGGCTCGGAAGCAGTAGGAACGCCACCTGCGCAGGCGCGAATTGAAGAGCGCACGTACACCCCGGGGTGCGCCCATCCGTCTTACAATCAGATGTGCCCTTCTGCTCCGCGATTGCAAACTCTCAAAGCCCCTTGACGATCCGACTCAAGCTTCGCCGCCGTCTCCCGCTTGCGCTACTGTGCATGCCTGTGGTCCTGCTCGCCGGTTGCCCGGACCCTCTGGCCAACACGGCGGGCTCACCGCCGAAGACGTCATCGAAGGCAACCGCTCCTCCGCTATCCGCCCCTGCGTCGGTCGCTGCACAACAGGCACAGACTGGCGCCAATGCAACGCAGCCTCAGGCCGACGCCCAGGCGGCGCAACGCGCACAGCAGATCCGGCAGCTGATCGCCAACGCGGAGACCAGCTACAACTCCGGTGTGCAGAACTACCGCGCCGGTCGCCTGGATGCCGCGCGGCTGGACTTCGACTTCGCTGTGGATGCGCTGCTGGCGGGCGGCCAGGACCTGAAGGCGGAAGGCCCACTCGCCGATGAGTTCGACCATCTGCTGAACGCGATTAACGCACTTGAACTGGACGCGCTGAAGCAGGGCAACGGCCTGTCTCCGAAGGTGGAGGAGGCTCCGCTCGATGTGGCCGAGACCCTGACCTTCGCGCCCAATCCGGAACTGGTTGCGAAGCTGAAGACCGAGTTGAACCTGACGTCAGATCTTCCGCTGATCATCAACGACCAGGTCGCGGGTTACATCAACGCCTTCGCTGGCTCGGAGAACTTTCGCCGCCACATGGCAGCCTCTCTACAGCGCGTCGGCAAGTATCGCGGGCTGATCCAGAAGGTGCTGCAGGAAGAAGGCGTGCCGCAGGATTTGATTTACCTGGCGGTCGCCGAGTCGGGCTTTCAGCCGCAGGCCTTGAACGCGCACTCCGGTGCAGGCGGCATGTGGCAGTTCATGACGTACACAGGCCCGCAGTTTGGACTGTTTCGTAATGGCTACTTCGACTATCGCTTCGATCCGGAAAAATCATCGCGTGCCTACGCCCGCTACATCAAGGAGCTCTACCACCAGTTCGGCGATTGGTACCTTGCGATGGCCTCTTATAACTGGGGTCCGGGCAACATCCAACGCGACGTGGTGAAGACCGGCTACGCAGACTTCTGGGAGTTCTATAAGCGCGGACTGATGCCGGCACAGACACGCGCTTACGTGCCGCAGATTCTTGCTGCAATTCTGATGGCGAAGAATCCTGAACGGTACGGCCTCGATAAGCTGGTACCAAGCCCGCCCGTGATCTACGACACGGTGCACACGGACTACGCCATCGACCTGCGTCTGGTTGCGGACGTCACCGGCTCGACCGTGCAGGAGCTTGTGGAACTGAACCCCGCGATGCTGCGGCTCTCGACCGCTCCCGACATCGACTTCGATCTGCATCTTCCGCCGGGTACGAAGGATCTCTACAACGATCGGCTGAAGGATATTCCAGAAGATCGCCGTGCCAGCTGGCGATTCCATGTGGTGAAGGAAGGCGAGACGCTGGATACGATCGCTTCAGCCTTGCATGCAAAGCCTGCGGAGATTGCGCGGACCAACGGCATCACCGCGCAGGACCCGATGAGCGTTGACGATGAGCTTGTGGTGCCGGTGCAATCGGTGACCGGCATTGCGAGCCCGCAACACTACACGGTGCGCGCGGGAGACACGCTGGTGACGGTTGCGGATCGCTTCAACGTAACGACTGAAGAGTTGCGCAAGTGGAACTCGCTGACGACGTCGAGCGTGCGTCCGGGCAAGACACTCTTCGTCTCGGCGCCGGTGCGGCTTGGGCCTTCGACGCGTGCGCGGGGCCGCGTTGCAAGCGCACGTCGCAAGACTTCTGCGGCATCGACGCACAGCGCCGGCAAGGCGACGAGCCATGCGACAACGCACACCGCGACGAAGCCATCGACGGCAAAGCGCTCGTCAGCAAAACATAAAGCTGTCCAATAAGCTTCGCGATTAAAAAGAGTGCTTGTAATCGGTCGCGCACTGGTCTAGCGTGTTGCTAGAAATCGTGCTGCGCGAAACGATTCGTAGACACGATATTCGCAATTCCTGCATCGAACAAAACAGGGTCGATGCAACAGAGGAAACAGCATGAGAGATGGCAGCCAGTTCGATGAACCGATCAAGTTGAACGCGATGTCCGAAGACGACATGGACATGAAACTCTCGGCCAGCAGCGTGTTTGACGATGATGAAGAAGACGAAGAGGTGGAAGTCACACTGTCGTCCGATGATGATGAAGATGACGATCTCGATGATGAAGATGACGACTTTGCATCAAGTCATTCGGAGACTGCGATCCTGACCGCGATGCCTTCAACTCCCGTCGATCCGTATGAGCCTCCGATGACGATGTCGACCGAACCCGTGGAAAACGTGGTCGTAATTGAGGTCGTCGAAATAGCGACTCCGGCGATGCCTGCTCCCGCCAAAAAAGCTCCAGCGAAAAAAGTTCCGGCAAAGAAAACTCCCGCCAAGAAGACACCTGCCAAGAAAGTCGTAACCGCGCAGAAGACGGTTGTGAAGAAGGCTGCGGCGAAGAAGGTTGTCGCTAAGAAAGTTGTAGCCAAGAAGGCCGTTGCGAAGAAGGCTCCGGCGAAGAAGGTCGTAGCCGCAAAGAAGGCCGTTGCGAAAAAGGCTCCGGCGAAGAAGGTTGTCGCCAAGAAGGCTTCGGCGAAGCAGGTTGTCGCGAAGAAGGCTCCGGCGAAGAAGGTTGTCGCCAAGAAAGTCGTGGCCAAGAAGGCTCCGGCTAAAAAAGTTTCGGCGAAGAAGGTCGTAGCCAAGAAGGTTACGGCCAAGAAGACCATTGCAAAGAAGGTGGTCAAATCTTCCCCATCGAAATCTGCCGCGAAGAAGCTTGGTGCTCTGCGCGGCGGAAGGCCTGCTCCTAAAAAAGCGGTCGGCAACAAGAGCACCAGCAGCAAAAAACCACTCATGAGAGGTACTACCTTGGCAACGAAGAAAGCAGCAGCAAAGAAAGTTGTAGCGAAGAAGGCAGCTCCCGCAAAGAAGGCGGCTCCTGCAAAGGTCGTCGCAAAGAAGGCGCCGGCAAAGAAGGCTGTCGCGAAGAAGGCTCCGGCGAAGAAGGCTGTCGCCAAGAAGGCACCTGCAAAGAAGTAGTTCCAACGGCAACGCTTTACAAGGCAAGCAAAGAGGCCCGGTCTCTTCCCAGAGTCCGGGCCTTTCTGCGTCTGTTACGGTCGAATTGACGACGCGTTACTTCTTGAGCTCTTCGATTGCCGCGAGAATCTCGTCGCTGTGCTTGTTGACGTCCTTGACTTCCCAGAACTTCACGATCTTGCCGTTGGGTCCGATGAGGTAGGTATCGCGCTGGGCGTACTTGCCGCCGCCCACGAGGGGCACACCGTAGGCATCGATCACCTTGTGATCGGGATCAGCGAGCAGCTTGAAGTTGAGGCCGTCCTTGCTGCAGAAGGTCTTGTGGCTTTCGACGGTATCGAGGCTCACGCCCAGGACGACGGCGTTGAGCGCGGCATACTTGGCCGTGTCACGCTCGAAGTTATGTGCTTCGATGGTGCAACCGGTGGTCATATCCTTGGGGTAGAAGTACAGCACGACATACTTGCCCTTGTAGTCCTTCAGGCTGGCCGATACGTTATCCACCTGGGTGGGGAGCTTGAAGTCCGGAGCGACGGCGCCCGGGGCCAGGGGTTCTGTTGCGGCAAAAGCGTGAGCCTGAAAACCAACCACGCCACAGGCCATCGCACCGACGGCCGCCAACATCAAAAGTGCTTTGCGCATTGCATCCTCGTTTCCGAAACTTGTATTGGGTGTACGCACCAGCGCTCCACTTGGACTCAGGAACGGCGCAGGCCCTCAAATTCTACGCTGCCCGGATCACCTCTGGCTGTCACTGTTTTGTCATCGGTCGCGCCGGGATTCAAATGGGAAGTCCCGGTTACCGTGCCAGCAATGCGATTCCGGCGTTATTGGCGGCCAGCACCATGGCGGCGCGGTCAAAGAGCAGGGTGCGCCCGGCCTCCACGCAGAGACAGGTCGCGCCCGCAGCCTGCATGGCCAGGATGGTCGGCAGGCCAACGACGGGGACGTCGAAGCGCATGTCCTGATTGGGTTTCGCCACCTTGACTACGGTGAGCGCACGCGACAAGGTCGAACCCCCGGCGTCCAGTGTGGCGAAGAGCGCACCCGCGCGAGCGATGGTGGCGTCGGTGCCCTCCATCGCCTCAACCGCCACACAGGCCTGCGCAGCGATCACGACCGTCTGGCCAAGATCATAGGCGGCAACCGCCTTCGCCACGGTGATGCCGTATTCGATATCCTTCAATTCGTCATCAGATGGCGGGCGCTCCGTCAGTACTCCGGGCTTTGCCAGCAGAGGCTCAAGGTATGCCGTCGATGAGATCAACTCGATGCCCTCGTCGCCCAAGACCTTGGCCACCGCCCCCAGCAGCATATCAGTGTTGCGAGTCCGCAAACTGAGCAGCAGCTTGGCCAGCCGCCAGTCCGGCCGGATGCTCGAAAAGATCTGTTTGTGGCGGACCTGCCCAGCCATAACGGCACGAGTCACCCCTTCCGCGCGGAAGGTGTCGATCAGCCGGGACAGTTCGCCGAGCGACATCCAGTGGACGATCACGCCGGGATCGGCTGCGGCACGTTCGTCCATTTCCGGCGAGGTCTCTTCCTTGATGGCCGCGACAACGACGGTGAGGCCGTGGGCACGCGCTGCTTCCAGCAGGAGGAACGGGAACCGGCCGTTGCCGGCGATGAGGCCGAGTTTAGGCGACATCGGATAGCTTGGCGACGAGGAGCTGGTTGATGCTTGACAGGCTATGCTGTTTATCGAGCAAAGCTGGGTTGAGTTCGGCAAGAGCATTCATAGAAAGCTGTACAGTGCCAGTCGCCGAAACTTTACGGTCGCGAAGTAGTTCGACTGGGAAAAAGCCGTTGTAAATCTCATGAAAGCCTCGTTCGTCGAGATGCAAGCACAATAGGAGCTGCGCGCGCGATCTCTGTGCTGCTTCCGTCCAACGGATCGAAATGCTGTTGCTGTTTTTCCCTGCAAGTGCCACTTTCACGGTTTTTCCATCTTGTGTCCGCAGAAAGGGAATTTCATTGGTTTGTGGGTGTAAGCCGTAGACATACTCGGATACGATCTGTCCTGTCGCCGCTACGAAGACGCCGTCTGGGGTAAAGTGTCGTCCCGACAGTTGAGATAGTTGATTTGTTTTGGCGTAAATGGAACCAATGATAGAAATGATCTCGCCAATGTTCTGGGATTGGGGAATCCGTTGCTTCCTTTCCGCGAACAATCCTTTGACCGATATATCTTCGTCCAGCAAAGGCCAATGGATGCCATCCCCTGCTCCAATCACCCGCCATGTGTTTCGTTGCTCCACGGTACCTCGGAGCAGGCGCGGAAAGCGATTCAAGGGGGCTGAAACTCTTTCTCCGTTCCGTAATGTGACGTGCATGGTCGCGTCATCGAAGACGACGGTCTCAGGTACGGTCTGAGATTGAAGATAAGAAGAATTCATTCCATTTCCTAAGGAGCAAGGCGCGGTTGTCTTTCAGAATCCGTTCGATCTCTTTTCGCTCTCCAGATCGAAACCCTCTGTTTGATTGCAATTCTATCGGAGTCAACCAGTATTTTGCGCTGTTCTCTGCTGCATCCACATGAATGTGCGGAGGCTCTGTCCCTTCGTTGGCGTAGAAATAAAACGTGAATCGCCCATGGACCAGAACCGTGGGCATTAGCGGATGACACCGCGGCTACTATTAGCAACAAACTCCACCAGATACAGCACATGCTCTCCCGCCTCACCCGCCTCAATCTTCTCTCGCAACTCGACAAGCGCCTGCGACACGTTTTTCTTGCTGCCCGTCAATGTTCGGTAGGCCTGCCGTAGTTCTTTGAGCTGCTCCGGCGTGAACCCGCGCCGCTCCAGCCCGACCTTGTTCAGCCCGTAGGCGTGGTTGTCGCGTGCGATGGACGTCAGCGTGAATGGCATGACGTCCTGCGTGATCGTTGTGCCGCCGCCGATGTACGCGTACTTGCCGATGCGACAGTACTGGTGCACCGGACACAGTGCGCCGACGACGGCGTAGTCCTCCACGGTGACGTGACCGGCCAGGGTCGCAGCGTTCGCCAGGATGCAGCCGTTGCCGATGGAAGAGTCGTGGCCGATGTGGGTGTAGGCCATGATCAAGCAGGCGTCGCCGACGCGAGTGATTCCTCCGCCGCCAACCGTTCCGCGAGAAATCGTCACGTATTCGCGAATATCCGTCTTCTCTCCGACGACCACCTGCGTCGGCTCATCCTTGTACTTCAGATCCTGCGGCGCGATGCCGATGCAGGCGAACGAGAAAACACGGGAGCCTGCGCCGATGGTCGTGTGGCCGTCCAGCACTACGTGCGACACCAGCTGGCAACCCTCGCCAAGCACCACGTTCGCGCCAACCGTGCAGTAGGGGCCGATGCTGCAACTTTCCGGCACGACCGCCCCGGGTGCAACGATTGCGGTGGGATGCACGCTCACTCTGCCGTCTCCGGTGCAGCCGCCGGAGCGGCTTTCTTCACGCGGGGGACAACCATGCAGGTGACAACGGCTTCACAGACGACTTTGCCCTCGACCGTGATGACACCCTGCATCTTGACCGCGCGTGTGCGCCAGTTGAGCACCGTCACTTCAATCCGAAGCTGGTCGCCGGGAACGACGGGCCGCTTGAACTTTGCGTTGTCGATACCGGTGAACACCATCAGCTTTTCGTCCCGATCCGGAATCTCTGTCAGCAGCAGCGCACCGCCGGTTTGGGCGATCGCCTCGACCATCAGGACGCCGGGCATGATCGGGTAATCCGGGAAGTGGCCGGTGAAATGCGGCTCGTTGATGGTGACGTTCTTGATTGAGACGATCCGCTGACGGCGCTCCATCTCGATGACGCGATCAATCAGTAGGAAGGGGTAGCGATGGGGCAGGATCGCCATGATCTCGAGGATATCGAGCGTGGTCTTGACGGGTTCGGTAGGCGTTTCGGGCGCGGTAACGGTCTCACTCATGGCAGCCATGAGTATAAACCGCTGCTACTTCTTCAGCAGCTTCGTATGGTCGTACAGGTCGCCCGCCTGCGGCTCGTTGAAACGGACTTTGGTATAGAAGTTCTGCGCCGACATGTCGCCGTTGCGATAGTTGGTCATGTTCATCGGCGTCTGTACGCCGTCGAACAAGCGCCAGTCGCCATAGACCTCTTCGTCGATGTCGTAGTCCTTGAACTGGTCGTTGCGCCACTGAAAGCTGCGCTGCAGCGGCAGATGCGTATTCTGGTCGATCTCGATGGTCACGGAGTCGTTGTTGGCCGCCATGATCGTCACCTTGTCGACCGGGCGGCGGTCCCGCATTCCTGCGCCGTCGGCGATAACCACCACGCCGGGCTCCTTCATCCATTTCGTCACAACTTCTTCGAGCGAGTGGGCACGCCGCCGGATGTAGTCCGCCACCTGCTTTTCGGGTAGCGCGGTCTGGCCCTTGTACGTCACCTCGTAGCCGTTATCTGCAGTCCACAGGTGGACGACGTCTTTCTTCTTGCCCGGCGTGATCACGCCGCGCCAGCTGAGAAATTCATCGCGTGCAAGTTCCGGTGACGTGGGCGTCGCAAACTTCTTATACTCAACAAACTGAACGACACTGCCGGTCGGTTCGCCGCGGAAGAACGCTGCAGTCTGGCCTTCGCGGTACATCGTTTTCTTGTTGAGCCACGCGTCGCCGCCGAGAGCAACAATCATCTCGTCGAGCAGTCGCTTCCCTTTTTGCTCCTGGGTTTCGCCCTTGCGGTGCTCGGGGGCTGCGTTTTTCATCTCCTGCGCGGTCTGCTGCGCACACACGGCTCCAGCGGTGAATCCGATCAGCGCGAGCGCAACGACAAATACCTTCATGGATTTCTCTTTCCCTTTAGCCGACCAAAACCGCTCCGCCATTGACGTTGAAGATCTCCCCGGAGACAAACCCCGCAAGCGGCGTACATAGGAAGACGATGGGACCGGCGATCTCGTCTACATGAGCCGCGCGGCCCAGCGGAATCAGCGACAACGCTTTGTTAGACGTTCCCGGGTCCGACAAGGCTGCCGCCGACATCTCTGTCGCCACCCAGCCGGGCGCGACGCAGTTGACATAGATGCCCTGGCCGATCAGCTCGCTGGATAAACTTTTCGTCAACGATAGAAGCGCCCCTTTGCTGGCGGCATAGTCGGCGTGGAAAGCCTCCCCACGCTGCGCTGCCGTCGAAGCAATCAGCACGATATGGCCCTTGACGGTGCCGGGTTGGGACAACATCTGCGCTACACCCGCCTGCACCAGCCCAAACACACTGTCGAGGTTGATCCCGAGCGTGGAGCGCCACTGCGCATCCGGCATCGTCGTGATGGGCTGGTCGTGAGAGGGCCAGACGCCGTGGTTCACAATCAGGCAGTCCAATTTGCCGAACGCCGCTACGGCCGCACCGACCAGTGCACGTCCATCCTCTGGTGTATGGAGGCTTTGCTGTACTGCTTGGCAGAACTCCGGCCCACCTAGCTCCGCAGCCAGGGCCTCGGCTGTCTCGCGGGCCTTTTCGTAGCTGAAAACGACCTTTGCGCCCGCCTGCCGGAACAGACGGACAGTCGCCGCTCCGATACCGCGGGAGCCTCCGGTAATCAAGGCGACCTTACCTTCCAACGACAGAACCACACCGCTCATGCGCGAAAATCTCCTGCTCGCATCCTATCGCGAAGGGTAGTATGGTCGGTGAATCGTCAGTCCGTCGATCCCAACTTCACGAGACAAGAAGGTCATTATGAAGATTGCCGTCCTCGTCGTTCGAATCCTGCTCGGCCTCGCGTTCTTCGGCGGGGGCCTGAACCACATCATCAACGGCCATACGCAGCCCATGACCGGCGACGCAGGCGTCTACATCAACCTGCTGATCACCACCAAGTACATGACGATAGTCGGTCTGCTGGAGTTGATCGGCGGACTGCTGCTCCTGGTCGGGCGGTTCGTTCCGCTAGGCCTCACGATCCTGGGCCCGATCATCGTCAACATCATGCTGTTCTCGATCCTGATCTTCCATCAAGGCATCGCGGTCTGCGCTATCTTCGTCGTCCTGGAAGCTTTCCTCCTCTGGGCTTACCGCCTCAGCTTCCGTGGGTTGTTCGACGCCTCGCCCGAGGCTTCCTAAGACAAGTGCGTTACGCGGATAAAAACGGATAAGACGGACAAAATGGATGCAAGCCTTATTGTTCTTATCCGATTTATCCGTCGTATCCGCGTTACGCCTTGCTCTTGTCTGCAGCCCGTTCCGTCAATAGCTTCCTTCGCTCGGCGACGACCCGCTTCAGCGCGATCTTCGACATCGCAAGCAACTGTTTCGTCTTCGGCGGAAGCTTTGCATAGACGGTCGCATGGGCCGCAGTCAGTTCATCCTGCCACTCGCGATCGGGGAACGCATCCCATCCCTCCGCCGCCACCCAGAAGTTTTTGGCGGAGTAGGGTGCGGGCCGAATCCCTTCCTGCTCGACCAATTCGGCGAAGCGTTCCGGCCCGGCAGAGAACGAGATGGGGAGGCCGCCAGTCGCTTCGAGGTTGACCATCGCGAAGGTCTTGCCGCCGATGGCCTTGTCGCCGACCCAGTACAGCAGGCCGCCCCACTGCTCGGCCTCGACGACGTGCGGCAGGCTGAGCAGATAGTCGCGGATTCGTTCGGCGTTCATGCCGATCAGTTTACTGCCCTTTTTCGCGTTTCGTTGCTGCGGCGGCGCGGGAATCCGCCTTCTTTTCGGCTGCGGTCTGGTGAGCCTTGGGCTTGCAGCTTCCCTTTTCGTTGCTCTTCTTACCTGCGACGGGTTCATAACCCGGCCAGCAGTGGTTTGCGGATTTTGCGGATTTCTTTGCAGTTGTCATCTGGTCTTAGAAGCGGAACTTGCTCGCCGCGTTCCTAAGGATCTGACCACTTTCAACGCAGCTTCAATCGGATCGCACCCTTTGCAGTGGACGGATCGACCACCTTGCCGCCCTGCGTGATGACAATCCTGCCCTGCGCGACCAGCCTTCGGGCCGCAGCCCGAGCCGGCTCCATCAGGCCCTCCCAATCGCGCCGCTCGTCTTTGCCCCCGACCAGCTTGGCCGCTTCGCTTGGGCAGATCGTTTTGTCCCGGCCACGTTCGGCCAGAAGCTCCAGAATCGCCGTCTCCAATGCCGTGTCGGCTTCGCCCGGCTTGTTGCCCCGGCAGGCGTCGGAGCAGTACTTAACCACGTCCCAGTCCTTCTCCCACTTCTTCCTCCACTCGAACGCACGGCCGCAGGTTTTGCAGATCTTGTCCTTGTGCGGGGTTTCGCGTTCGCGTTTTGGTTTGCGATCAGGCATGGGCTAAGTCGTTGCAAATGGTGTAACTTGAGGCGTCGAATAAATCAAAATCTGAGGAGATACGATGAAATTGCGCTACGCAATATTTGCCGCAGTCGGCACAGCCCTTGTGTTGAGTACCGGCTGCACCCCCAAGGATACAAAAGCGGCTGACGAGCAGGCAATCCGCGACACCGACGCCAAATGGTCACAGTCCAGCGTTGCCAAGGATCTGGATGGCGTCGTCAACGTTTATGCCGACAGCGCGCAACTGCTTCCGCCCGACGCTCCGATGATGACTGGCAAGGCCCCTATCCGGACGATGTGGGCCGATCTGCTGAAGACCACCGACAAGCTCGCCTGGAAGGCCGTCACGGTCGAAGCATCGGGTGACCTGGGCTACGTGGTCGGGACATACGAAATCGATGCCAAGGACCCGCAAGGCAAGTCCGTTGTCCAGATAGGCAAAATGAGCGAGATCTTCCGTCGCCAGCCTGACGGCAGCTGGAAGGCCATCGTCGACATGTTCAGCCCCGACGCTCCGCCACCTGCCGCGCCAGCGCCCGCCCCGGCTGCAAAGAAGTAGTCCGCGACCACCCCGTGGCAAGGCTTCCGGCGAGGAAGTCTTTATACTTGTAGGAAGTCATGCCACACTCTTTCGCTCCAGTTGAAGACCAACTTGCGCTCCTCACCAAGGGAGCCGCCGAGATTATCCCGCTCGACGACTTGAAAACTCGTCTCGAAGAGTCGCGCAAGACCGGCCGTCCCCTCCGCATTAAGGCCGGCTTCGACCCCACCGCGCCTGACCTCCACCTCGGCCACACGGTCCTGCTGCGCAAGCTGCGCCACTTCCAGCAACTTGGCCACACGGTCATCTTTCTTATCGGCGATTCCACCGCCCTCATCGGCGACCCCACCGGCAAATCCGCCACCCGCAAGCAGCTCACCCAGCAGGAGATCGACGCCAACGCCGACACCTACAAGCAACAGGTCTTCAAGATTCTCGACAAGGTTAAAACCGAGGTCCGTTACAACTCCGAGTGGCTCGCCAAACTCGGATACGCAGACATGATTCACCTCGCCGCCAGCACAACGGTCTCGCAGATGCTGGAACGCGAAGACTTTCATGCCCGCTTCAACTCCGAGCAGGAGATCAGCCTGCACGAGATTTTGTACCCGCTGGCGCAAGGCTACGATTCGGTCGCGCTGCAATGCGACGTGGAACTGGGAGGCACGGACCAGAAGTTCAATCTCCTCATGGGCCGGCGCCTGCAGCGCAGAGCAAACCAGCCGCCCCAGATCGTGCTGATGACCCCCATCATCGAAGGCCTCGACGGCGTCCAGAAGATGTCCAAGTCACTCGGCAACGCCGTCGGCGTGCTCGATTCGCCGTTCGACATGTTCACCAAGCTGATGACCATCCCCGACGCCATGATCCCGCGCTACTACACGCTGCTGACCGACGCCCTGCCCGACGCCATCGCGAAGATCGACGCCGACATCGCGTCCGGTACGCTGCACCCCATGCAGGCCAAGCGCGACCTCGCCCGAACCATCACCGCCGACTTCCATTCCGACGAACTCGCCACCCATGCCGAGGCCAACTGGTCCAAACAGTTCCAGCAGGGCGGCGTCTCCGACGACATCGAAGAGATTGTTATTCCCTTCGCCGCGATCGCAGGACCGGAAATGGTGAACGTAACACCACATCTACCAGGTCCATATGTAATAAGAATGGCTAAGTTACTCCTGCACTTAGCGCTTGTTTCATCAGCAACTGAAGGCTCCCGAAAACTTGCTGAGGGGGCCGTCCGGATCGGCGGCGAGGTGACACGCGACCCGTATCCGTTGCTTCATTTTCTTCCAATGACACTGACAGTTCGGCTCGGCAAGAAAGCCAAACGCGCTTTGATCCAGTAGACAATCTGCTACCGAAATGGGTTCCAGAGCATCCAAAAGGGGACATGATTCGAACCAACACACGGAAGTGGCTGCACCTTCCCTCGCTGCTCGCCCTTCCTCTGCTGGCGCTATCCATTGCCCATGCTGACGGGCGCAATTTCCAGACCAAGGATGCGAAGGCCATCGTCGCGGCAGCCTGCGCGACGGAACTCGACGCTGACCATAACGACCACTCCGCCTACGAATACCGGGACCACGACGTCACGCCGGATCACGACACGCTCTTCCTCACCATTG
Source organism: Rhodanobacteraceae bacterium (assembly GCA_025350865.1). GTDB lineage: Bacteria > Acidobacteriota > Terriglobia > Terriglobales > Acidobacteriaceae > Edaphobacter. The sequence continues at coordinate 14,331 of JANXWZ010000044.1, forward strand.
AAACTCCGGAAGGCAATCTACATCGCAAGCTGGAAGACCACGGGAAGCCTCTAACCCCGGAGCAGCGTGCCGCTGACGACGCGGCCAACCAGAAATTGCTGCACGACCTGAACCTGCAAAAAAAGCTGCGTCGCGACTCCAGCCACGACGACAATCAGGCCGAAGAACTGCTAAAGATACTGCCCGAAGCCTTTCTTTGGACCATCACCAAAGAAGAAGGCGACCTGATTACCCTCGACTTCAAGCGCAACCCGAACTTCCAGCCGGCCAACATGGAGGCTCGGGTCTTTGGCTCGATGGAGGGCCAGATCGTGGTCGCCAAGGGTGACGACCGCATCCGCACCATCAAGGGACGGATGATGGAAGACGTGAAGATCATGGGCGGCATGCTGGGCGGCCTGCACAAAGGCGGAACGTTCCAGGTCGAGCGCCGCGAAGTCGCTCCGCACCACTGGCAGGTGACCGAGTTGCACGTCCACATCGGCGGCAAGGTGTTCTTTGCGACGATCGGCTCGCAGGAAGACGAGTGGAAGACCGACTTCCGGCCATCCCGCGCGCAGACATTGCAGCAGGCATGGGACATCGCCAGTAAGGTACCGTAAGACCGCCGATAACAAGGGGGCACCAGGGGCTTCCGCTTACAATCAGCGTAGCGATGCCGAAGCCCAGCAGTTCCAACCCGCATTCCGACCGCGAACTTATCCGCCTGATCGAACGCAGCCCATCACACCGCGCGGGCTACAAGCAACTGATCCGCGAACTCGGCCTGGGCGGCGGCCGCGAGCGCCGCCTGCTGCTCGAGCAGCTTGCCCGCATCACTCTGCGTGGCGACCTGGTCAAACTCGACACCGGCTTCTGGGCTCTCCCACATGCGACCCACGAAAAGACGGCCCGCGTCCGTCCGGAAGCCATAGCGGCTGAAACCGCAGCGCAACGCATCACCCGCGACCGCCTGATCGCCGGCAAGCTCGACCTGCACCGGGACGGCTTCGGCTTCGTCAGGGCCAATGGCTCAACGGCCCGCGAGGATGACCTATTCATCCCGCCCAACGAGTTGAATGGCGCCATGCAGGGGGATGAAGTGCTGGTGGACGAAGCTCCGCCAGGGCGCGACGGACGGCGTTCCGGACGCGTGCTCCGTATCCTCACGCGGCGCAACCCCACCGTCGTTGGAATCTTCCACTATGCGCGTCCGCAGGGCCGACGCGGCCACGACTTTCAGCCCTACTCCACCGCGAATTACAACTACGTCACGCCGCTGGACGAGCGCATGACGCAGCCCATCCTGATCCCCGACGGACCCGATAGCCAGGTCATCCTGCCCCCACCGCAAACCGAACACCGGGTCCTCGGGGAAGAGGCGCAACAGCGCCTGACACCGCATCTTGATCCGGAGAAACACGACCCCCTCGAAGGCCTCGCGGTCGACATCGAGATCACGGAATTTCCGACGCTCTCGAAGCCCGCGCGCGGCCGCATCCTCGAAATCCTCGGCCACCCCGACGACTTCGGTGTCGACGTCGAGATCGTCATCCGCAAGCATCGTCTGCCCTACGTCTTCCCCGCCAATGTCCTAGCAGAAGCGGCCGACTCGGCGGCCAACACCGTTGATTCTCAGAGCGACGACGAACTGGCCCTGCGCCACGACTTCCGCGGCCTGCCCATCATCACCATCGACGGCGAAACCGCGCGCGACTTCGACGATGCCGTCCACGTCCAGCGCCTGCCGAACGGCAACTGGCAGCTCCAGGTCCACATCGCCGATGTCAGCGCGTACGTCCTGCCCGGCACCGCGCTCGACGTCGAAGCCCGCCTGCGCGGCACCAGCGTCTACTTCCCCGACCGCGCCGTGCCGATGCTGCCGCCGACGCTCAGCTCCGGCATGTGTTCACTGCGCCCCAACGAAGACCGCCTAGTCCTTAGTTGCGTTGCCGAGATCGACAACGCGGGTGAAGTTGCCGAGTTCCAGCTCTGCGAAGGCATCATCCGCAGCGCGGCCCGCATGACCTACACGCAGGTGCAGAAGATCATCGACGGCGACGCCGAAACCCGCGCCGCATTCATCCAGTTAGTCCCGGCGTTTGACCAGATGCACGAACTCGCGTTACTGCTGAACCGGAAGCGCCACCGCCGCGGGTCCATCGACTTCGACCTCCCCGAGCCCGTCATCCAGTTCGACCCGCAGGGCAACATGGCCGCAATCACACGCAGCGAGCGCGGCTGGTCCAATCGCCTTATCGAAGAGTTCATGCTCACCGCCAACGAGTGTGTCGCGCACTGGCTCGAATCCCAAACCATGTTGTCATCCTTCGCCGAAGGCGGAGGACCTGCTTCTGCACTTCCCGGCTCCATCTACCGCATCCACGAACTCCCCGACCCCAAGCGCATCCTCGACTTTGAGGAGACAGCCGCAACCTACGGCCAGACGCTGGGCTTCGCCTCGCTGCCCGTCAAGAAGTTCACCATGAAGTCCGATCGCCGGTCGTCGCGCTCCAACGCCGACCGTTACGGCGGCAGCGCCCGCACACCGCAATCCCACGACGTGCCCGAATCGATCCCCGTGACGCCGCAGATGTACCAACGCCTGACAGCAAAGATCGCTGGCATTCCGGAAGAACGCATCTTGTCCTTCCTGATGTTGCGAAGCCTCAAACAAGCCCGTTACAGCGAAAAAAACGACGGCCACTTCGCCCTCGCCAGCCCCAGCTACACGCACTTTACCAGCCCCATCCGCCGCTACCCCGACCTCATCATCCACCGCCTGCTGCGCGCCGCCCTACGCTCTGGGGCCACACCCACCGGTGGCCCTATCCTATCCACCGACCCCCAACCCTGGTCCTCCAAAAGGAAACGAGGTCATTCTGAGCGAAGCGAAGAATCTCAGTATTTGCTCTCTTCCACCCGCCCCGAATCGCCGGGTGCCCCATCTCAATCAGCGTCATCGATTGAGATGGGGTCAAGCCACTTCAATCTCCCCCTCGAAGAGCTCTCCGCCATAGCCCTCGAATCCTCCCAATCCGAGCGCCGCGCAGACGAGGCCGAGCGCGAACTCATGGAGTGGAAGAAGATTAAATTCATGCAGGACCGCGTCGGCGAAGACTTCCACGCCACCATCCTCTCCTGCACGAAGTACGGCTTCTTCGTCGAGCTCGACGAGCTCTTCATCGAAGGCCTCGTCCCCATCCAGACCATCTCCGACTCCCTGCCCTTTGGCTCGCAGGAGCGCTTCGTCTTCCGCGATACCGACCGCGCCATCGTCGGCACCGGCTCCGGCCGCGTCTTCAAGCTCGGCCAGCGCGTCCACGTACTGCTCGACCGCATCGACCGCCCCGCCCGCCGCCTGCAGTTCGCTCTAGTCCCCTCCGCCGAGCCGCAGGCGCAAGCCCCCCGCAGCCTCCGCAAACCCAAAGCCGCCACGCCCGGCCAACCCAGCCCAACCCGCACCGGCAAGCCCAAATCCCGCACACGCAACAAGAAATCCAAGGGTAAACGCCGCTAATCGTCCTCTGCGAAACTTCGCGCTTTTCTTAGCGCTCTCTGCGTTTCGCCTTTGCCTTTCGCAACCATTACAATCAAGATTCCAGGAGATTCCCAACAATGCCGCACATGGTTTTCTGCGCAAAATACAAGGCCGAAATGGAAGGCCTCGACGAACCGCCCTTCGACTCCGACTTCGGCCAGAAGATTTACAAGATGGTCAGCAAAAAGGCCTGGGGCGAATGGGTCGAGCGTCAGAAGATGCTCCTCAACGAATACCGCCTGCAGCCCTGGACCCGCGAGGCGCAGGAGTTCCTCGTCGAGCAGATGAACGGCTTCTTTTTCGGCGAAGGCGAAGGCGGCGCACTGCCAAAAGAGTTCGTCGCCCCGTCCCACTGATGTACACTAGAGGCTACCCTGTCGCCGCGCGCCTGCGTGGCTGACGTATCAAAGTCGGGACGTGGCTCAGCCTGGTAGAGCGCACCCTTGGGGTGGGTGAGGTCGCTAGTTCGAATCTAGTCGTCCCGACCATT
>JANXWZ010000084.1 GCA_025350865.1 Rhodanobacteraceae bacterium
GCTATAGGCTTCCAGAGCCCCGCCACCGTAAACGTCGCTTACGACGGCGCCGAATCCGCTGAAAGGAAACTTGGAGAAGTGTTGCTCGTAAAACTCAAGAATTGGGGCATAGAGCTCGGTCTGATCGCGCATTTCATCCGCGCTCATGTGCATGCTCCACACTCTGTATTGGCGGCCGTGGATATTTTGCGAGAACGTTCGATATGGCGCGGCCGAAATGCTGTAGTACGTGACGGGCAAATCCATCTGATACTCGGTAACACGCTCGTCGGGCAGGTTCTGGGTTTGGACTAATTCACCCTGAGCAACCGCCGTCCAGTCCTTGGGTCCGTGGATCTTGACGTGGTACGTGGCGGGCTGGCGTGCGATCTGACGAGCGGAAGCAAAGGGCGGTGAAGCAGCCTGCTTTCCGCCGGATTGAGTTTGTGACGACATTTCCACCGGTCAGGTAACCACCCGGTGGAGTACCGACTAGCCATGCCAGATACCGTTTCGAGTGATTGTGACCCTATTAAAGCGGAGCTACCTTGAGATTGCTGATGAAGCGGGGGAATCCCGGCGAGTCACATCGTGTAGCTAAATTCACACAGAGGGACTGAAATGGAAACGTCATTGCAATGCGTTAGACATATCGTCACTACTGTCGATGGCTATGTCACTCGATGTTCCCGTCGGATTCTTCTTGGTCGGTCTCAGGATCGTTGGTGCCTTCGAGACGTTCGCGACCGAGGTCAGCGCAAAATTTACGAGTATTGGCACCACCATGTACACCAACGTCTAGTCGCGCTTTGGTGCCAGTAGTGGCGTTGTCCCGGGGGGAGCTCGGAACAACGCCACTTTTTTCTTCCATGAACAATTCTGACTTAGCAAGTCAAAGTTTTTGTAACTCAATCGCAGTGTCGTAGTCTTACTGATGAGACGGCAAATCCCGCCATCTCCAGAGGACTGGACCATGCTCATCCGCAAGACGCATCTTTCCGGCGAGAACATCCCTTCGTCGCAGATCACGCCGCTCGAAGCCTTTCACAGCGCAACGACAGATCGCCGCGCATTTCTGGCTCGTGCGGGAGTTCTAGCGGCAGGCTCTGCGGCTGCCAGCATGCTTCCGCGCCGGGCGTTTGGGATGGAACCCCTGAAGACTGTGTCGGGGCAGTTCTCCACGACCGAAGCGCAGACGCCGATCGTTCGCGCGACGACCTATAACAATTTTTATGAGTTTGGCGTCCCGAAGGACCAGCCGGCCAAGAATGCGCACACCCTGAAGACCCGCCCGTGGACGGTTCAGGTGACGGGCATGGTGAAGAAACCGCAGACGATCAACATCGATGACCTGATCAACTATCGCCCGGTCGAGAGCCGTGTTTATCGGCATCGCTGCGTCGAAGCGTGGTCGATGGTGATTCCGTGGGACGGCTACTCTTTGTCGGAGTTCATCAACTTCTGTGAGCCACTGCCGAGCGCGAAATATGTGGCGTTCATCTCGCTCTACGACCGCAAGCAGATGCCGGAAGCTCCGGATGATTACAACTGGCCGTATCACGAGGGCCTGCGCATGGACGAAGCGATGCATCCGCTGACGCTGCTTACCTTTGGTGCCTACGGACAGACCCTTGCGAACCAGAACGGCGCGCCGGCGCGCATCGTGCTGCCCTGGAAGTGGGGCTACAAGTCGGCCAAGTCGATTGTGAAATTTCACTTTACCGACAAGCAGCCCTCGACGCTGTGGAACGAAGCTAACTCCAACGAGTACGGCTTTTATTCCAACGTGAACCCGAAGCGCGGGGTCCGCTACTCGCAGGAGCGCGAGCGCCGCATCGACAGCGGCTTCCCGCACGAGATTCCGACGCAGATGTTCAACGGCTATGGCGACCAGGTAGCCAGCCTCTACAGCGGCATGGACCTGATGAAGAATTACTAGACACGATGCCCAATCGCCTCGTCCCATACATCAAGGCGCTAGTCCATCTCCTATGCCTCGCGCCGTTCTTCGTGGAACTCAACCGGTTCCGCACCGGCGCGTTCGATCTTGAAGCCGACCCCGTCGCCTCCATCACCCACTTCACGGGGGATTGGGCGTTATGGCTGTTGCTTGTGTCCCTTGTCGTGACGCCGTTGCGCCGTCTGCACCCCAGCCTCTCGAACCTGATCCGGTTCCGCCGGATGCTGGGGCTGTATGCCTTTTTCTATGCCAGCCTGCACCTGCTCGTCTACGTCCTGCTCTTCTCGGGGTACGACATCCAGATGGCTTGGGACAGCCTCAAACACGGCCAGGTCGCCAAGCTGTGGAGTCTGTGGCTTACGGTATGGCCCGGCGTGGTCGACGACCTGACGAAGCGCCGCTTCATTCAGGTTGGGCTCTTTGCGTGGGTCATCCTGCTGGCCCTGGCGGTTACGTCGCCCAACTTTATGCTGCGCAAGCTGGGCGGCAAGAATTGGCAGCGGCTGCACCGGCTGGTTTACGTTGCCGCCATTGCTGGCTGCATTCACTACTGGTGGCTGGTCAAGGTGGGGGTCAAAGCCCCGATGAAGGACACCATCGCCCTGACCCTTCTTCTGCTGGCTCGCATAGGTTGGACGATCCTGAAGCAGCGTCGTGAACCCATCCCAAACGCCTCCAAAGCCGCCCAACCCGCCGAGGCTTAATCTCCACGGTTGTCATCCTTCGCGAAGCGGAGGACCTGCTTTAGCCCTTCAGTATCCGTCCCTGGCGCAACTAATACCTTCACCCAAGGTTCTAACAAGGGGAGGCTTCCCCATGCGCGCAGTTATCCGAGTCATGTCCATTGCATTGCTGGTTGCCCCGATGTATGCCCAGCAGTCCGACCAGGCCCCGGACCCCAGCGCGGCTCCGGCTGCGCATAAGGCGACAGCGCAGCTGAAGCTTCCGCCGTCGAAGATCGCTCCCAAGGTTCCGTTGACGCCGCGAGAGCGAGCCGTTCAACTGCTCAACCGGTTCACCTACGGACCGCGTCCGGGCGATGTTGAGAAAGTCCTCACGCTCGGGGCTGACAAGTGGTTCGAGCAGCAATTGAATCCTGCAGCGATCGACGACTCGGCGCTCAACAAACGCCTCGCCGACTATCCCACGCTCAACCTGTCTCCTGAGAAAGCCCTGACAGTCTTCCCCGACCGAGGAGTGATCCAGCAGGTCGTGGACGGCAAGCGGCCTTTCCCGGCGGACGATCCGCGGCTGCAAAGTGTATACGATGTGCAGGTCTACAAGCTGCAGCAAGAGCAGGAAAAGATTAGGCACACCGACCAGCCCGCGCCCACCGACGAGGAAATCGCCACGCAGAAGAAAATTGATCAGGCGACCGCCGCCCGAATCGCCGGAGAGCTGTTTGCCCTACCCAAAAAGGAGCGAATGGCCGCCCTCAATGCGATGCCGGTGCCGGACCGCATCGCCTTTGCTGGCAATGCACCCGGCGATCAGCGGAACATCCTGAACAACGACTTCAGCCCCCGGGAACGCGAAACACTCTTCGCAATGCAGGGCGGCGTCGGCAGCAGCTACCGCATCTATGACGAGCTGGCGCAGGCGCGCATCCTGCGGTCGGTGCTGTCCGAGCGCCAGCTTCAGGAGGTCATGACCGACTTCTGGTTCAATCACTTCAACGTCTTCTTCAGCAAAGATTCCGACCAGTGGTACACAGCCGCCTTCGAGCGCGACGCCATCCGTCCGCACGCCCTCGGCAAGTTCCGCGACATCCTCCTCGCCACTGCCGAATCCCCGGCGATGATGGTTTATCTCGACAACTGGCTCTCCATTGGCCCAAAGTCGGTCGCCAACGGCGTTGACCCGAAAAACCCCAACTCCAAACCCGGTAACCATGGCCTCAACGAGAACTACGGCCGGGAGGTCATGGAACTCCACACCGTAGGCGTCAATGGCGGCTATACCCAGGCCGACGTCACCCACCTCTCAGCCATCCTCACCGGCTGGGGTGTCGATCGCCCGAATCAGGGCGGCCCCTTCCTCTTCGACCCTAAAAAGCATGAGCCCGGCCCCAAAGACTGGTTCGGCTACACCATCGACGACCAGGGCAAAATCCTCGCCGGCCCACAACCCACCTTCCCCCCCGCCCTCGGCAATGTCCCCGACGGCATGAAGCAAGGCCTCGCCGCCCTCACCCTCCTTGCCAACGCTCCGCAGACCGCGCACTTCATCTCCTTCATGCTGGCCCAGCGATTCGTGGACGATGAACCGCCGCCCGCTGTGGTCGACAAGATGACCGCGACCTACCTCTCCACCGATGGCGACATCAAAGCGGTCCTCCGCGCCATGATCCAGTCGCCGGAGTTCAACTCGCATCGCTACTTCCGCAACAAGGTGAAGATGCCGAACGAGTTCTTGGCCTCGGCCTTCCGCGCCACCGCGACCGATCCTCAGAACCCCGGTGCCCTTGTCAACCTGCTTGCCAACGCGCTCGGCCAGCCGCTGTACAAGAAGCTCGAGCCGACGGGCTACTATGTGACGGCCGACCACTGGATGAATACCCAGGCTCTGCTGGCGCGGCTGAACTTCGCCGATCAGCTAACGCACAACCACTTTGCTAACCAGAAGTTCGACGCCTCCCGGGTGCTCGCCCTGAGCCTGATGACCGACCGGGACGCCAACATCGCCTACCGGGAGTTCGCTAAAGCCCGTCCGATCGACGTCTCCACTCCCGTCCCCGGCACCCCCAACTCCGGTCAGGATGTCGCCCTCCGCGTCCTCGAAGGCAGTCTCATCGGCGGCGAAATATCGTCCGCCACCAGCGCCTTCATCCATAGCCAGATGGCCGAACAAACCACGGCCAACTCCACTGACACCCTCAACCTGCTCACCGCGCTCCTCCTCGGCAGCCCCGAGTTTCAACTCCGCTGAGGTCATTCTGAGCAAAGCGAAGAACCTCAGTAGTCCTTCCGACATCCCACATTCATCGTGTTCACCTCCCGAACATTCAAAGCCACTACCTCCCGCATCTAACCTCGCAGCGCGCTAAACTCGCGTGGGAGACCCGAAGAATGTTAGACATACAAACTGACCCCACACCCGGCTTGGAACAAGCCACCAACCCCCTCACCCTCTTCGACGAGTGGCTAGCCGATGCTTCCGCGTCCGAGTTGAACGATCCCAACGCTATGTCGCTGGCCACCGCAACGCCAGACGGCATGCCCTCCGTCCGCATCGTTCTGCTCAAAAAGCGTGACGACCGTGGCTTCTCCTTCTTCACGAACGGCCAGTCCCGTAAGGGAGGGGAATTGCGCTCCAACCAGCGCGCTGCCCTTTGCTTCCATTGGAAATCGCGACAGCGCCAGGTCCGCGTCGAAGGCACCATCACTGAGGTTGACGCCGCCGAGGTCGATGCTTACTTTCTTCGCCGTCATCGGATGAGCCAGATCGGCGCATGGGCGTCGCAGCAAAGCCGCCCGCTAACTAGCCGCGAGGAGCTAATGGCCCTCACCACGGAGTACGAAAAGAAGTTCCCCGACGATGTGCCTCGACCACCCTACTGGACCGGCTTCGTTCTGAAACCGGAGCGCCTGGAATTCTGGCAGGAACGCGACTTCCGCCTGCACGACCGCTTCACCTTCACGCCGAATGGTGAAGGCACCTGGAACAAACAGAGGCTCTTTCCATGACGTCACCTGTCACTCAACTTCGCATTGTGCCAGCGCTCTCGCCGCAGGACATGTTTGATCTGCGACTGGCAGTCGCTAACCTTGAAGGCAGCAGTCTTGCCGTCACGCTCGCCAACAAGGTGGGTATGCCGGTGGAGTCGTTGATGCGGTTCCTTCCTCAACGCGCCCAGTCTTCCATTGGGACCGCTGTTGACGCGGCTTTGCAGCAGTGTCTGCGGGTTGCGCTTGCGTTCAAGCCCAACTCCGGAGGCTCTAACTTCAGTCGCGGTTCCCACACGTTCACGACTGCAGTCACCGGCGCGGTCGGCGGCTTCTTCGGTCTTCCGGGGCTTGCGGTGGAACTGCCGATTACGACAACCGTGATGCTCCACTCGATTGCGGGGATCGCCGCCAGTCAAGGGGAAGACCTCTCCAATCCGGAGAGCGCCCTAGCCTGCCTGGAGGTTCTTGCCCTTGGTCCCGAAGGCAAGCGCGGCGAAGCTCTCGAAAGTGCGTACTACGCCACCCGCGCGGCGCTCGCACAGGTGGCCCGCGACGCCGCAGCCTACGTCGCCCAGAAAGGTCTCGCCAAGGAAGGCGCTCCCGCGCTGGTGTCATTTCTGTCTAGAATCGCGGCGCGCTTTGGGATCGAAGTGAGCGAGAAAGCCGCAGCGCAGCTCATCCCCATTGCCGGAGCCGCCGGGGGCCTGGCCCTCAACGTCCTGTTCACCAACCACTTCCAGCGCATCGCCTTCGGACACTTCACGGTCCGGCGGCTGGAACGCAGATATGGGGCGGAATTCATTCGGGCACAGTATGAGTTGGTTCGGAGGAAGTAATTGACGCGGATAGGGCGGATGAAAACGGATATGAGCGGAGCGGGACGGGTCGCAAAGGTACCCGTTGGCTTGAAATGCAAAATACAGAGATTCTTGACGGTTACCGCGAATTGAACCGGTCCGCATGATTGGGGAATCTGGAGATGCTGATTTGGCCAGAACGACGGCCTGTTGGGTTGTCGACGGCTGCTTTGGAGCAATGAATATCGCTCTGCATCTTTTCTATCCGTCTTTTTCCGTCTTATCCGCGTCCGTCACTTCTTAGTTCGGCACTGACCATCCGATGCGATCCAGGGCCAGCGTAATCGTATCGGTTGCGTTGCCGCTTGCCTCGTGTGCGAGCGTCGGGAAGGCCGCCTGAACCTCCGCTGATTTCGCCCACATCGGCATGTCGTGCAGCTTGTACTGGTACGTCACCTTGGTCTCCGTGAAACCATTGGCCGGAGCAGGAGGCGTGTTGCTTACTACCGCCGTCGCAACGCGGAAGCCGTAGCAAAGATGCGCGCCCGCGGCCTTGCCGGTTGCTGTCTGCGTGTAGCGCGAAACATGGATCGAAAGATCGCGGCCAGCCTCCAGAACCTGCGAGGCGACGAGCGTATCCAGTTGTTTAATCTTGGCGGTGTCGCTTGTCGCGTAGGGGAACGAGGTGTTGCTGTCGAGGAGGCAGTCCGCGTGATCGGGCAGATACTTGTTGATCGTAGCCAGATAGTTCTCGGGCGTCGGATCGGTAAGGCTCTTGCAACCCGCGAACAGCAATAGACAAGCGGCGATTAAAATCGTTTTCTTCATAGATTCTTTAGATGCTTACGGCCGCGTAAAGTCGATAAACGCATGTTGCGGATCGGTCCGAGCCAGTGTGACGGTGGTCGTGTCACCTACGTCGAGACCCTCCGCGCCCCTTACGATCATTCCCTCGACCGGCGGATTGAACACCCGCACGAAGGTTCCCTTGGGATTCGCGCCGGTGATGACGCCTTCAAAGTGATGCCCGATCTGGTCGGCCAGCGCGACAGCGGCAATCCGCTTCTGCATAGCGCGCTCTACCTTGCGTGCTGCGGAGTCGCGGTCGTTCAAGTGCTCGGCAATCGTTGCGAGCTCATCGTCGGTGTAGGGCGGCGGGGCGTTGGCGATCATGGCTTTCACGACCCGCTGGGTCACGAGGTCCGCAAAGCGCCGATTCGGAGCGGTGGAATGCGTGTAGTCGAGTGCCGCCAGGCCGAAATGGCCGGGCTGGTCGTCGTCGCCGCCGTGGGCGAGCACGTACTCGCCCGGACCCATAAGCTTGATGATGGCGAGCGAAAGGTCGGGGTAATGGATGGGATCGGACACGCGCTGCGCCTGCAGAAATAAGTTGAGTGCGGCCGAATCCGGCTCGTCCGGAAGCTGAGCGCCTTTGGTGGCTACCAGCGCGACCATGCGCGCCCACCGTTCCGGCGAACGCACGACGCGACGCAGACAGGACCGGCCCGACTTGCGCAGGGTGACAGCCATGGTCTCGTTGGCGGCAATCATGAAGTCCGCGATCAGGTCGGCGGCGCGGTTCTGGAGGACGGTCTGGATCGACTGCACCTTGCCGTCGATGACCACGGGATCGGCCTCGGTGCGTCGAAAGTCCAGGGCTCCGAGCGCGACTCGCTGCTTGTGCAATCGCTGGGCGGCTTCATCCTGCAGCCGAAGCTGGGCTCCAAGGTCGGCGTTGGCAACCAGTCGCGGTTCCCAGCGGCCATCCGGACGTGGGTGCCCGTCGAGAAACGGCCCGGTGGTGGAGTACGCCAGCTGCGCCTGATTCCGGACGAGCGCGGCGTAGATGGAGGTGTTGGTGGGCAGGCCGTTGATATCGACCGTGAACTCCACCACCATCGCGGCCCGGTCCTGATCCTCATTGAGGCTGGTCAGATCGGTGGAGAGCTCGTTGGGGAGCATGGGAAAGTTGTGGACGGCGGTGTAAACCGTCTGCGTCTGGGCTCCGGCTGCGACGTCCAGCGGCGAACCCTGCGCTACCAGCGAGGATACGTCGGCGATTGCGACGAGCACGCGGATGCCGGTACCGTCCGGCGGACGCTCGGCATACTCGAGCTGGTCGAGGTCGCGCGACGTGTCGTTGTCGATGGATGACCAGAGCAGATCGCGCAGGTCTTTCCGCGTCGGATCGGGCTGTTGTGAGGCGACAGCAGCGCGAATTTGAGCCAACTGCTCGTCGGATTCGGGAACATCGCCGAGGTGGAATCCCTCGCGAACCATCTCGCCGCGCGCGGAAGCGGCAAGGTCGAAGGGGGCTGAATGGGGAGGAGGGGTCGACGAATGCATACCGCTTTGAAGACTACCACTTCGAGATGACGGTCAGCTTATACTCAAGGCTTGTCCTCGAAGGTCATCTCGGTCAGCCTCAGCGCAAGTCACTCGTTCTCCAAGCCTGTCCAGCTCTCGATCGTCCTGCTCGCAGGCCTCGGAGTCGAGGGCGACGCCCACTGCGGCGCTACCGTCCGCCACCGATACCGGGTCCGCCAGGATCCGACCGCGCCGAACCTCTGCCAGGTTCACCTGCTTCAGGAAGAGCTCTTTGCCGAGCTTGCCGGGCAGGGAATTGACATCGCACCCGGAGCCATGGGGGAAAACATCACTACTCGCGGCATCGACCTGCTCGCCCTTCCCCGCAGCACGCTCCTCCGTCTGGGAGAGTCGGCAGTGGTCAGCGTGACGGGCCTTCGCGACCCCTGCGCCCAGATGAACGGACTTCGTCCCGGCCTGATGAAGGCCTGCCTTGCCCGCAGTGTCAACGGGGAGATCGTGCGTAAATCCGGCATAATGTCTACCGTCATCCAGAGTGGAATCGTCCGCCCCGGCGACTCCATCAGTATCGAGTTTCCTAACCCGCCATTTCTGACACTTGGTCCGGTATAGACCGTCCTGGGAATGGCCCGCCACCACAAGGGTCCGCTACACTGCACGAGATGAACTTCTGTCGACCCTTTCTTGCCGCAGCGTTCGTTTTGTTGTTTGTGCCGCTCCATGCGCTGGTCCGGGCGCAGGACACACGCAACATTGTCGAGCCAAAGTATCCGGTCGCCTGCAAGATTTTGTACGCCGAACTGATGGATCAGAAGGGCAACCTTCCGGACACCGTGGAGCGTCACTACCGCGACAACGCCCGCATTGAACAGGCCATGGCGAAGTGTCCGGCGGGGCAGGCTGTGATCCTGCACGGCAACAAGAATGGGCGTGCGATCTTCCTGATTTCGCCGCTCCGGCTGCGCGGTGGTGTGACTCTGATTATCGACGCGAGTGCCGCGTTGTGGGGCTCCCGCGATCCGCGCAACTACGACGCGGCTGCGGGAAGCTGCGGCATCGTGGGCGAACGCGGGCCCGGCTGCAAGCCGCTGATCCTGGCGGAAGACGCGCCGCACAGCGGCATTATGGGTGAAGGCGTGATTGATGCACGCGGCGGCGCGAAGCTGATCGGGCAGAAGGAGACGTGGTGGGAACTCGCGCATCGGGCCAAGGTGGAAGACCTGAACCAGGCGGTGCCGCGATTCGTGGTGGTGCGCCGATCGGACGACTTTACGCTGTACCGCATTACGCTGCGCAACTCGCCCAATTGCCATGTAACTACTGAAGTTACAAATGGATTTACCGCATGGGGTGTGAAGATCGATACGCCGAAGTGGGCGCGCAATACGGACGGCATCGACCCCCAGGGCGGCAGCAGCAATATTTCCATTATCGACTCGTACATTCGCTCGGGCGACGACAACATATCGCCGAAATCGACGGACAAGACCGGCGCGGTGACGCAGATGACGGTCCGCAATGTACATTTCTACAACGGCCACGGCTTCGGCGTGGGGAGCCAGACCAGCGGCGGCATCAGCCATATTCTGGCGACGAACCTGACAATGGACGGGTCGGAGAATGCGCTGCGCATCAAGTCCGACCGCAGCCGGGGCGGACTGGTAGAGGACATTCAATTTCAAAACGTCTGCATCCGCAACTCGCCCAATCCGATTGTGTTGAACCCGTTTTACACGACGTTCGACGGGAACAAGATTCCCTTGTATCGCGGGATCGTGCTGAGTAACATCCACGCGCTGACTCCGGGCAGCGTCATCATGCGCGGTTTGGATTCCGACCACAAACTGGACGCGACGCTAAGCAATGTGGTGATCGACAATCAAAAGCCTGACGACGTGCTTGCGCGGTACGCGGTCTTGGGAGTTCGGGGCGGGAATCTCGATCCACGCGGGGACGACGTGACGGTGCGCAGTTGGCCGCGGCCCGGATTGGGGGCTCCGTACTCCTGCGACGGCAAGTTCATTCCGTTCCCGGAGAATACCGTGTCGCCAGTGTCGGCCAGCCTGATTCCTCCGGCAGACGATACCTTCTACGTCGCGGCGGATGGTACGGGCGACTACTACTCGGTGCAGTCAGCAATCAACAAGGTTCCGGTGAGCGGCGGTGTGGTATCGGTCGCGCCGGGGGTGTACCGCGAGCGGGTCGACATTACGCAATCACACGTCACTCTGCGCAGCGCAAATGCGGATGCGAGCAAGACCGTGCTGATCTTCAACCTGAGCCGCCAGACCAGGGGCGTACAACAGGCTGCCGCCACTGTGAGGGTTCGGGGCGATGATTTTGCGGCGGAAAACATTACCTTTCAGAACGATTTTTACAAGATCAACAAGCAGGACGACAAGAGTTCGGCGGCACCGGCGCTGAGTCTGACTGGCGACCGCAACACGCTGAGCAACGTGAGGATTCTGGGCGACCAGCAGACATTACTAGTTGCGGCAAAGAACTGCGCCGGTGCGACGGGCCCCTGCGAACCGGGCCGCAGCTACTTTTCGAAGGCTTACATCGCGGGCAATACGAGCTTCATCCAAGGCGACGGAACTGCCTACTTTGACGATTGCGAAATCCACTCCAACGACCACACCGGTGGCGGCTTTATAACAGCGCAGGGCAAGCGCTACGCGGCGCAGAATAGCGGCTTCGTCTTCCGCAACTGCCGCTTTACGGGCGATGCGGGAACCGTTAACATCGTGCTCGGGAAGCCGTGGCGCGACTTTGCTTCGGTGGTCCTGCTGAGCCCGCAGCTGGGAGCGCATGTATCGAACGCCGCCTGGCGCGAGTGGCAACCCGGAACAACGCATCGCCTCGAAACCGCGTTCTTCCGCGTTTACAAGCCAACCGGTCCCGGAGCGGCAACGTCGAGCCTGCCTTTGACTGCAACGGAGGCGTCTCGCTACTCGCCGCACGACGTGCTCGCTGGCAAGGACAGTTGGAACCCTGCAGGCGGAAAGTAAGTCACGAAGCGAGCCCGTCAAACAGACTCGTCATCTGCTGTGCCGGTCCCATGTCGTGCGAGGCGAGCAACAGATAGTGTTCCGTCTGTCCGTATTGCTCGAACAGCGCCTTCGTCTGCTCCATCAGCGGGGCCTGGGATTGGTGCTGGCAAAAGGCCTGGTGCTTGCGGGCCATGACGTCGCGAACGTCCAGCGTTACGTTCCAGGGGGACGGCATGGGTGCGGCTCGGCCCTCCATAAAGAAGCTGGTGGCGAGCACGAAGAGCCGCTGCCCATGGTGGATCGGACCGAGGTGCGGGTATCGCTTTGCCGAGGCAGCCCAATGAAACGCCGCGCAAGTGAACGTCGACACCATCGTGTGGTCGGGGTGCGTGTTGACTGCGCCATCGCTTCCGAAGGTCAGGACTACGTCCGGTTTGAGCTCGCGCATCTTCGCGACCAGCCGGCCGGCGGTTGCGGAGAAGTCGGCGAACTCAAGCTTGCCATCGTGGTAGTCCCACAGCTCGTGGTGGGTGACGCCGAGGACCTTGCAGGACGCCGCGAACTCGCCCGCCCGCGTTCTGCCAAGCTCCGCGCCGGACTGCGCATCGCCGCGATTGGAGGCAGCTTGACCGTCCGTCAGGCAGACGACATGGGTTTCGACGCCCTGCTCGGCGGCTAGGATGAGCGCGCCGCCGAAAGCGAAACATTCGTCGTCGGGATGAGCGACGACGCAGAGCAGCTTCAGGCCCAAGCGGAAGCCTCCGGGGTGGTGGTCTCCACTGCGAAATCGTCGAACAACATCTCGGTGGGCAGGTCGTCGACGGCCACCATAGCGCCTGGATCGACGGCGCGGACCGGCGCGAAGCTGCGCCGATGGAACGCGCAAGGCCCATGCTCTAGGAGTGCGCGGCGATGCTCCGGAGTGGCATAGCCTTTGTGCGAGGCAAGGCCGTAGTGCGGATGGATCGCGTCGAGCTCACGCATCAGGTTGTCGCGATGAACCTTAGCGACCACTGACGCCGCAGCAATAGAAAGGGAGAGGGAATCACCGTAAAAGAGCCGGGTCTGCGGGCAGGGATGGTCGATGTACATGGCGTCGATCAGCAGGTGATCCGGATCGATGTGCAGGCCGTGTACGGCAGCCGCCATGGCAAGGCGCGTAGCCTGATAAATGTTCACGCGGTCGATCGTAGCGGCGTCAATCTCAGCAATGTTGATTGCAATGGCCATGCTACGGACTCGCTTGTCGAGACGTTCGCGGTCCTCGCGCAGCAGTTGCTTGGAGTCTGTCAGGCCGGCCTTGGCGAGTGAATTCACACGTGGCGGCAGCACCACTGCAGCCGCGACCACCGGGCCGAACAGCGCTCCGCGACCAACCTCATCCACGCCGGCGATCACCATGAAGCCACGATAGCGCAGGGCCTGCTCGGGCGCGTCGGAACACACGAGTTGACGCAGCATCTGCTGCTTCAACGTGGAGGCTGCAGGTTTCTTTGCCGGAATGGCTCGACTGGCACCCATGCGCGTAGTTTACAACCGAAGATGTTTCGACATTGATTTCCACAAGTCAAGCAAAAAGCCACGGCGTTTGCCGTGGCTTTTTGGTGAGTCGCGAGAATTTACTTTTCGATCTTGCGAGCGACTTCCGTGAGACGGGCAGCCTTGCCGCGCAGACCACGGAGGTAGAAAAGCTTGGAGCGGCGGACTTCGTACGAGCGAATCTTCTCGACCTTGTCGACGACCCTGGAGTTGAACGGGAAGATGCGCTCGACGCCCTGGCCGAAGCTCATCTTACGGACGGTAAAGGTGCCCTGTGCGCCACGGCGGCATGCGATGACCATGCCCTCAAAGGCCTGAAGGCGCTCTTTCTCGCCTTCCTTGATCTTTACCTGAACGCGAACGGTGTCGCCGGGAGCAAACGCGGGGAGATCGGTCCGC
Source organism: Rhodanobacteraceae bacterium (assembly GCA_025350865.1). Taxonomy (GTDB): domain Bacteria; phylum Acidobacteriota; class Terriglobia; order Terriglobales; family Acidobacteriaceae; genus Edaphobacter. The sequence goes on from JANXWZ010000084.1 coordinate 13,664, forward strand.
TCGTGTTTCGCGGCCAGTTTCTGCATGATTGGATGGATTGACATGACTACTTTCCTGTTCAGAAATCGAGTCTTCAGTTTACATGAAAATTGGGCGAATAGGGAGCGATAGTTCTGCGGGAGCAGATGGTTGTGGAGCCACAAGGGCAACTACGGAGATTCTGGCTCCGCCAGAACGACGACCCTAAGGTCTAACGTCAGCTCAACGATGCTAGAAACTCTCGATCCTCATTGGACAGCGTTGCGCGGTCGAGCAGGTCAGGACGGTTGCGAAAGGTCTTTTCGAGGGCTCGCTGACGGCGCCACTGGCGAATCGCGGCGTGGTCTCCGCCAGCCAGAACGTCGGGAATTTCCAGTCCGCGAAACTCTGCGGGCCGCGTGTAGTGCGGGTAATCGAGTAGACCGCCGGCTCCATGGGTTGCTGCGGGGACCTCCCCGGGGAGGTGCACGTCACCAGTATCGTCGACGCCAAAGCTCTCGTAGCGGGAGGAGTCTGGATTGCCCAGCACGCCGGGCAGCAGCCGCACGACGGCGTCGACGATGACCGCCGCCGCCAGTTCGCCGCCCGACAGGACGTAGTCACCAATCGAGATCTCGCGGTCGCACAGCAGCTCGTTGACGCGCTCGTCCACGCCTTCGTAGCGGCCACAGATAAAGGCGATGCGCTCGATGGAGGCGAGTTCATGGGCCATCGCCTGGGAGAAGGGAAGGCCCTGCGCTGAGAGAAGGATTACCGTCTCCTTCCCCGGATCGCGCGTGACTTTGCTTGCTATCCCGAGAGTCTCAAAACAATCCACGATGGGCTCTGGCTTCAAAACCATGCCTTCGCCACCGCCAAAGGGCCGGTCGTCGACAGTGCGATGACGGTCGTGGGTGAAGGCGCGCAGGTCATGCGTGCGGACAGCGACCAGCCCGGTTTGGATAGCGCGGCGGAGCACCCCGTGATCGAACGGCCCGGTGAAGAAGTTGGGAAAGATAGTGATCAGGTCGATTCTCATGGTCACTCGCTGCGATTCACGTCGATCAAACCAGCCGGCAATACCATGTCGATGCGCTTGTTCTCGGCATCAACCTTGACCAGGAAGGACTGGACATAGGGGATCAAGACCTCGTCGCCTGCGTCAGTCGCGACCGTCAGCAAAGGCGCGGCACCCTGCAGCCGGCGCGAGCCGTCGGGTGACGTGGGGAACTCGATATCGACGATGCTGCCTACAGCAACGCCGGCGTCATAGACGACGCACCCGATCAGATCGCTGACGTACTCCTCGTCATCGTCGAGCTCGACGCGTTCGCTAGCTGGAACGATCACGTCGAGGCCTCCGAGCAACTCCGCCTTGTCGATCGAATCGATCGCTTCAAAGGTGAGCACGATGCGGCCGTGATTGCGCCCGACGGGCAACCAGTGGTTAGTGACGGTCATTGTGCGTGCGTCGGACTCAGAGCCGTGGAAGCCTGGCTTGGCGAGGAAGACACGGGTGCGATCGTCAAACCGGTCCGGAAAATCCGTCAGCAGTTCGGCGAGCAGTTCGCCTTTGCGACCTTGAGGACGGAGCAGGTGGGCCAGCACGATCCAGTCCGCAGCAGGTTCTGGAGACGGCGTGGAGTTGGCTGTGGTCATTTCACCAGCATACGCATCCCGAATCGCAAGCGGGGCTCACACAGTGGAACTGGCCTAGACGGACGGATCGCCAACTCGCTGGATATCGAGCGAGTAGCGGTGCTGCGCCTTCATGCTGGCTGCGCCGAGAATGGTTCTGATGGACCGCGCGGTTCGCCCCTGCTTGCCAATTACCTTGCCGAGGTCGACAGGTGCGACGCGCAGCAGCAACGCTGTGCCGCCGGTTTCTGCCGCAGCTTTCACTGAGACTTCGTCTGGGTAATCGACGAGTGCGCGAGCCATTCCGGCGACGAGATCGATCATGGATTGGGTGAGGTCGGCCCCTGTTACTGCCCTCGTTTCAACGTCTGTCATCGCATACCTCATGGGAGTTTCGACTGGCATCGATCGACTTCCTGCCGGAACCCTTCGTCTAGTGCGAAGTTGTTGCGATAGTAAGCAATAAGACCGATACAGCGAGCCATGGGACCGTAAGAGAAATCCAGCGGTTCCATCGCAGGGCTGCACCGAGGGGTGCAGGGCCCTACGATGAGTCTACGAGAGTAACATGTTGATTCCGTTGCCTGAATTGATGCAATCGCAACGATCTTTAGGTACTCACCTTGTTTACTGTCCGATTAACAAAATGGTTACCTAATTTTACCCACACGCAACAAGGAGACGATCTAGGCCGCGACTTCAGTCTGGGCTGCGACGGCCGGTGCTGCTGCGAGCAGCTTACCGACGCGCTCGGACAACTGTGCACCGTTGCCGGTCCAGTAAGCAATGCGATCCCGTTTGAGATCGACTGTGGCGGGGTTGGTGCGGGGATTGTAGGTACCGACAACTTCGATGGAGCGGCCATTGCGGGCGCGGTCCTTTTCGATAACAACGACGCGGTAGTGGGGCTGCTTGGTTGCGCCAACGCGCGCCAGACGGATCATCAACACGGGAAAACCTCTCAGAAGTTCAAAATGATTTGGGATAAGCAATCCACCTGGCCGGCGGCGGTAGGGAGCGGGAACACTCCGGCTGCGGTGCAGGTGTCACAGGTAGCCCAACCTTACGATTATCGCCGAGATTGCTAAAAACGGCAACGGTTTAGGACGCCGGGAACAGAAACTCCAAGACTTGATCGAACCTTGCAGCCCAGGCATCTTCGCTGTGGACACCACTGGCAACCTTGACGAGCTGGAGATCGACCCCGGGTTTCCAGCCCTGCTGGACCAGCCGAAGATGCAGCAGTTCGGTATCCCGGACGTGTCGCGTCCCCTCCGATGTTCCAATATCGAGCCAAATTTTCGCTCGCCGGTCAGGATCGGCCTCAGCGACAAAGCCCAGGATGCTTCGCTGGTTCCACCATACGGACGGCGATATGACGGCCAGTTTGCCGAAGACTCCGGGGTATTCGAGGCCCAGGTACAGGGTGATCAAGCCACCGAGTGAGGAGCCTCCGAGAGCTGTATCCGATGCATTAGGAAAAGTCCGGAAGTTGCTGTCGATCCAAGGCTTAAGTTCTTCCACTAAAAGCTTGCCGTAGCGATGTCCCTCTCCTCCGCCGAGACGATAGTCCCGGGTTGGGGTGTACTCGGCCATACGGCGCATGCCGGTATTCCAGACGCCGACGAGGATGATGGGCTCGGCTTGGCCAGCCCAGTTGAGGGCATCGGCGGTGGTTCCGGCGCGCCAGGTGTGACCGGCGACATAGGAGGTGTCGGGGTCGAACAGGTTCTGGCCGTCGTGGAGGTAAAAGACGGGAAATCGGCGGTCGGGCTGCTGGTCATACTGTGGCGGCAGGTACACGGAGACTGTGCGGTCGTCCGGGAGGACAGCCGAGTGGAACGAATAATTATGCAGGCGTTCGATGGGATGTTTCGCGGGAGGAAGCGGCTGGAAGACCGGCGCGGGGGGCGGACTAGGCATGTGCTCCCAAAGGCCGGGTTTGTGGACCTGCGGCTGTGCGGTAGAGGTAGCGGAAACGGAATTCAACTGACGAAATACTCCAACTTCTGAACAGGTTTGGCCCGAATGCCAGTAAAACACGGGATTGCGCTAGGATTGCAACAGACTAGCAGAGAGACGCAGGAACTATCAGACGTTAGATGGCCGAGGTTGTGTGAATGAAGCGTGAATATCATAAGTGGTTCTCCCCGCGCCTGGGCCGGGATATGGAACTGCTCATCTTCGGGCATGGCGGGCTTCCCGCGGTTGTGTTTCCGACCTCGTGCGGACGGTTCTTCGAGTTTGAGGATCGGGGTATGGTGGGCGCGATTGCCGGCGAGATTGAAGCAGGACGGGTTCAACTCTTCTGCGTGGATTCGGTGGACTCGGAAAGCTGGTACAACCGAAGTGTTTCGGCACGCTGGCGCATCGCACGGCACATGCAGTATGAAGATTACGTGATGCACGAGGTTCTGCCTGTGGTACGAACGTTGAATGGCAACCCCCTGCTGGGGGCAGTTGGGTGCAGCTTTGGGGGGTATCACGCGGCCAACATCGCGTTGCGTCACCCGGATGTATTCACGGGATTCCTTTCGATGAGCGGCGCGTTCGATCTGTCGAATTTTCTCGGCGGGTACCACGATCAGGATTGCTACTTCAATCAGCCGACACAGTTTCTGCCCAATGTGACGGATTCCTGGTACCTGGACCGATACCGCCGCAACTCGTACATTTTGGCGACGGGCGAGCACGATCAATGTTGGAATCAGAATGAGCGGCTGGGCGGCATCATGCGGTCGAAGGGGATTCCGGTGAGGCTGGACGTTTGGGGAGACCGGACAGGGCACGACTGGCCGTGGTGGCACAAGATGATTCAGACGTATTTGTAGTTAGAGCAAGTTTCTCGGATTTATTAGGCAGGAGGCTTTGATGAAGAAGATTGGCGTGTTGTTTGGGATGGAAAATACGTTTCCGGGTGCGCTGGTGGAGCGCATCAACTCGATGGAGATTGACGGAATCCAGGCGGAGTTTGTGAAGGTGGGCGGCGTTGAGATGGCGAAGCCGTGTCCTTACGCGGTGATTGTGGACCGCATCTCACACGATATGCCGTTCTACAGGGCGTACCTGAAGAATGCGGCGCTGAGCGGGACGCAGGTGATCAACAACCCGTTCTGGTGGTCGGCGGACGACAAGTTTTTCAACTACGCGCTGGCCTCGAAGCTGGGAGTCGCGGTGCCGCGGACGGCGCTGATTCCGCATAAGAAGTTTCCGCCGCAGATTACGGAAAAGTCGCTGCGGAACCTTGAGTTCCCGCTCGATTGGAAGGCGATCTTCGACTACGTGAAATTCCCGGCCTTCCTGAAGCCGCACGACGGCGGCGGCTGGCGCGACGTCTTCCACTTGCACAACGAGCAGGAGTTCTTCCACGCTTACGATCAAACCCGCGACCTCTGCATGACGCTACAGGCGGCGGTGAAGTTCAAGGAATATTTCCGTTGCTACGTGGTGGGCCAGACGGACGTCCACATCATGCCGTATGACCCCAGCCGCCCGCACGCCGAGCGGTATGTGATGGACCCGCCGAAGTATCAGGCGAAGCTGCTGGCGAGGGTGAAGAAGGATGCTCTGACGCTGTGCCGCGCGCTGGGGTATGACCTGAATACGGTTGAGTTCGCGGTGGAGGACGGGATCCCTTACGCGATCGACTTCATGAATCCGGCACCGGATGCGGATATTCATTCGGTGGGCAAAGAAAATTTTGAGTGGATCGTGGATAAGGTTGCGAAGCTGGCCGTGAAGAAGGCTCAAAAGCCGGTGCAGAGCGAATTGCGGTGGGCTGGGTTCTTGAACGGTGAAGCGGCGAAAGCTCCTACTAAGAAAGCTGTAACCAAGAAATCGACAAAGCGATAGCGGAATTCGACCGGGCCACGGAGGCATATGCGACCAACATTCACGCTAGGGATTGAAGAGGAATACCAGACCATCGACCCTGAAACCCGCGACCTGCGTTCGCATATTGCGACTGAGATGCTGGAACAGGGGAAGATTCGGCTGGAAGAGCGGGTGAAGGCCGAGATGCATCAGTCGGTCATCGAGGTGGGTACCCGCATTTGCAAAAACATTCAGGAGGCGCAGGAAGACCTCTTCGACCTGCGCCGGAATATGATTCGGCTGGCCGAGGAAAATGGGCTCGTGCTGGTTGCCGGGGCTACGCATCCGTTTGCCGATTGGCGAGCGCAGGAGATTTATCCCGACCCGCGGTATGACAAGGTGGTCGAAGATTTGCAACTTGTCGCCCGCTCGAACCTGATCTTCGGACTGCATGTCCATGTCGGCGTTGAGGATAAGGAATCGGCGATTCGGATCATGAATTCGCTGCGGTATTTTTTGCCGCACATCCTTGCGTTGTCGACCAACTCACCGTTCTGGTTGGGGATGGAAACGGGGTACAAGAGCTACCGGGCGAAGGTGTTTGAGAACTTTCCGCGTACCAATCTGCCGGATTACTTTGCCAGCTATTCCGACTTCGAGAGCTACGTTAACCTGCTGATCAAGACGAACTGCATCGATAACGCAAAGAAAATCTGGTGGGATATCCGGCCGCATCCGTTCTTCTCGACCGTTGAGGTTCGGGCTTGCGATATTCCACTGCGGGCGCAGGAGTCGATCGCAATCGCTGCGCTGATTCAGGCGACGGCATGCAAGCTGTGGCATCTTCACGCGCGCAACATCGACTATCGGCAGTACTCCCGACCGTTGCTGATGGAAAACAAGTTCCGCGCTGTCCGTTATGGTCTTGATGGGAAGATGATCGACTTCGGCAAACAGATCGAGGTTCCGGTCCGCGACCTGATTGTGGAATACCTGGCGTTTATTGATGACGTGGTGGATGAACTTGGCTGCCGTAAGGAAATCGAATACATCCACACGATGCTGGAGCGCGGCTCTGGTGCCGACAGGCAACTAAAGGTATTTAGGGAGACGGGAAGCCTCCGCGCCGTGGTGGATTACATGGCCGAGGAGACCAAAGCCGACCTGTAGTCGCGAGCCAAAACGAAGGTAACTGCCGCGGGAAAAGGGCAGCTTTTTTAGGGCAAACGATTTATCCTCATTAAATGTCGATGAATGCCACTGCGCACCCCGCCGTCACGGAGCAGCCTACCGTTTCGCCCGTTGAGCACGCCTCCCACTTCACCGACCTGCTAGGCGTGCCGTTCCCGCGGGAGTTTTCCGAAGGGGCACGGAATGCCGTGACGACGTGCCTGAAGATTCAGGCCGACCAAAAAGTTACGCTGATTACCGATCTGAGCTGTCTTGCGATTGCGGCTTCGATGGCACTGGAGCTTGCTGCCATTGGCTGTACCTGGAACGCCTTTGTACTCGAAGAACTGGCAGCGCGTCCGCTGACGGGTATGCCGCAGGCCGTTCTGGACGACATGGAATCGTCCCAGGTGAGCATTTTTGCGGTTGAAGTGCAGAAGAACGAATTGCTGAGCCGGATGCAGATGACTGACGTGGTGAACCGTCGCCGCATGCGTCATGCGCACATGGTCAACATCACGCCGGAGATCATGACGCAGGGGATGCGGGCCGACTTCAATGCGGTGGATAAACTGAGCCAGGCAGTGCTCGACAAGGTTCGCAAGGCGACTTACGTCCGTGCAACAACGCCTGCCGGTACGGATATCCACGCGCAGATGAACCCGGACTATCGCTGGTTCAAGACCTCCGGGATCATCAGCCAGGAGAAGTGGGGCAACCTGCCGGGTGGCGAATGCTTCACCGCTCCGGGTGAGGTAAACGGTGTCTTTGTCGTGGACGGTGTGGTCGGCGACTTCCTGTGCAAGGAGTACGGTCTGCTGGACAAGCAGCCTCTCACGATTTCGATTGAAAGCAACCGTATCGTCAAGGTCAGTTCCGAGAACAAGAAGCTGGAACAGGACTTCTGGGCGTACACCCATACCGATGAAAACTCGGACCGCGTGGGCGAGTTCGCGATTGGGACCAACATTGGGGTCGACCATGTGATCGGGAACATCCTGCAGGATGAGAAGTTTCCCGGCGTCCACATTGCCTTCGGCGATCCATACGGCGCGCACACGGGTGCGAAGTGGAAGTCGTCGACGCATATCGACGTGGTTGGGCTGCGCTTCAACATCTGGCTGGGCAATGCGGATGGCGAAGAGCAGATTATGCGGGACGGCGATTTTCTGATCGAGGGCTAATCACCCTTCCGCGGTCATTCTGAGCATAGCGCCGAGGCGCCGAGTCGCAGAAACTCGCTCGAGACCGGCTAGAATTCAACCAGAATCTAGCTCAAAGGTGACTGACCCGATGCTGCAACCGTTTCGAAATGATTTCAATCAGCGGCAGTTCACGCCCGAACGTTACGCCGCGCTCCAGTCGCGGCTAGAAGAGCGGACCCGCACCAGCATCGACTTCCGCATCTGCGAGACGCCCTGCTTTTTCTCTCGCGAGCTGATTGAGCAAATTGCTGACACTGGCCGGGTTCTCACCCATCAACTGATCGACAGCCCGGAGTATCTGCAGGCGTCAGATGCTGCCATCCCGGATCGCTTTCGCGTCCCGAATGATAATCCGCGGCCCAACTTCATGACGGCTGACTTTGGCCTGGTGCGCGGCGAGGACGGAGAGTTCCACCCGAAGCTGGTGGAGTTGCAGGCGTTTCCCTCGATCTTCGGCTACCAGGACATTCTCTGCGAGGAGTACATCCGTGTTTACGGGCTAGATCGGGAGCTGGACTGGCGGTTTGGGGGGCTCGACGGGGACGGTTACTGGAAACTGATGGGCCGGACGATTGTCGGCGATCATGATCCTGAGAATGTCGTTCTTACGGAGGTCGAACCCGAAACGCAGAAGACGCGTCCCGATTTCAACGTATATGAAGACAAGCTGGGCATCACGACCGTGGATATCGCCAAGCTGAAGAAGGAAGGGAATCGCCTCTCCTACGAACGGCGCGGCAAGTGGGTGCCTATCGAGCGAATTTACAACCGTGCCATCGTCGACGAGATCGAGCGCAAGAAGATCGAGCCCGCCTTCGACTACCGTGACGAGCTCCAGGTGGAGTGGGCGGGCCAGCCGAACTGGTATTTCCGTATCAGCAAGTTTTCGTTGCCTTATCTCGACCATCCGTCGGTGCCGGCCTGCGTCTTCCTCGACGACTGGTTCGATGGTGAGCGGGAGGGCATCCCCGAGGATCGCGAGCGACTGCTGCTAAAGCCGCTGTACTCGTTCGCGGGGAAGGGCATCCAGTTTGCGCCGACCGATGCCGACCTCATTGCCATCCCGCGGGCCGAGCGCCACGACTATCTGCTGCAGGAGCGGATGAAGTTTGAGCCAGTGATCGCGACGCCACACGGGCCGACCCAGGCGGAAATTCGTGTGCTGTATGTGTGGCCGGAGGGTGCGCCGGAGATGTCGCCGGTGACTAGCCTGGTCCGGTTGGGTCGCGGCCTGATGATGGGGGTGGACCATAACCGGAATCAGGCGTGGGTCGGGGGTTCGGCGGCGTTATTTCCGCACTAGTTTTCCTCATGTGAATCGAAGGTCACACCGATGTACCCCAATAGGGTTATTCCTGTTCGCTATGGGTACGGTACACTTTGTCGGATACGGGAAATAACAACTCGGCGTAGCCTAGTTTGACGAGGATGTTTATGAGCGCCAGAAGTTCCGCCGTAGCAGTTACCGACCAAGTCCGAACCGCAGTGCGCTTCCCCATGAAGCTGGCGCTCCAGGTATCGACCCCGGATGGAATCATCGGGGCGGTTACCGAAAATATCTCTGCGAATGGAATTTTGTTCACTGCCAAGACGCTGCCACCGGTGGACAGCCGAATTGAGTTCACGATCAAAATGCCGGCCGCAGTGATGGGACGATCTGATGATTTGCTGATTCAGTGCGTCGGACGCGTTGTACGGCACCAATGGCAGGGCGATGAAGGCCAGGCGGCGGCCATCATCGACGAATACTTTATTGAGGGCTTGGGATGACCGTGGTAGATATCAGTTCGAACGAGCAGATCGAAGTCGATGAGGAATCGTCTGAAGAGACACCGGCGATACGCATTATCCTCGCGGATTCTCAGGCCATTTACCGAGTCGGCATGAGGAAAGTGTTTGCGCTGGAAGACGACATTCGCGTCGTCGCCCAGGCGGAGACGTTGGCCAATCTGTACGCCGCACTGGTCCGGTTCCCCACCGATGTGGTGTTTATTGAAGGTGCGTTGATCTCCGGCACGGTGGATTCAATCCCCGAGCTGGTACGCCGTGCACCTGAAGCCAAGATTATTGTGCAGGTGAGCGAAAGCGACGAATCGAACACGGTCGAACTCTACCGCAGGGGCGTCCGCGGAGTCGTGCCGCGGTCGATTTCGCCTGATCTTTTGATCAAGTGCGTACGAAAGATCGCGGACGGCGAAACCTGGATCGACAACCAAAGCATCAGCTGGGTGATCGAGGCGTACCGCTCGCAGGCGACCACGCTGACAAATCCGCGCACGCAGCCAAAGCTCTCTAAGAAAGAGCTTGCGATCATCAGCTGCATTACACGCGGCATGCGCAACAAGGAGATCGCCTATCAGATCGGAACCACGGAGCAGGTGATCAAGAACTACCTGCGCAAGGTCTACGACAAGCTTGGGGTGTCCGACCGGCTTGAGCTGGCGCTGTACTGCCTGCACCATCAGCTCTTGAAGAAGTACGACCAGGAGAGTGAGGCACATGACGGCGCTCACGCTTCGGATCCGGCTGAAAGCATGATGCTGGCTCGCGCCAAGTAGGCGGGCGGATTTGTTGAATGGTTGCTCGTAGACGGCTCGGCGGCGAATTTCGCGAAGATGTGCCGCCGCCGGAAAGGCAACTACGGAGATTCTGGCTTCGCCAGAATGACGGCTTTGGTTGGTTTGGCCTTATAGCAATTTGGAATTCGATTTAACAGAACAACTGGCCTCGAGCATAGCTCGAGACCAGTTGTTCTGGTGCGGGACTGAATTAGGGCAGTTTGTCCATTTCGACGTCGATCGACATGGAGACCTCGTCGCCGATTGCGGCGTTGACGGCACCGGCATTGGCGCCGAAGCCGAAGTCCTTGCGGCTGAGGGTACCGCTGGCGGAGAAGCCGCTGCGGGTCACGCCCTTGGCGTCAGTCTGGGGAGCCGAAGGGCCATCGAGCGTGAGGGTGACGGGCTTGGTGACGCCGGCGAGGGTCAGGTCGCCCTTCATCATCCACTTGCTGCCATCCTTGTAGACGGAGGTCGACTTGAAGGCCATGGTGGGGTTCTTTTCGATGTCGAAGAAGGCGGGCGACTTGAGGTGCTTGTCGCGAGCGGCTTCGTTGGTGCTGACGGACGTGGCGTCGATGGTCGTTTCCACCGAGGACTTGGTCATGTCCTTTTCGTTAAGGATGACGGTGCCGCTGGGATGGGTGAAGTGGCCACGCACATTCGACACGCCGAGGTGGCGAACTTTGAACTCAATTCCGGAGTGGACCGGGTCGATCTTCCAGGTCGAGGTCTGCGCGGAAGCTGCCGCGGACAACAACGTTGCCGTGAGAATCAGGGACGTTGTACGGAACGATTTCACGATATTCAAAACTCTCACCTCTTGCACGGTACGGAATGATAAAGCTGGATACTGAGTTCGACGTTTGCGGAATACGGAAGGATTCCCATATTCCTCATTATAGACAATATTCTGACAACTCTGTGCGCGTAGCGGCCAGACGCTCCAGAGATGTAAACTCAGGCAGAATAAAGCGGCTGGGAGAGCCTGGGCCATGGCATCGGGAAGCGCAACAGAAGTGGCAACTACGAGCGATTTGAGCGGCGGGCGGTTGACGGTCGCCGCGCCTTACGTCATCGCGCAGGATTGGAATGCCTATACCCCGGAGCAGCATGCGGTGTGGCAGGAACTGGTTGGCCGACGGATGCCGCAGCTGCGCGAACACGCATGCGACGAGTATCTCGAAGGCTTCGAGCTGATCGGGTTGCAGGAGGATCGTCTGCCTAACCTGGCCGTCGTGAGTGCGAGGCTCAGTCCGAGGACGGGCTGGTCGTCTACGCCGGTGAGCGGCTTTCTGCCGGCCGACGCATTCTTCGAGATGCTTGCGGCCCGGATGTTTCCCACGACGACATGGCTCCGCGCACGGGAATCGATGGATTACACGCCCGAGCCAGACATCTTCCACGACGTCTTCGGCCACGTTCCGATGCACGCGGATCCGGTGTTCGCGGACTTTTTGGAACACTACGGCAAGGTGTGCGCGTCGGTGATCGATCGGCCCGAAGCGCTCGAGCGGTTGGGACGGCTGTTCTGGTTTACGGTTGAGTTCGGCGTGATTCGACAGCGGGGCGAGATCAAGGTGTATGGCAGCGGGCTGATCAGCTCGCACGGTGAATGCACGCGGGTGCTGGCGGGCGGGTGCGAGATTAAGGATTTCAACCTCGAAGCCGTCCTGAACCAGGAGATGCAGACCAGCGAGATGCAGCCGGTGCTGTATGCGGTGGAATCGTTTGAAGAAATCTATGAGGCGGCGCAGGCGGCTGAATCAATGGTTGGCTAGAACAGCCTCTGTTTACAGTCCGTATACAGAACCGGGGTATTCTTCAGGGATGATCCTAAAATCTGTTGTCGTCACCCTTGCTGCGGTTGGTCTTTCCGTGGCTTCGAGCGCTGTCGCCCAGGGAACCGCCGCCGTTGCCGCGACTGTCGCGCCGCCCGTCTCCACCAAGCGCGGCCCGACCTTTACCGTCGCCGATAAAGACCTGCCCAAGACGCTGACGCTGATCGAGTACGGCGATATGCGCTTTACCGATCCGGCGAACATCGTTGACGCGAATCCGTCGGCGCGCAAGTTGCTGGTGGCGAAGATTGCTAGCGAGCACCCCGACGCCGTTCAGATGTCCGGCGACGTACCGCTGGCCGGGAGCAAGCCCGCCGACTACGCGGAGTATGCGCTCGAAACCAAGGTCTGGCGCGATCAGAATCTGCGCATCTATCCCGCGATGGGAAACCATGAGCTGGCGGGCAAAGACAAAGCTGGCGATCTGGAAAACTGGTGGAAGGCCTTCCCGACGCTGCGCGGCATGCGCTGGTACTCGGTCGCGCTGGGCAAGCGGGTTTACCTGCTGAATGTGGACAGCGAGTCCGATATGCTGCCGGGGACCGACCAGTACAAGTGGATTCAGGACCAGATTTCGCAGTTGCCGCAATCCGTTTATTTCGTCATGATCGCGCTCCATCGCCCGCCAGTGGCTGACATTCAAACCCACATCGAGATCGACCACAATCCGAGACCGAACGAGATCGCCCTTCGTGACTACCTTTCCTCCGTCTCCAAGACGTCGCATGCGAAGTTCGTGGTTGTAGCCGGCCACATTCACAATTACGAGCGCTTCCTGCAGGATGACGTGAATTACTTCGTCTCCGGCGGCGGCGGCGCCAAGCCGTACTATGTGGAGCGCACGCCAGGCGATCTCTACCAGCGTGAAGACTTCCCGAACTTCCACTACATCAAGTTCACGCTGGATGGGAAAGGACTGACAGGAACGATGTACCGCCTGGCCGACCCTACCGACGAACATCCAACCTGGCAGGCGCGCGACACCTTCAAGATCACCGCCAAGTAACGCCACCGAAGCTCGGGTGCCCCATCTCAATCAGTCCCATCGATTGAGGTGGGGATGACAATGAATCTTTATTGCCCAACCTGGATCGCATGCCCGATCAGAAGCAATAACGGTGCTGGTCCGGGCTCCGAAGCTGCAAGTTCCTGAAGCGTCGTCGAAGTGACGTGCTCTTCCGGCGTGGAGGCTTTGGAGACTGCGGCGACTGGCGTCTCGGGCGGAATTCCTGCGGCCATGAGCGAGGCTGAAAGCGCCTCGAAGTTGCGGCCGGGCATGTAGAGGACGAGGGTGGAATCGGCGGGGAACGCGCCCTCCCATGCGACCGGCGTGGCCTTGCCGGTGGCGTGGTGCGCTGTTGCGAGGACGAGCTTTGAGGCGGAAGTTCGATCGGTGAGCGGAGTCTTGAGCGATGCCGCGACGGCGAAGGCTGCAGTAATTCCCGGGACAATTTCAAAGGGAATCGCGGCTCCACGGAGCGCCTCGATCTCTTCGTTGGCGCGGCCGAAGACGAGCGGATCGCCGGACTTCAGCCGGATCACCGATCGCCCCTGTCCGGCGTGCAGCAGCATCAATTGGTGGATTCCTGCCTGGGTAATCCGAGGCTGGCCGCACCGCTTGCCGACGGGGATAATCATCGCGCCATCGTGGCAGAGCGCCAGGATTGCGTCAGAAACCAAATCGTCGGGGAGAATGACGTCTGCCTTTTGCAGCAAGTGCAGAGCACGCAATGTCAGCAGGTTGGGGTCGCCTGGGCCGGCGCCTACGAGGTAGACCTGCCCGGTTACGGGGTCGGCGTTCACTTGCCGCCGTCCCGAGGATTGGTCAGGGCATGTTGTCTTGCGTAGGCCCTGGACGGGCAGGCGTCGAAGCCGCAAACCTCGCGCGATGCGAGGTCGTGGAGGAGGTGCTTGCGCTGTTCGTTGAGCGGCTCAAGCTGCAGGACTTCGCGGCGCAGGTTACCGAGTTCGGTAAGCCAGGGTCCGAGGTCGAGGGGTAGGGCGGCGTTAAGCTCCTTGCGCAGGCGCTGGGCGAGCGCAGGGGATTGGCCTGCGGTGGAGATGGCGATCTGGAGATCGCCGCGCCGTACCAAGGAAGGGAAGTAGAAGTCGCAGTAGGGTGGATCGTCGACCGCGTTGCACAGGATCGACTTCGAGGTGGCCTCAAGGTAGACGGCGCGATTCACCTCGGGAACGTCGGTCGCGGTGACGACGAGAAAAGTTCCGGCGCTGATGTCCCCGGCGGCGTATTCGCGCTGGTGCCAGGTGATCTCCCCGTTCGCGGCGAGATCGGCGATGGCGGGGGATGCGTGGGGCGCAATGACCGTCACCTGGGCATCGGCGGCGCGCAGCGATTCGATCTTGGACTCGGCGAGATTTCCCGCGCCGATCACAATGCAGGGCCGAGCGGTCAACTTGAGAAAGATGGGGAAAAGGGACATAGTGGCTTCCACGATGATACCGTTCCGTGCCGCGCCTTGGTACGATGGGGTCGTGAATCTCCCCGTGAAGCCGCCCGTACCACCCATGCTCGCCAAGCGAGTCGATGCAATCCCGGCAGGGGACAAGTGGTCGTTTGAGCCCAAGTGGGACGGCTTTCGCGCGATCATCTTTCGTGATGGGGCTGAGATTGAAATTCAGAGCCGGGATATGAAGTCCCTGAACCGTTACTTTCCCGAGCTGATCGCAGTGCTGCTGGAGCAATTGCCGGACCGGTGTGTGCTGGACGGGGAGATCGTGAGCGCCGGTAAGAACGGGCTGGACTTCGATGCGCTGCAGTTACGGGTTCACCCGGCTGCGTCGCGGGTGAAGATGCTGTCAGAGTCCACTCCGAGCTCGGTGGTTTTCTTCGATGTGCTGTGCGTTGGCGACGAAGACCTGACCGGCCAGCCCTTTGAGGTGCGACGCGCTCGGCTGGAGGCTCTGCTGGCGAATGCGAAGCCTCCGATCCACATCACACCCGCGACACGCGATGCCGCGATCGCCGAAGACTGGTTTACGCGATTCGAGGGTGCGGGGCTGGACGGCGTGATGGCCAAGCCGCTCGCAGGCAGGTATGAACCGGACAAGCGATCGATGCTGAAGGTGAAGCATGAGCGAGATTGCGACTGCGTGGTGGCGGGCTTTCGATGGCACAAGAACGGTGACGGCACGCTCCTTGGGTCGCTGCTGCTGGGTCTGTACGACGATGCAGGTAAGCTACAGCACGTTGGTGTGTGCGCCAGCTTTACAGCGGCTAAGCGCGCCGAACTGGTGGCGTTCCTGGAACCGTATCGGAAGGATGCACTGGCGGGCCACCCCTGGGCGGGCTGGGCGGAAAGCTCGGTGGACGGTCGGATGCCGGGTGGGCAAAGCAGATGGAGTCAGGGAAAGGATTTATCGTGGGAGCCACTTCGTCCGGAGCTCGTTGTCGAGGTGGCTTATGAGCACATGCAGGGCGACCGCTTCCGTCACATGGCACAGTTTCGCCGCTGGCGGACGGATAAGGCACCGCAGGACTGCACTTACGCGCAATTGGAGATTGTCGCTCCGCAGGAACTGGGGGAGATTTTCGGTTCGGGGACTTAGGAGCGACGTCGGTGATGGGTTGTCGCCGCCAGAAAGACAACTACGGAGATTCTGGCTTTGCCAGAATGACGGCTATCAGGGAAATTGGCTCGGCCTTCTCTTCTGTGCTCTCCCGCCAGGCTCGTGTGGGATCGTCGTCCGGGTCGGGGGTGGCCTGCGCGGGTCTTTGATCTTCGGGGACGTTGCGTAGGTTGACGCGGATCCGGTACCAGATGGCCGAGGCGCCACGCATGCGGTCTATCAGGACGTCGTCCTCTGCCAGTAGGGCGGCGGCATCCGGGTGGGCAGCTTTCCAGCGCTCCAGCCCGGCCATCGCTGCGGCCTTGTCGGGAGAGTTCGCGAGGGTAATCAGCGGATGCTTGGGAGTGCGCTTTGCAGGGGCTTTCTTCGCCGGCTTCGGCTCGTCGCCCTCGGCGTCTACCGCTTGTTTGCGAAAACGCTTTGCACCGAAGCCCTCGCCAATCTGATCCGAAAAAGACTTGGCCTTGGAGGGCTGAACCCGCTTGGGCTCGCCTTCTGCCTTGGCGAAGTGTGGGGGCCAGGGGGCATCGCCGATACCCTCCGCTTCATCTTTGGCCGCCAGTTCCAGCAGTGCCTCCAGCGAGCCAGGGTCATCTCCCATGCCGCGGTGGGGATCACCGATCGCCGCGTACCGCTGCGGAATGGTGAGGACCGTAAAATCTGCCGGATTGACCTGCGGCACCTCATACCAGTGCAGTGGCGCAGAGACCCGGGCATCGGACAGCGGACGAACCGAGTAAGCAGAAGCCGTGGTGCGGTCCTTGGCATTCTGGTTGTAGTCCAGGAACACGCCGTGGCGCTCTTCCTTCCACCACTTGGAGCTGGCGAGATTCGGCACACGCCGTTCAACAGTCCGAGCCAGCGCCAGAGCCGCGCGGCGGACCTCGGTGAAGCTCCATTTAGGCTGGATCGGGGCATTGATGTGGATTCCACGCGATCCGCTGGTCTTGACAAACCCGGTAAGGCCCACCTCTTCCAACACGGCCTTCACTTCCATGGCTACCAGGCGGACATCGGCAAAGTCGACGCCCGGGTTGGGGTCGAGGTCGACGCGAAGCTGGTCGGGATGATCGAGAGCGGCGGTGCGGACCGGGTGGGGATGAAGCTCGATGCAGCCCAGATTGACGATCCAGGCGAGCCCCGCGGCGTTGTCGACCACCACCTCGTCGGCGGTCCGTCCGGAGGGGAACGAGAGCGTCACGGTGCGGAGGAAAGGTGGGAGATTGTCGGGAGCGCGCTTCTGGTAGAAGGGCTCGGCGTGCGCGCCGTTGACGAAGCGCTTGAGGACGATGGGGCGGTCCTGAATGCCGACGAGAGCACCCGGCGCGATGGAAAGGAAGTACTTTACGATATCGAGCTTGGTGAGGTGGACGCCCTGGGAAAAGTATGGCTTGTCGGGGCTGGAGACGCGGACTTCGTGTCCGTCGATGGTGAGGAGTTCCGCATTGTCAGGTTTCGCCACGGGGATAGGTTACACCGATAGATGCAGTCAGCGCCGGTTCGGGTACCATCAATGGATGATGAACTGGTCGAGGGTCGACCTCGTTGGGGTCGGACTGAATGCGACCGATACGGTGATTCCGGTGGCGGAGTTTCCGGGACGAGGCTCGAAGACAGAGTATCGCGGGGGTACGGTGTTACCGGGCGGGCAGGTGGCGACGACTGTGGTGGCGTGTCAGCACTGGGGAATGACGACCCGTTATGTCGGCAAGCTGGGCGAGGACGATGCGGCACGGCTCCATATGGCCGCGTTTGCAGAGGCCGGGGTCGAAACGCAGATTGTGACGGTTCCGGGCGGCGTGAGTGCGCAGTCGCTCATCGTGGTGGATGGCGGCGGCGAGCGGACGGTGCTGTGCCGGCGAGACGATCTGCTGACGCTGCGGCCGGAGGAGTTGCGACGGGAATGGGTAGTGAATGCCCGCATGCTGCATGTGGATGGGTATGACACCGAAGCGGCGACGCTGGCGGCGAGCTGGGCTCGCGAGGCCGGAGTGCCGGTGGTGGCGGATATCGACGAGATTTACCCGGGAGTGGAAGATCTGTTGGGATGCGTGGATTACCTGATCGCCAGCCGCGACTTTCCGTATCGCCTGACCGGAGAGGAGGATCTTCCGACGGCCCTGAAACTGATGCAGCGGCGCTTTGGGTCCAGGCTCAGCGCGGCGACACTGGGGGAACATGGCGTGCTGGCGTGGGATGGCGATCGGTACTGGTCAACGGCGGCGTATCGCGTGCCGGTCGCCGACACCACCGGGGCTGGCGACATCTTTCACGCCGGGTTTATTTACGGACATCTGCAAGGCTGGGGTCTGGATCGGCAGATGGACTTCGCCTGCGCCGCGGCAGCGCTGAATTGCATGCGGGTGGGTGCTCGCGGCGGGATAGAGAGCGTGGCGCGGATCGAGGAGTTGATGGCGAGCGGAGTTCGCTACGAGTGACTGGCCGACCGTCTAGGCGTCCACAACGTGGCGTCCACCGGCCGGTGCGGCATCGCGTGCGACTGCGGCGACGACCGCGCCGTTGAGGTTTGCGCGGAGGGTCTCGTCGGTGGTTCGGGCGAAGTAGGCTCGGAGATCTTCGCCCGGTTCGCGCACTGCGAGATAGCCGCGCAGCAGGCGTTCGACGGCCTCCGGGCAGTCCTCTGCGGCGGCGCGGTAGCCGATCTGGCGGGCGATGTTGGCATGCTTGCCTACGGCCCCGCCGACGCAGAAGTAGAACGCGTCCACCAGCTTGCCGTCCTTCTTGATCTTCTTGCCTTCGAGGCCGATATCGGCGATCCAGCTTTGCCCGCAGGAGTTGGTGCAGCCGGTGACGTGGAGCTTGATCTGCTGGTCGAAGCCGGGGAGCCGCTCCTCCATCTCGCTGGTCAGCCATTTGGAAAATGCCTTGGTTTCGGCGATGGCGAGCTTGCAGAATTCAGTTCCGGTACAAGCGATGGCTCCACGCCAGAAGGGTGAAACTTCGACGCGGAGATCGAGTGCGTGCAGGTCGGCGATCGAGGCGCGAACGTTGGCATTCTTGACGTTGGCGATCACGATGTTCTGCATGATGGTCGCGCGCAGATGCCCGTCGCCATGCTTCTCCGAAAGATCAGCGAGCGCTTCGAGTGTGTCGGCAGTCATGCGGCCGCCCATGACGGATGCCCCGACGGTGGAGAGGCCCGGCTGTTTCTGGGGCGACACGCCTACGTGGTCGCGATAGACATCGTCCGGCACCACATCCGCGGTCAATGGGGACGGATCCAATTTGTAACCGAGTTGGTTCTCAATCGCGGCCAGCATGGATTCCGCAGTCCAGCCGTGCTTCATGAAGAGGTACTTCATGCGGGCGTGGGTGCGGCTTTCGCGCAGTGCGGTCTGCTCTTTGAAGATGCGGACCACAGCGGTGATCACGTCCATCGCCTTATCCTGTGGGATAAAAGCGGGAATTCGTTCGGCGATGTGCGGCTCGGTGGAAAGCCCGCCGCCGACGCGCAATGTGTAACCGATTTCGTCCACACCATCGACGGTGCGCTTGATCGCGGTGAGCGCCACGTCGTTAATCTCCGGATACGAGCACCACAGCGGGCAACCGGTGACCGAAATCTTGAACTTGCGCGGCAGGTTGTAGAACTCGGGATTCGCGGTGAGATAGTGCGCGACTTCCACTGCCAGCGGGCTGGCATCGATCAACTCGTGATGGTCGAGCCCGGCGAGAGGGCAGCCGGTCACATTGCGGACCACGTCGCCGCATGCACCCTTGGGCGAGAGGCCGATCTCGGTGAGCTTATCGGTCACTTCGACGAGGTCGGCGATGGTCAGCCAATGCAGCTGGATGTTCTGTCGCGTGGTGATGTCGACGAGGTTGCGACCGTGGTCGCGGGCAATCGTTGCAATCACCCGGGTCTGGTGCGCGGTGAGTAGACCATTGGGCAGGCCGATCCGCATCATGAAGAACTCGCTTGCCTTGCCCTCGCCGGCGGTTCCGCCCGTGACGCCGAGGCCGTCGCCCTGTGTGTAGACTCCCCACCACTTAAAGTAGAGGTTGGCCCACTCTGCGGCGACCGAATCGCGGCCCTCTTTGGCGAATGCGCGCACCTCGCCCCAGGTCTCCCAGGGGTTTTTCGCGAGCTTCAACCGCTCTGATTTCTGGGCCTTGGTTTCTTTCGCGGCGGTTGCGGGTGCAGCGGAGACAAGCGAGTCGGACATGAAACTCCTTAATTGAGATTCTTGCGATCAATAGAAAAGCCCACGTTGGGTGAGGATCGTGGGCGGCTGCGGCTGGTCTTTGCGGGCGGACTCGGTGAGGGGTCAGCTGGTCGTGCAAAGCGGCAGCGCGAGTCGCGAGCCTTTGCAACAACAAAGGGTGCGGTAATGTGACATAAAGGCCATTAGGTAAAGGTTAGATTGCCGGACAATCCGAGTCAAGGCAGAGGCGAGAAAAGGCGGCACGACGAGAACCGTCGTGCCGCCTTTGCTGGAAAACCAATTAGTAGCTTTTCTTAGCCTGGTCGATCCGCCGCTGAGCCTCGTCCAACTGCCGCTGAACGCTATCGTCGTGCACCTGCTTGCGGGCCTCGGCGATGGCCGCGCTGGCATCGTCGAGCTGCTTGCGAGCCTCTGCCGCGCGCTTTCCGTCATCGGCGCGTATCACGAACGCCATCTTCTTTCCGTTCTCAATCTGCTCCCGAAACTCAGAACTGTTCATCCTGGTCTTCATCTCTTCCATCTGCTTCTTGAACTCGCCACTGTCGATCATCGCCTTGCGAGCCTGTTCTCTTGCCTCGTCCATCTGCTTTTTGAATTCTGGGCTGTTCAACTTGAGTTTCATCTCCTCCATTTGCTTCTTGAATTCGGGAGAATCGATCATCGCCTTGCGGGCTTGTTCCCCGGCCTCGTTCATCTGCTTCTTGAACTCGGGGGAGTCGAACTTGAATTTCATGTCCGCCATTTGCTTTGCGACCTCCGGCGGCATCACGAATTTCATGTCCACGTCCGGGATGACGATCTGCGGCATCTCCTTCAATTTCAGCTTCATCGCCTCGCGAGCCTCGGCCCTTTGTTTGCGCTCTTCAGGAGTAAGTTTGTGGATGACCACCTGGGCGTCGTTCAAATCATCTGCCGCCGCAGAGCTTGACGGCTTGGCCGGCGGAGTGGGGGCTTGCGGTGGAACAGGCGCGGTTGGAGATGACGGCCTGGCCGGTGTGGCGGGCAAGGTCGGCGGAACTGGAGCTACGACCTCGGGAACGGGTGGCGGCTCAACGAGCGGTGCCTGGGCGTTTTGTGCAGTCTGCATCGCGTAGACGATTGGTGCCGAGGCCTTGAGATGCAGCGTCGCAGCAGCCCCCGTACCGGCAACGAGAACTGCGGCACCGGCAGCGATACGGGCGGCGCGAAGCGTCAGACTGAGCGGCAGCTTGGGTTCGGTTAGCTTCATGATGCGTTCCTCCAGGGAGTTGCCTTTGTGGTCGAAAAGGCCGACAGCTTCGACGTGTTGAGACGGGCGCACGAGCCCTTCGGCGAGCGCAATTAAGGTACGTGCATACTTCGATCGGGACGCGAAGACGCCAGCGGCGTGGGCGTCGCAGATCATCTCGCGGGTCTGGCGAATGCGGGTTTGCAGCGCATAAGTTGCGGGATGATACGCAATGGGCAAAGCTGCAACGCGCAATGTTAGATTGGCGAGGAAGTCGCGCCGCCGGACGTGCGCCAGCTCATGCAGCAGCACAGCGGCCAGCGCAGCATCGTCGAAGTTGCCGACGGCACTTTGGCGGAGGCTCGCAGGCAGCAGAAGCACCGGGCAGCGTACCCCGACGACCATCGGGCTGGCGTTGGGGTCGTCGAGAAAACGCACGTCCGGGATGCGTTCGGGCTTAAGTTGGAGCCGCCCGGCGCAAGCCCGCAGCAGCGTCGATTCGAGCGTGGTGAGCGGATGTTGCGCAGCCGACTCCACCACCCGCCGCACGGCAACCCAGCCGTATAGTAGCCTCGCGAGGCTGAGGGCCACGGACACCGCGTACAGGTCAATCAGCCAGCCGATCGTTTGCGATTGCAGGTGGATGGGCCGAACCCGCAAGGCCGCAAGCGTTCGCGTGATGGAGCGTGATGGGGGCGGCGGAGTGGCAGGGAATTGATCGAGCGCCAGGCCTTTGCTTTCAGCCGGGGAGAGGGTTTGTGCAAGCGCACGTTCTGCGTCCAGTGCCCGGTTCCAGTCGATGCCTCGCAACGGCAGCAACACGCCAAGCGCCAATGCCGCACACCACAGCGCGTGTTGGACCGGGAGCGAGGGGCGCGCGATGCGAACGACCATGACGGTGGCAAACACAAGCAGAGGCAGCTGCCAAAGGCTGTTCACGAGGTATTCAAAGAGGTTCTGTGCGGTCATTGGGCAGGCTCCTTCTTTGGCGTTTTGGGTTCGGCTGCTTCGCGGCGTTCCGCCTCGGCGACGATCCTGCTCAGTCGCTCCAGGTCTTTGGAGTCGATATTCTTCGTCTCGACGAGCGTCATCAGCAGGGCCTCCGCGGAGCCGCCAAACATCCGCGCGACAAGGTCTTCGACGGCCGTCCCGGTAGCCCGCTGGCGGGTGACGATGGGCCGGTAGCGGAAGGCCCGGCCATCCTGCACACGCTTCACCTTCTTCTTGCGTAGCAGCACGTTCAGCATGGTCATCACGGTGGTGTAGGCAAGGTCGCCACTCAACTCCGGCTGAACCTCGGAGACGGTGGACGGCCCACGATCCCACAACACATTCATGATTGCGAGTTCCAGTGGCGTTAGCGGTTTCTCCTGCATTGGACCTCCCGATGTACTACGGCGTTAGTAGATAGATAGACGTTTCGGATTGCATTTGTCAACTAACGTCTTAGTAGAAAGTTGGAAAAATTTTGAGCCGGGTAGAATGGGAACTGTCGGTTGGACGTTTCAGGAGCGATCTGGATGGCGGAGTTGGCAGTGGAATTGACATCGTCGGCGGTGGCTGATTTCGGCCCCGAGAACCCTTTTTACCGGGCCAGCACGCTTCCGTTTCAAGCTCCGCCGTTCGACCGCATTGTCGACACGGACTACGAACCGGCGTTTCTGGCGGGCATGGCCGAACAGGTGGCTGAAGTGCAGGCCATTCTGCGCAATGCGGAGACGCCAACGTTTGAAAATACGGTCGTGGCACTGGAGAAGTCGGGCGAGTTGCTGAGCCGTACCTCCGCCGCATTCGGCGCGATGGCGGGCGCCTTCACGAACCCGGCGATTGAACAGTTGCAGCAGGATCTGGCACCGAAGTTTTCCGCGCATTCGGACGCAATCTTCCTCGATAGTGCGCTGTTTGAACGGATCGAGGCGATTTACCTGCAGCGCGAAAACCTGCAGGTCGACCCCGAGTCGGACCGTCTGCTGGATCTGTATTACAAGCAATTTGTCCACGCTGGATCCATGCTGAACGACGCCGACAAGGCCGCGCTGACTGCGCTGAACGCGGAGGAGTCGACGCTCTCGAACAGTTTCACCCGGCTGCTGCTGGCCGCGAATAAAGCTGGGGCGTTTGTGACGTCGGACAAGGCGGCTCTCGATGGCTTGACGGACGACCAGCTTGCGGCGGCTCAGGCCCGCGGCGTGGACGGCTACGAGATTCCGTTGCAGAACACGACGCAGCAACCGGTACTGGCGCAGCTTACCGTGCGGGCGACGCGGCAGGCGATCTTCGAGCTATCGCTCGGCCGCACGGAGAAGGCCGATGAGAACGATACCCGAGCGCTGATTTCGCGACTGGCGCAGTTGCGGGCTGAGAAGGCCAAACTGCTGGGGTTCGAGACGTATGCAGCGTGGAAGCTCGAAAACCAGATGGCGAAGACGCCGGACTCGGCCCAGCGATTTCTGGACGAGTTAGTCCCAAAGGCGATCGCGCAGGCTGGTTTGGAACAGCAGGATATTCAGGCGCTCATCGATGCCCAGAACGGCGGGTTCAGCGTCAAGCCGTGGGATTGTGAGTTCTATTCCGAGCAGGTTCGCAAGGCGAAATTCGATATCGACGAGGCGGAGGTTCGTCCCTATTTTGAACTGAATCGCTGTTTGCACGATGGCGTCTTTTTTGCGGCGACACAGCTGTTCGGCATCACGTTCGCAGAACGCAACGACCTGCCTGTCTACGCGCCGGACGTGCGGACCTACGAGATTTTCAACGCCGATGGGTCGCACCTCGCGCTGTTTTATACCGACTTCTTCAAGCGAGACAACAAGCGCGGCGGCGCGTGGATGTCGAGCTTTGTGAGCCAGTCCCGCCTGCTGGGCGATGAGCCGGTGATCTACAACGTCTGCAACTACACCCGGCCCGCGCAGGGACAGCCAGCGCTGATCAGTTTCTCCGACGTGACGACGCTGTTCCACGAGTTCGGCCACGCGCTACATGGGATGTTCTCCGAAGCGCAATACCCGTTGCTGGCCGGCACCAGCGTGCCGCGTGACTTCGTGGAATTTCCATCGCAATTCAATGAGCGCTGGGCGGTCGATCCTAA
>JANXWZ010000100.1 GCA_025350865.1 Rhodanobacteraceae bacterium
CGATTGTCTAGCGCGACAGTCCACGGCTTGCAAGATGCTCATTCTGAATGGCTTATGGTGGGCGCAGCAGGATTCGAACCTGCGACTTCCACCGTGTGAAGGTGGCACTCTACCGCTGAGTTATGCGCCCTTGAGGGGTTACAACGAATTGGCGTGAACAGGAAGCCGCCCAGGCCGTTAATTCTGGCCATCTGACACATCGTCCGCCTCCCAAAAGAATACCACCGAATCCGCGAGTCATCACCACCCACTCCGCCCGTCGAGCCAGGCCTCTCCAAACGCAAGTACAATCAGCCTAGCAATGCGCGGCCCGAACAATCCAGCTCTCGACTCCCCAGGCCCCACCGAAGCTTCCCCCGCCTTGCGCCAACATCCGCAACATCCGAAACGACTTATCGGTACAGATCAGGCAGCAGGTCAAGGAATCGACCAGCCCATCAATCGGCGTTTCAAGAACTCTCCCGATTCCGACCCCTACGACTCCGATTCCGAGCCAGACGAGACCCTCCTCGACCTCGAACCCGATGACACCAAAGATGATGGTGAAATTGTCGATTCTGCGCAACCCAATGACGAAGTTGGGGTTACAGAAGATATGTCGACGTTGGCAATCCATCCCGCGCACCTGCAATCCGGCGTCGTGGAGCCGCTTGCACAAGCGTCAGCCGACCTGGCCGGGCTCCATCTCAACGGCGATTTCGCCCAGATGGAGGACGCCGCCATCATGCTCGAACTTAAGGCCGGCAACATGGCAGGGTTCGACTTCCTCATCCAGAAGTACCGCAAGCCGATCATCAACTTCATGTACCGCATGACGCGCAACCAGGCCGTCGCCGAAGAACTCGCCCAGGAAGTCTTTCTCCGCGTCTATCGATCCCGCGAAACCTATCGCGCCGAGGCTCGCTTCAGCACCTGGCTCTACCGCATCGCGACCAACCTCGGCGTCAATCAGGCACGCGACACGCGACACGAACGGACAGCTTCGACCGTCTATTTGGATGAGCCCGATTCCGAGACCGGAACCACCCCGGACGTGGCAGATTCCACCCCGGATGTCGAGTCCCGCCTCCTGCGCGACGAGCGCATGGCCGCAATCCGGGAGCATGTGCTGGCCCTCCCCGAGCGCCAGAAGATGGCTGTGTTGATGCACAAGTATGAAGGAATGGATTACAGCCAGATTGGCGATGTCCTCAAACTGAGCGAGTCGGCCACCAAATCGTTGTTGTTTCGCGCCTACCAGACGCTGCGCGAGAAGCTGAAAGGTTTTGTGTAGTCAGGCAACAGATTGTTTTCAAAGAAGTAATTGTTTTCAAATTCGCTGCAACATATAGAGTTGGATCTGAAATGTGTCTTTGCGAAGATCGCAAACGCAGACCAACCCGAAAGGCGCAGTGAGGCCCGGAAGGAGAACCACCATGAGCTTCAAGAAGAATAATCTCACCACGATAGATTGCAAGGACTTCGGCGCGGAGTTGATGGACATCGTCCTCACCCCGGAGTTGGCCCCCAGCGTCGCCGCCGTCGCGCACATGAAGGCCTGCCCCCCCTGTGCCGAAGAGTATATCTCGTTCCAGCAGACCTTCAGCCTGCTAGACACCTGGATCGCGCCGGAGCCCACCCCCTATTTCAATCAAAAACTCGCGGTCCTGATGCGCGAGGAGCAGGCGGCTCCGCGCATGGGTTGGTTCGAGAGCCTCGCAACTCGCCTGCGCTTCAATACCGGACGCAACTTTCGCCCCGCGATGGTGGGTGCCCTGTCGCTCGCCCTGGTAATAGGAGGCGGCAGTCTCCTGGTTGTCGCCCCGAACGTAGGCCATTCCCCCGAAGCCTCGGCCGCGGTGCGCGACCTGCAAATTTTCGACCGCAACGAACAGGCATTTCAGCAACTGGACGAATTACAGGACGACGACGACGGATCACAGCTCAACCCAGATTCTTCACAGAATTCCGCGCCGACAACTTAGCCCTTTGCACCGTTGACCCATTCTCAATCCCAGAACGCATCAAAATGATCACCGCCCACCCAATTCGGTTCGCCCGCCCCAGCAGCACGCTGTTTCGGCAAGCGGGGGTGTATTCCGCCGTAGTTGCCCTGGCTGCCGTATCGGTCCTCCCTGCGATCTGCCAAAATCCCAGGCCCGCTCGCCCCGGAGCCGCTCCCCGGATGGTCCTCCCGCAGCGCCCCGCCCCGCGCCCGGCACCCGCTGCTCAGCCGAGAATTCCGCCAGTTCGGCAGCCGGAAAATCGCGTCACTCCACCCCAGCCATCCGAAGTCCGCTCCATGATGGGTCCGGTTTCAGCACCACAATCCCCTGCGGCAACCATTGCCCCCACCCAGCAACGACCGTTGCCGCAGGTTTCCGCCGCGCCCACTGTGCGGCCCAATGCCAACGCCAATCGCGCCGCGCAAAATCAATTGCATATCGGCCAGTGGATGGAGACCCACCGCCACCTGCCCCTCGTTGATCAGCAGCGCGCCCTGGAAAACGAACCTGGCTTCCGCTCCCTCCCCCCTCAGGAGCAGCAACAGTTGCATCAGCGCCTCACCCAGCTCAACAACATGTCGATGGCCGACCGCTCCAAGCTGATCGGCCGCACCGAGGCCATGGAGAGCCTCGCCCCCGTCCAGCGTCAGCAGGTCCGCAACGCCATGGCACAACTCGGCAGCATTCCCGAGGAGCGACGCCACGTCGTCTCGCGCCAGTTCTTCCAACTGCGCGACATGCCGCCCGCCCAGCGCCAGGCTTTCATTGAATCCCCACAATACCGCACCCAGTTCAGCGACCCGGAGCGCACCGCCATCGGCAGCCTGCTCAACGTCGCACCCATCTACGCCCCGCTCCAAGCCCCTGCCGCACAACCCACACAGCCGCGCTAGCCCCCGCCCTTCAGCCCTTTTGTTTGTCATCCCGCAGGGATCTGCTTTTGCTCTTCCTCCCTTTCCCGCCCACGCCTTAATTCTTGAAAAAGTTCTTAGCCAGAAACACCACATTCGCCGGCCGTTCCGCCAGTCTCCGCATAAAGTACGGGTACCACTCCGGCCCAAACGGAATATAAACCCGCACCCCATACCCGTCCTTCGCAAGCTCGCGTTGCAGATCCCGCCTCACCCCGTACAACATCTGAAATTCGAACTTCGACTTATCCAGCTTCGTCTCTTCCACAAACCGGCGCATCCGACCCACGATCACCTCATCGTGCGTCGCCATCCCGCAGAACACGCCGCTCGTCGCCAGCAGCAGCATCAGTTCCGAGTAGTTCTGATCCACATCCTTCTTCTCCGGAAACGCAATCTCCGCCGGCTCCTTGTAAGCCCCCTTGCACAGCCGAATCCGGATCCCCTGCCCCACCAACCTTCGCGCATCCGCCGTCGTCCGCCGCAGGTAAGCCTGCAACACCGTCCCCACGCTGCCCGGCCACTGCGCGTGCAGGCGCTCCGTCATCGCAATTGTCGCTTCCGTATATTCGGAGCCTTCCATGTCGATCCGCACAAACGTCCAGGCCTTCGCCGCGTGTTCCACCATCCCGGCCACAATCGTCTCCGCCAGCGCCGGATCAATCTCCATGCCCACCTGCGACAGCTTCACGCTCACATTCGCCTTCAACCCGCGGGCCTCGATTGCATCGATCAGCTGGTGGTAAATGTCCGCGCTATGCTGTGCCTGCGCCGGATCGGTCACGCTCTCGCCCAGCGAGTCCAGCGTCGCTTGTATCCCCTCGCTATTGACCCGGGCCGCCGCATCCAGAGCCGCCTCGATCGTCATCCCTGCTACAAATCGGCTGGAAAGCTTACGCCCCAGCGAAGAACTCTCCGAGAACCGCCGCAACGCCTTGTTGCGGGACATCGCAATAAACATCGAACGCAGCATCCAGAACCTCCATTCTGAGTCTCTCACGCGACCCCAATACCCAATCCCACCCAACATGCGAGATGATATCCCCATGGAAACCTCACTCATCCGCACCAACTTCGCCGGCACCTCGCCGTACGAGCCCGTCATTGGTTTCTCCCGCGCCGTTCGTGTCGGGCCCCACGTCATGGTCTCCGGCACCGGTCCAGTCGGCGCTGACGACGCCGACCCCGCAGCCCAGGCCGACCAGTGCCTCACCACCATCGCCGGAATCCTCAAGCAGGCCGGCACCAGCTTCGAGCACATCGTCCGCACCCGCATCTACCTCACCGACCGCGAGTGCTGGGAGGCCGTCGCCCGGGTCCACGGCAAGTTCTTCTCGCTCATTCGTCCCGCCGCCACCATGGTCATCGTCGCCGGCCTCATCGACCCACGCTGGAAGGTCGAAATCGAAGTCGACGCCCTCATCCCCGACCAACCCGTCGGCTAGAGTCACTGAACGCTGAGGCCATCCATTCCACACCACACCGCCGTCATTCTGGCGGAGCCTGAATCTCCGTAGTTGTCTCCGGGCGACGAACGCCACCACCCACCCGGAAGTTTACCGCTCCCAGAACCACCCCTAACGTGGTGAAATAAGACCTGAGGAATGCAACTCATGGCAAAGCTCTCCATCCGCGATCTCGACCTCACCGGCAAGCGCGTTCTCATCCGGGTCGACTTCAACGTCCCGCTCTCCAAAGACGACACGCCCCGCATCCTCGACGACACCCGCATCCGGGAGACCATCCCCACCATCGAGTACGCCGTCCGCCGCAAGGCCAAGGTCATCCTCTGCTCCCACCTCGGCCGTCCCAAGGGCAAGGTCGTTACCGCCATGAGCCTTCGTCCCGTCGTCGACCGCCTGCGCGAGCTGCTCGACCACGTTCTCGGCGAAGATGAAAACGTCGGCTTCGCTCCCGACTGCATCGGCGACGTCACCCGCGAAATCGTCATGAACCTCGAGCCCGGCCAGACCCTGCTGCTCGAAAACCTGCGCTTCCACGCCGAAGAAGAAGCCAACGATCCCGCCTTCGCCAAACAACTCGCCGGCCTCTGCGAGGTCTACATCAACGACGCCTTCGGCAGCGCCCACCGCGCCCACGCCTCCACCGAAGGCATCACCCACTTCGTCGCACAATCCGCCGCCGGCCTCCTCATGGAGTCCGAACTCAAGCATCTCGGCAAGGCTCTCAACGAACCCGACAAACCCTTCGTCGCCATCATCGGCGGAGCCAAAGTTTCCGACAAGATCACCGTCATCCAGAGCCTCATGAACAAGGCCGACGCCATCCTCATCGGAGGCGGCATGGCCTACACCTTCCTCCGCGCTCATGGCCAGTCCACCGGCAAATCGCTCGTTGAGGAAGACAAGATCGACGTCGCTCGCGCTGCTCTGGACGAAGCCGAGCGTCGAGGCATCAAGTTCCTCCTGCCCATCGATCACCTGCTCGCGGACAGCTTCGACCCCAAGGCGAACATCACCCGCTTCGAGGGCACCGGCCCATTTCCCGCCGGCCTCATGGCTCTCGACATCGGTCCCAAAACCGAGAAACTCTTCGCCGCCGAGATCGCCGAAGCCCAGACCGTCCTTTGGAACGGCCCCATGGGAGTCTTCGAGTTCCCCGCCTTCGCCCACGGCACCAATGCCATCGCCAAGGCGGTAGCCGCTAACGAAGACGCGACAACAATCGTCGGTGGAGGCGATTCCGTCTCGGCCATCCACAAGTCCGGCTTCGCCGACAAGATCACCCACATCTCCACCGGCGGCGGAGCATCCCTCGAATTCCTCGAAGGCAAAACCCTTCCCGGCGTCGAAGCCCTCACCGACAAATAGATAGAGACCCTCTACAACACATGCGCAAACGCATTATTGCCGGCAACTGGAAGATGTACAAAACCCCGCGCGAATCCGTAGACTTCGTCGCGAAATTTTTGCCCATGATCCACGACCACACTCGCGACGAGATCGTCCTCTTCCCCACCAGCACCTCGCTCAGCCACGTCATCGAAGCTGTCAAAGGCTCGAACGTTCGCGCCGGGGCACAGACCATGCACTGGCTCAACGAAGGTCCATACACCGGCCAGACCTCGCCGACCATGCTGGCCAGCATTCACTGCACCCACGTCCTGCTCGGCCACTCCGAGCGCCGCATGTACGCCCACGAAACCGACGACATGGTCAACTGGAAGCTCAAGGCCGCGCTCCTCCACGGCCTTACCCCCGTCGTCTGCGTCGGCGAATCGCTCGAAAAGCGCCAGTCCGGCCTCACCGAAGCCGTCCTCCGCTGGCAGATCGCCTGCGCCCTCAACGGTGTCGAACCGGAAAGCTCCGCAGCCCTCGTCATCGCCTACGAGCCCATCTGGGCCATCGGAACCGGCAGCACCGCCACGCCCAACCAGGCCCAGGAAGCCCACGCCATCATCCGCCGCGAGATCGCCGCAACCCTCGGCTCTGCCCGCGCCGAATCCACCCGAATCCTCTACGGCGGCTCCGTCAAACCCGAAAACACCGCCACCCTCATGGCCCAGCCCGACATCGACGGCGCACTCGTAGGCGGAGCCAGCCTCGACCCCGACACCTTCTGCCGCATCGTCAAATACCAAACCGCCTGACGCGTTGCTACACAGCCAACCAACCACAGCCGTCATTCTGGCAAAGCCATAATCTCCGTAGTTGTCTTTCTGGCGGCGAAAACCCCTCAGCGAAGTTGCCTTAAGCTGTAAGCTGACATCTCTCAAGCTCACAGCTCATAAATCACGCCTTTTGCCCGGACCAACTCGACTGCAATTGCCCAGCCCCACCCGCCTCCAGGCCTGAATCCGTCTCTCACCCACCCTACCGAACCACACCCGCCTGATCCATCGGCCAATACACAAACGCCGCCTTGCCATAAATCAATTCCCGATCCACCGGCCCAAAATCACGGCTATCACTCGAAATCGACCGGTGATCCCCCATCACAAAAAACTCATTCTCCGGAATCGTCAGCGTCGGCTGCGACCGATCATCCGTAAACCGGGCCGGCACATACGACTCCACCAGCGGACGACCATTCACGATGACCTGTCCGTGATCGATCGTCACCCGATCCCCTGGCAATCCGATCACCCGCTTGATGTAGCTCTTCGTATGATCCCGCGGGTACTGGAACACCACAACATCGCCCCGCTGCACCTCGCCCACACGAAACGCCAGCTTGTTGATGAACAGCCGATCCTGATCCTCCAGGTTCGGCAGCATCGACGTACCTTCCACCCGCACCGGCTGGTACAGAAACACGATAATAAACGCCGACACCAGAATCGAAAGCGCAAGGTCGCGAATCCATGATCGCAGCGCAATCAGCCGCGGTTGAGGCACTTCGGGTTGCACATTTGGGTCGATCAAGCTGCGGTTCCTGCCTTCAACGGTATCCAGATTTCGACCAGCCCCATCCCGCTCTGCGGGTCGAACGCTTCGCTATAAACCTCGAATTGTGGCTCCACTTCGAGACTACATCCCGAAGACGGCAACCACTCACCAAAGATTGCCTTCCAGGTCGCGCTGATCCCGGAAATATGCCCCGTGTGGTCGAAAACGGCAAAAGTTTGGTTCCGGATTTCCACAGACGTCAATCCAGCAGGAAGAGCCTGCCCCGGCGCCACCTGCACGCCACACAGATAGTTGAACGAGCCGTCCGGCTCAAATCCAAAACACACGCCGTAGGTATTCGCCCCAACCTGCCCGGGAATGTCGCGCATGATTGGCCCAAAACGCCGCCACAGCGCAGGGATAGCCCCGCTCGTCTGCGGGCTGTACCGTTCCGCCAGCCCCGCAACCGTCATGCCCGCATGCTTGGCAATCCTCGGAGCCGTCAGGATGGTCGCTGTATCAGGCATCGTTTTGTGCTTCCCTTCCATCCCATTAGACGCCCCCTATGTCAGATTGCATACATCGCAAACCAGTGGCAAGTCCGCTCCGGTTCCCGAGTATGTCCTTGTTTTGCAACCCAAGCCGCAAAAATGTTTGCTGCGCATCTTTTGAATCATAGGACTAGAATGGACAGGTACTGCGCAATAAACCATATGGCCACCCTCACAATGACTGAGCCGCAACCGTCAGAAAAGCCCGAAAAGCCCACACCGGGCTGGAGCCATCACGAACTCGCAGCCTTGACGACCGAAAGCCCCAACGTCGCATCGCAAGGCCTCGACACGAAAAGCGCGCTCGAAATCGCGCGAATCATCAACCACGATGACTCCAAAGTCGCCACCTCCGTCAAAAAGGCGCTGCCCGAGATCGCCATCGTCATCGATACAGTGGCCCGCTCACTCCGCGACGGCGGCCGCCTCATTTATGTCGGCGCAGGATCCAGCGGACGCATCTCCTCGCTCGACGCCAGCGAGTGTCCGCCCACGTTTTCAACAGCCCCCTCCCAGGTCCAGTACATTATGGCCGGAGGCCCCAAGGCCCTCGCCTCCGCCTCTGATGTCAACGAAGATTCACCCGAGATCGGTCAGCGCGACATCGCCCGCCGCCGCCCCACCCGCAAAGATATCGTCATCGGCGTCTCCGCTAGTGGCCGCACCCCCTACGTCGTCGGTGCCGTTGAGTACGCCCGCGCCCGCGGCGCCAAGACCGCCTGCGTTACCTGCAACGAAGACACCCCGCTCGCCGACGTTTCCGACACCAGCATCATCATCGACGTAGGGCCCGAGGTGATCTCCGGTTCCACCCGCATGAAGGCCTCCACCGCCCAGAAGATGATCCTCAACATGATCACCACCGGCGCCATGACCCGCCTCGGCTATGTCTACGACAACCTGATGGTGAACGTGCACATGAAGAACGCCAAGCTCGTCGAGCGCGGTATCCGGGTTCTCATGAGCGTCTGCAACATCGACCGCGACACCGCCATCCGCACCATCAAGTCCGCCGGCAAGTCCATCCCCATCGCTGTCGTCATGCTCAAAGCCAACGTAGATAAGATGGAAGCCGTCCGCCGCCTCGCCAAATCCGACGGCAACGTCCGCTTGGCCATCGACGATTCCCGCCTCGAACTCTAGCGCACAAACTGCTCCTTCGTTTGTCACCCGGTAGCCATTTCCTTTTTTGTTTGTGATCCCTCAGGGATTTGC
Source organism: Rhodanobacteraceae bacterium (assembly GCA_025350865.1). Lineage (GTDB taxonomy): Bacteria > Acidobacteriota > Terriglobia > Terriglobales > Acidobacteriaceae > Edaphobacter. Next base: position 9,012 of record JANXWZ010000100.1, read on the forward strand.
GGTTGTACTTGTCGTTGCCTTCCCAAGTACCCCACTCGCATGCCGCCCTTGGCCCAAAAATAAAAAGTTGCTCGAAACTACTCCAGCCGTCCCGGTGTTTCAGAAGATAGAGCGGGCCTGAACTGCAAGGGCCCACCCCTGGAGCCATCCTATGCACCGGTCTATCAAATCTTCGATTTTCATCCTTGCCCTCGGCTTCGGCACTCTTGCCGTCGCGCAACCGCCGCAAGCACAAACCCACAAATCCGATCCCATCCGTGAGACCAAACGGCTCTCCAAAGAGCTCAGCCTCACCCCCGACCAGCAGTCGCAAATCGGCCTCATCCTTGCGGACCGCCAGCAACGCATTGCCGCCCTGTCAGCCGACACCACCTCCGACCCCAAATCCCTCCGCAAGCAGCGCAAAGCCATCATGATGGACACCCAGCAGAAGATCAGTGCTATCCTCACTCCCGCGCAACAGCAGCAACTCGCAACCCTCAAGTCCGAGCATCGCCACGGTAAACGCGGCACCCAGCCCCCAACCGCTCCACCGCCCGCAGTCTAGCCAAATGAGGTCATTCTGAGCGAAGCGAAGAATCTCAGTATTTCGGCAGTCTGCTGCGCTCTAACCCCCACCCTCTGCGCCCCGTCTCCCAGCGACGGGGCGCGCCAGAATCAATCTTGCCACCCATTCACACAGGCATACTCCGTAAAATCGAACGATGGACAAGTTTGTAGTACGCGGGGGCAATCCCCTGCTGGGTACGATTAAAGTTTCGGGCGCGAAGAACTCGGCGCTGCCCTGTATGGCTGCCGCAATCCTCACTGAAGACGAGCTCATCCTCGAAAACATTCCGCAGGTCCGCGACATCGAGACCGAGCGCAAGCTGCTCGAATCCATGGGCGGCGAAGTTCAGCTCGGCTACGGCCGAGCCCAGCACCGCACCCACATCCGCTGCGCCGTCCTCTCCGATCCCGTCGCCAAATACGAGATTGTCAAGACCATGCGCGCGAGTTCGCTCGTGCTCGGCCCGCTCATCGCCCGCACCGGCATGGCTCGCGTAGCGATGCCCGGCGGCTGCGCCATCGGAGGCCGCCCCATCGACCTCCATCTCAAGGCCCTCGAAGCCATGGGCGCAACCATCACCCAGGATCACGGCTACCTCGAAGCCCGCTCACCCAACAACGGAGCCTCCCCGCTGAAGGCCGCGCACATCGTCTTCGACAAGATCACCGTCACCGGCACCGAAGACATCCTGATGGCCGCCGTCCTCGCCGAAGGCGAAACCGTGCTCGAGAACTGTGCCCGCGAGCCCGAAGTCACCGACCTCGCCGCCCTGCTCCTCGCCATGGGAGCCAAAATCGAAGGCGCCGGCACCTCCACCGTGCGCGTCCAGGGCGTCACCAGACTCCACGGAGCCCGCCACCGCATCAACCCCGACCGCATCGAAGCCGGCACCTTCCTCCTCGCCGGTGCCATCTCCGGCGGAGACCTCATCGTCGATGGCTGCGACCCCGCGCACCTAGGCTCTCTCCTCTCCAAGTTGCAGGAGTGCGGCGTCCGGCTCGACGTTGGCACCGACCATATTCGCGTCCGCTCCGACGGCCAGCTCAAGCCCGCCGACATCTCCACCGAGGAATACCCCGGCTTCCCCACCGACATGCAGGCCCAGTTCATGGCCCTCGTCACCCAGGCCGACGGAACCTCCGTCGTCACCGAAAACATCTTCGAAAACCGATTCATGCACGTCCAGGAACTCAACCGGATGGGCGCCAACATCACCGTCCAGGGCCGCACCGCCACCATCCGAGGCGGAGCCAAACTCCAATCCGCAGCCGTGATGTGCTCGGACCTACGCGCCTCCGCTTCGCTCGTCCTCGCCGCGCTGGTGGCCGAGGGCGAGACCATCCTCGACCGCGTCTACCACATCGACCGCGGCTACGAGCGCATCGAAGAGAAGCTCCGCGGCGTAGGCGCCCAGATCCGCCGCATGGGCGACGTCTTCGGAAAACGCTAACGCTCCTTTGCTTTTTTGGTTGTCATCCCGCAGGGATTGCTTTTTGGGTTGTCATCCCGCAGGGTTTGCTTTTTTGGTTGTCATCCCGCAGGGATCTGCTGTTGCACTAGCTGTCAGCTTATAGATCAGGAGCTGACAGCTCGAGAATCATGCCTTTCGTCTCACCAAATTTCCTCCGCCCCACCCCCTTATACATCGCACGTTTACACTCCCTTGACCGTCCCGTAACCGCCCCGCTATACGGTTCGGTCATGCTAACCAATATTTCTAAATCCGTGTGCAAGCTACTCTCTGCGCTCGCCTTCGTCGTGTTCTGCGCCAGCCTCCAGGCCCAATACGACAACGGCAGCCTGGTCGGAACCATCAAGGACCCCAGCGGAGCCCCCATCGCCGGAGCCCTCGTCATCATAACCAGCGACGGCACCGGCATTGCCACCCAGTCTAAAACCGGCCCCTCCGGCGACTACGAAGTCCCCACCCTCAAGGTCGGTACTTACAGCATCTCCGCCACCGCCGCCGGTTTTGCCAACACCACCGCAAAAAACATCACCATCTCGGTCGGCGGACGCAACCGTATCGATCTCGGCCTCAAAATCAGCGGCACCGCCGAAACCGTCGAAGTCAAAGACGTCGCCCTCCAGCTTGAAACCGAAACCAGCGAGCGCGGCCAGACCATCACCAACTATCAGAGCGAGGCCTTCCCGCTCGTCACCCGCAACTACTCCGATCTCCTCGGCCTCGTCACCGGCTCACGCCAGGCCCCCTCGTCCTACACCACCACCTCCATCACCTCGCTCACCCGCGCCGGTTCGTTCAACATCAACGGCGAGCGCAGCATGTTCAACAACTTCCTTCTCGACGGCCTCGACAACAACGCCTATGGCGAGTCCAACCAGGGTTTCGACAACCAGATCATCGCCATCCCGCCCGACTCCGTCGCCCAGTTCCAGACCGTCACCAACAACGAGTCAGCCGAGTACGGCCGCAGCTCCGGTGCCACCATCAACGTCGCGTCGCAGAGCGGCAGCAACAAATTCCACACCACGTTATACGAGTTCATCCGCAACACTGACCTGAACGCCACCGGCTTCTTCAAGCCCACCCAGTCCAACGCCGCCGGAGCCGTCGTCCCCTTCAAGAAGTCCACCTTCAACCGCAACCAGTTCGGTGCTAATCTCGGTGGCCCCATCCTCAAAGACCGCCTCTTCTTCTTCCTCGACTACGAAGGCTTCCGTCAGGTCCTCAAGCCCCTCAGCGTCCTCACCCTGCCCACCGCCAACGAGCTCATCGGCAAGCTCGTCGTCCCCGTCCGCAACCCCCTCACCGGCATCGTCTACCCTGCCGGAACCCCAATCCCGCAGTCCGCCATCAACCCCGTCTCCCAGCAGATCATCAAGGCCTTCGCCGCCGTCCCCACTGACCCCACCATCCCCGTCGCCGCCGCAACCGGCCTCGCCCAGTTCAACTATCACGTCCAAGTCCCCTTCTACGACAACTCCGACAAGGGCGATCTCCGCTTCGACTTCCAGCAGAACCCCACCACTTCCTGGTTCCTCCGCGCCAGCGATCGAAAGGAAAACGCCCTCAACGCCCCCGCCCTCCCCCACCCCCTCGACGGCCAGACCAACGGCCGCATCCGCGTCCTCGACCAGCAGGTCGTCGCCGGTTACACCCGCCTCTTCGGCTCCAACAAAGTCCTGGATGCGCGCCTCGGCCTCTCCCGCACCAAGGCTGGCAAGTTCTCCACCTCCATCGGTAGCACCGCCTTCGCCATCCCCGGTCTGCCCACCGACCCCGCCGTCGCCGGAGGCCTTCCCACCACCTCTATCAGCAACTTCACCGGCTTCGGTCGCCAGAGCACCAACCCGCAATTCCAGAACCCCGCCCTGCTCGACCCCAAGGTCAACTTCACCCTCGTCCGGGGCCGCCACTCCCTCAAGTTCGGCTACGAATACGAGAAGGTCTGGATGGGCGTCAGCGACAATAACCCGCTCTACGGTTCCTTCACTTACGGCGGAGCCTATAGCGCCTGCCCCGCTGGGACCGTCATCCCCGGCGTAGGCACCTGTGCCGCTGGCTCCGCCACCCCCGCCCTCAACTCCAGCGCCGTCGCCGACACCTTCTTCGCCGACTTCCTCTTCGGCACCACCAGCGCCTACTCCGCCGCCAACGAGTTCGAGGCGCACCTCCGCCAGACCTTCCACAACGTCTACGCCCAGGATGATTGGAAGGCCCTCCCCAACCTCACCCTCAACCTCGGCCTCCGCTGGGAGTACGGCTCACCCTACACCGAGCAGAACAGCTTCATCTCCAACTTCAACCCCGCCACCCAGCAGATCGATACCATCGACAAGACGGTCGCCCCCAACGCCTTCGTCAACCAGCTTCAGAACCCCGGCGGCATCTACGGCAATAGCCTCGTCAACCCCGTCTTCACCGACTTCGCCCCGCGCATCGGCTTCGCCCTCGCCGCAGATTCCAAGACCGCCATCCGCGGCGGCTTCGGCATGAGCTACGTCCACTACACCCGCGCTGGCTCCGGCAATATCCTCGGCATCAATGCCCCCCACGCGCTCTTCGTCGCCGTCAACCAGGCCAACCTCAAACCCACCCCTACCAACCACTGCACCGGCACCCCCACCGTAGCCCAGATCGGCACCTGCTACGTCAGCGAGGAGCAGGGCTTCCCTGTCGGCCTTACCAGCACCTTCAACCCCCTCACCGACAACGTCACCTACGTCCCCAAAGACACCAAGGACAGCTACGTCGAGAGCTTCTTCCTCAGCGTCCAGCGCCAGCTCTTCAAGAACAGCCTCATCGACCTCGCCTACGTCGGCAACCACGGCGTCAAGCTCCAGGGCTTCGTCAACGCCAACCAGCTCAACCCCGCCATCGGTTACTCGCAGGCCAACCGCCCCTACAACAAGTTCTCCGACATCACCGAAGCCCTCAACGACTTCGTCTCCAACTACAACTCGCTCCAGCTCCGCTACGAGCAGCGCTTCGTCGCCGGACTCACCCTGCTCAACTCCTTCACCTGGTCCCACGCTCTCGACGAGACCAGCGCCTCGCTCGAAGGCAATACCCCATCCGTGCAGGACATCAACAACATCCGCGCCGACTACGGTCAGTCCGACTACAACCTGCCCATCTCCAACGTCACCAGCATCGTCTATGAGCTTCCCGTCGGCCACGGACGCCCCTTCCTTTCCAACACCAACGGCCTCGTAGACGCAGCCATCGGTGGCTGGCAGATCTCAACCATCAACACCATGCAGTCTGGCACACCGTTCAACCTCACCTACTCACCCGGTGCCGCCAACGCGGTATCGCCCACAATCGGCAACAGCTTCCGCGGCGCCAACCTCTACCGCCCCAACATCAACCCCGGCGTCGCCACCAAGCTGAACACGCAGATCGCCTCCAGCGGCTTCATCCAGTTCCTCAACCCCGCAGCCTTCAACCTGCCCGCCACCACCGGTAGCCCCTTCGGCAACGCACCACGCAACTACCTCCGCAACCCGGCCTTCTACCAGACTGACCTCGCCCTCAACAAGAAGTTCTCCACCCCTATCGAAAGCCTCAAGGTGGAGTTCCGCACCGAGTTCTACAACCTCCTCAACCACACCAACCTCTACCTGCCCAACACCATCGGCGGAACCAACGGCACCACCGCAACCACCGGCGGAATCATCTCCAGCACCTTCACCCCGCGCGTAATCCAGTTCGGCCTCAAGGTCCTTTACTAGACCCACGCCGTACAGAAAGAGCCCGGGTGCCAAGTCCGGCCTCTTTCGTTTTGGCCGTCATTCCACCGAGGTCATTCTGAGCGAAGCGAAGAATCTCAGTATTTCGATGGTCCGCCACGCTGCCGTGGGAACATCGAATCTGATCTTGCCCCGTCCCAGCTTCCAAGGCCAAACGCCCGTCACACAACCCCGCCTTAACTCCCAACTCTAAACTCGAAGAATCCTTACCCACTTCCCACCAACCACCATCAAGCTCTTTCATCCCGAACTCATCCCGCCCTTATCCCTCTCATCCCCGTTCCCGCCGTTGCTGTTGCCGTTATCCTCCTCCCACACCCGCAAACAGCAAGAGCCCCGGCAAAATCCCGGGGCTCTTGTCCGTCTTACTTACAAAACTAGAAGCTCAACTTCACGCTCCCCTGGAACACGCGCGCGCTGTTCGACGTGCCGGTCACCTGCCCGAACGTTGCGGTCGTATTCACGTTCGTCACCGGGTTGCCAAAGTTTGGGTGGTTGATGATGTTGAACGCCTCCAGCCGCAGCGTCGCATTGAACCCCTCGTAGATCGGAAAGATACGCGAAACCTGGGCGTCCACGTTATACGCAGGAATACCGCGGAAGGCGTTTCTGCTCACACTGCCCTGCGTCCCAAACTGCGGGCAGGTCAGCGCCGACACCGCATTCGTCGCGTACCCCGGGCAACCGGACGTCACCTGGGTAAACGCCGCCGGATTCAGATACTGACGAGTCGCTGCCGTGTTGACTTTCTGGAACGCAACCCGTGAATACACCGAGGCACCCGGCACCAGATTCGGACGATCCAGACCGCTATTATTCGTCAGCGAGTTGTCCTGCCCCGAAGTCACGTTGAACGGAGCACCCGACAGAATCTGGATCTTCGGAGCAAACTCCCAGTTGTTCACCAGCAGCTTCGCGACCGTCGGCAGCGAGAAGTTGCTCTTCGTCACCAGCACAACGTTCTCGATATGCCGGTAGTCCGATCCGCACGGACCGTAGTCCAACGCCGGCTGGTTCGGACGCGAAACGCTGCTGCCCGTAATATCCCCAGCGCCATCCGCCAGGTTCAGGCAGTGCGACCACGTCCAGTTTGCCAGCAGGCTGAACGTCGACGAAAGCCTATGCTGCACCGTCGTGACCAGGCCGTTGTAGTTGGCTGTGCCGTAGTCCCCCACCAACACCGTACCGCCGCCGCCGCCGAGGTACTGATTACCCTGGGCTGGGTTGGCAACAGTCAGTGCATACCGCGAGAGCTGATTGCCGGTCTGCGAGCAGTTCGAGCCTGGAGCATAGTTCTTAGCCGCCAGCAAAAGCACCGACGCCGGACCTGTCGTCACAACTCCGGAGCAACCCGTCGCGCCAACACCCCAAACCCCAGGTACGAAGTTGGCGTTGTTCAGGGGATAGCCGATCGGAGCGTGCCGCGTTCCATTGCCGATGTACTGCAACTGCATCTCCCAGCCATGGCTGAAGTCATGCTGGATGCTGGCCGTGTACTGGATCGTATACGACGGACGGAAGTGCGGCGGCAGCACAATGAACTGGCCCTGTGCCGGAAACACCGCCTGCGCCTTGGTCGGAATCAGAGGCTGCGGGAACGGGTTCGTATTGACACCGTTCACGGTCCAAGGGTTGGTCAGGCTGATCTGGCCCGAAGTCGACGGACTTACAGCCGTTGCGAACGGCGGATTCTGGTTCACACGTTGTGCCGTGAAGAAGTTTACCTCGTCGTAGATCAGCTCGGCTCCTCCGCGAAGCACGGTCTTGCCGTTCCCCGTCAGGTCGAACGATGCACCCACATTCGGCGAAAACTGCCATGGGGAGTTCTTCGTAAACTCCCGCGAAACCCCCGTATCTCCAAAGAAATACGAGCCCGCAGGAGCAGTCGGATAGACCGAGCTCACCTTGTTGCTCAGAAAAGCCTGCATATCAAACGTCGATCCGCGATTGAAGTAGTCCACCGGGAAGTACTCCGGCGACCACCGCACTCCCGCCACAGCCGTCAGCCGCTTCGTCGCGTGGAATGTATCCTGCAGGTACAGGCTGGGGATATTGCCGCGCAGTGCATTCTGCTGCTGTTTGCTCTGCGAGAACGAGTTCTGCACCCCAGCCAGCAGGTCCAGGTTCGCATCGCCCGCAAGCGAGCCGCCAGCCGGACCATTGCCGCTATAGGTACCCGAGAAGCTGAAGTTGCCGTTCGACTGGAACGCTCCGACGATATTCAGTTGGTTGCGCACAATCTCGCCGCCGAACACGATGTTGTGCTTCCCACGAATCATCGTCACGTCGTCCAAAAAGGACAGCGAATTGTCGTTGTAGTGGCCCGGTGCGCACGTCCCGCAATACGTGCTGAACTTGCCCGTGACTGTCGATTGAAAGCCGGTGTCAACCGCGCAATAGATCTGCACCCCAAGCGTGCAGGCGTTGATTCCCGGCGCGGAGGACCGCAGGTTGTACCGGCGCGTCACCGTCACGTGCGCCGAGTTCACCGTCTTCGAGTTGATCGTCCAGTTCTCGCCGATCGTCGCCGTCTGCACCCGCTGGTAGTTGCCCGGTGCCGGCGTCGCCAGCAGGATGTTCGTCTTCGAGAAGAAGCTCGGAGCCTGATACCCATCCAGCAGATAACGCCCATACAGGTTGTGCTTCGAGCCGATCTTGTAGTCCATGCGTGTGATGAACTGCTTATCGAACTTCTGCGACGGAATCGCATAGCTCACAATGCCGCAGCCGTTCGGATCGTTTCCCGGATCGATCGCCGGCAGATACTTCTGCAGTGCCAGCGCCTGCGCGTTCCACACCGGGGTCGAAGCGTACTTGTTGCCCACCAGCTTCGCGCCCGTAATCGGGTCGAACAAAGCCAGCGTCTTGCCCGACTGGCAGGCCGGACCATCCGTCACCGAGAAGTCGCCCGCAAGGTTTGCCGCGGTCGGCACCCGTGCCGTCGTCGTCGCCGCAGACTGTGCGCTGCGAAGGTACTGAAGCGCCGCAAAGAAAAACAGCTTGTCGCGGCCGTCATACAGCTTCGGAATCCGCACCGGCCCGCCGAACGTCCCGCCATACTGATTCTGGTGCAGGCTGTTCTTGGCCGTGCAGGTCGTCGCCGGAGCCACGATGTTGCAAGTGGAGAAGAAGTCCTGCGCATCCAGGTAGTTGTTGCGGATAAACTCGAACGCCGACCCATGGAAACGGTTCGTCCCCGACTTCGTCACCGCATTCACCAAACCGCCCGAGTGCATACCCGACTGCGCGCCCAGTGCCGACGATTCCACGCTGAACTCGCCAACCGCATCCGGGAAAGGAAACGGCAGGTTGCCATTCGCCATGTAGTCGTTGTTGTCGCCGCCGTCCAGCCTCCACTGCGTCGTGTTTCCATTACCGCCCGCAATCGACACCGAGATGGTCTGATAGCTGTACTTGCTGCCCGTAAAGTCGCCGCCCGGAGCCGGTGCCGCGCCGCCCGAAACTGTAATCAACGCAGAAATCTGCCGCCCATTCAAGGGCATCTCCGTCAGTGTCCGCTCGTCCACCGTCTGCTTGAACGATACGTCCTCCGTCTGCAACGCCAACCCATCCGCCTTCACTTCCACCCGCTGGTCCTGGCTGCCGATGGTCATCGGGACGTTAACACCAATATTGCTGCCGACTTCGAGCACGTTGCCCGTCTTCACATACGTCTGGAAGCCCGCGAACGCCGCCGTCAGGGTGTACGTCCCGATGTCGATGTTCGGAAACACATAGCCACCCGCCGAATCCGTCACAGCCGTACGCTTCACGTTGGTCGAAATGTTATTGATCGAGACCGTAGCCCCGGGGATCACAGCGCCGGTCGAGTCCGTCACCGTACCCTGGATCGTGCCTGTTCCGGCAAGTTGTGCACTGGCCGCCACCGGCGCCAGAAACAGGCAAAGTATCAAAATCGCTCGCACACCAAATGCGAGCCGATGAATGGCTTGTGAAAGTACGTGCATGGGACTGCCTCCGCAGAGTGAAACATGTGTGTTCGATTCCCTGCCCCGTCCTGCTAAGCCATTGAAATAGCAACCCTTGCTGGGGACCGGGATTTGTTCGGAAATCGAAGCGCGCCTATCAAACGCCCATCACATAGTCACTGTCAAGAGAGGTCCAACCACGTGAGTTGATAAATCGGGTGCCACTCCCGCTGTGAGTTCACCATTTCTACTATTCGATGTAGAAACAGAAGCAATACGGGAATACAGTATGCAATTTCATAACACCTAAACTTCTGTAAACAAATGGCTTGTACCCCCATTTGCGTCCTTTTCCACAATGATAGTGAGTTTTACACAGTACCGAGGCGAAGCAAAAAAAATGTGCCAGAACCGGACTTTTTTGCTCCTAATCTCGTCTCGTATCCTTCAGTTCCACCAACAGGGCATCGAGCCGATTCTGCTCATCAATGCTCTTAATCCGCCCCACGGCAGTCTCCGGCACGACCACTTCCGCCGCCGCCTTGGCAACCACGCCCCGCATGCCAGTCGCCTGCACCACCGACTTCCGCAGCTCCGCCACCGCCGCCATTGCCCGGGCAATGGATCGGTTCCGCTGAAAATGCCCGAGCACGAACTCGACTCGAGGCTTGGTCTCCCGCAACTTCGCCTGAAGCTCCGCATACGCCCGCCGCAGCAGATCCACCTCAGCCGACTTGTCAACGTATTGCCTGTCCGACGCTTCAGCCCTCTTCTGCATCGCAAGAGCGCGTTCGAGAGACAACCCCGACAGGTCGTCCTCGCCCAGTGCCAAAGCGGTGTCCACCCTCTGAAGCCACGCAGCATGGGCCGCATGCTCATCCTTCTTCACCTTCAGCAGCCGATGCCGTTCGCCAATCGCAATCGCCACCTCGGTCTTAAGCTGCACCAACTGATTCTCCATATCCAGAACCAGCTGGGCCGCAAAGCGCTCGGGATCATCCGCCTTCAGAAGCAGCGCGGGAACATCCGCCTGCACCAGCGACGCAACCCGCTCCAGAAGACTCATCCTCTTCCCCTCCCCATGATGCCGTATGCGGCACATGCCTTGCTGTCAGCTCAAAGCTAATAGCTTACAGCTCGGGGATCATGCCTTTCGTCGTATGCATTTCACCGCTATACGCTCCTAAAACCGCCGCGTAAACAAACGATCCAACGCGACCAACGCCAGAATCAGCAACCAAGCACCAATCAATCCATGCCGACGACGGCAACCTTAACGATATGGGTTGTAGAAACCATCGCCATACCCGTAGTGGCGGCGGCGGTACCCATGCCGGAACGGTGCCGTAATAAGACGGATGACAACCGAGACGATCACGATGAACACGATTAGGTGAAGCATATTGTCCTCTGTTTGCAGGGTTAGGGGTTATGGTTGCACCGGGCGCCCGTGGTCGGCCACGACCACGAGGGAATGCCGTTAGGCCTGCGGCTGATCGTCCACGCGCGGCTTCATCGCCTTCACGTTTGCCATCAGGTCGCTCATCTTCATGCCGCTCAGTGCTTCAAACAGGGCCGGCACCTGCGCCGCAATCCGCGTCATGTCACCGGTCAGTTTGTTGGCGCCCGTATGGTCGTCGCTGTCCGTCGAGACGATCGTGATCTTGTCGACCTTTGACAGCGGCTCCGCCATGGCGCGCACAACATCGGCCATATTGGTGATCAGCTTGTCGACCACCGCCGCCTGCGTCCACCCCTGATATGCCTCGACCTTCACGTTCATGGCCTTGGCTTCCGCATCGCCCTTCGAGAAGATAATGTCGGCTTCGGCCTGGCCCTGCAGCCTCAGAACGAAGCCGACGGTAAAGCAAGTCAGATAAAACGTGTTCATGAAGTGGCTCTCTCTTTGTGAGCCGGTACTTCGGGTTGCGATGTTTCCTTGATTGGCGTGAGAACCGCCGTAAGCCGGTCGACCAGCGCAGGTGTCTTCAGGATCGATTCCAGCAGCAGCAGGCACCCGCGAGAATCGTCGTGATGAGCCAGCGCAAGCAATGCCCGGCAAACCTCCGGGTCGCGGCGTCCAAAGCGCTCCGCCCCAGCGACCAGCCACAGGTCGAGCTTGTCTTCGAGAAGCTCGCTCGTCCGCAACTCGGCCTGAAAGTTCTCCGGATCGTCGACCAGGTAACCGGGGTGAACCTTGAAGAACCGAGCCAACAGCAAACGAGTCGTATTGGTCAGGTGGGGACGCACGCCAGACTCAAGCTGGGAGACGTACGACTGAGAGATCGTCTTGCCGTCGTTCTCGTCGGCGATCGCCCGAACCAGCTCCTGCTGGGTCATCGCCCGATCAAGTCCGCGCAACGATCCTTCGACCTCGCGCAGGTAACGAATCTTGTCTGCCAACTTCATGGCTACGGATGCCTCTATTGCAATCCGTGATAAGCATATTGCAGATTGTGATAAGACGCAAGAGGGATCGAATTAAATCGTTTTGATCAGCATCCATGCATCCAGACCGGGTGCATAGAAGTCTTCCGTGAACAGAGCCTGCTCGTATCCGGCGGCCTCGTAAAACTGAATCGCAGCCGAATTCCCTGCAAACACGTGCAATTGCATCGAGATAGCACCGGTTGCCGCGGCCCTGTCTTCGGCCGCCGTCAGCAGCGCCTTGGCGATTCCCTGCCGCCTCGCCTCCGGGTGCACATCCAGGGTCGTGACATACGCCGACTGCAAAGCCTTTCGGCGAGCCGGATTCACGACAATGAACCCAACCAACAAATCATCTCGTTCGGCAATGATAACAATAGACTTAGGGTGGGTGGCGTACCTTCGCATCGATGCCAGGTCGAAGCTAAATGGACCTTCGAAGCACAGCAGATCGAGTTCGTACATCGCGCCGATGTCGTTTGCAGTTCCGTCTCGAAGACTGATTTCAGACATGTTACGACGCGACGGTGAACGTGTTTTCAGAACGAGTGACGGCGCGATACAGCGTATCCCGTTCAAACGGAACGCGCCCCGCTTCCGTAATCAAACGGATCAGATCCGCCCGCCGCATCCCCTGCGGTGTGGTCGCACCGGCGTCGTGGTAGATCTTCTCTTCCACCACCGTCCCATCGATATCGTCGGCCCCGAAGCGGAGGGATATTTGCGCCATCTGCGGCGTCACCATCTGCCAGTAGCTCTTGATATGGGGAAAGTTATCGAGCATCAATCGGCCTACCGCAATCTGGCGGATGTCCAACATTCCAGTGGACTTGTTGATGTGCGACAAGGCCGTATTGTCAGGATGGAACGACAGCGGAATGAAGGTCTGAAAGCCGCCTGTATCGTCCTGAACCTCGCGCAGACGAAGCAGGTGATCGACGCGATCCTCGATCTCTTCCACATGCCCGTAGAGCATCGTGGCGTTCGACCGGAAGCCCATCTTGTGGGCCAGGCGCGCCGTCTCCAGCCACTCGCCGCCGTCGATCTTGTGGTCGCAGATGATGTGCCGCACACGGTCCGCAAAGATCTCCGCCCCGCCGCCAGGCATGGAATCAACGCCGGCTTCCTTCATCTGGAGCAGCGCCTCTTCGATCGTCATCTTGCCGCGCTTGGCGAGAAACGCGATCTCGACCATGGTAAAGGCTTTGATATGGACCTTTGGATACCGCTCCTTCAGGCCGCGAACCAGATCCATGAAGTAAGAAAACGGCAGGTCGGGGTGCAGGCCGCCGACGATGTGGAACTCCGTGACTGCGTCTATATAGCCTTCGCCAGCCGTCGCCCACGCCTCTTCGAGCGCCATGGTGTAGGTATCGGCCTCGCCCTTCTTGCGGCCGAAGGCGCACAGGCGGCAGGACGCCACGCAGACGTTGGTGGGGTTGATGTGGCGATTGACATTGAAGTAAGCGAGGTCGCCATGCATCCGTTCCCGCACCAGATTCGCGAGCCAGCCGACGGCGAGAATGTCGCCTGAGCGGCACAGCGCTACGCCGTCGTCGAAGTTGAGCCGCTCCCCGGCTAGAACTTTGGTGGCAATGGGCTCGAGCGCCGGGTCGTCGGTTTGGAACGAGTGATGCGGCTTGGAAGCAAGTCCGGAGGTCATGAGTTAATACTAATCCTGCTTGGCCTGTCCGGTGGGGCTCGAGGCTGAGCTGACCTCGGCCTGCGTTGGGGTAAGCGTAGCGATGGGAGTGGCGACCATCCGCGGCTGCACTACGATGCCGTCGAATAGTGTGGCGGCTACGATGTGATCACCCAGCGACCGGGCAAAGCGGAGGTTCCAGCCGGTATCGGTAAACGTCACTTGCCGGGTTGGAAGCTGCACGGTGAAGACCAGGCTGCTGTTACCGGCGGTGGTAATCATTACGCGATCTGACGGTTCGTCGTAGAAGATGTTGTTGACGCCACTCAGGTAGAGATTTTTGGGGGTTGACCAGCTCTTGCCGCGGTTGGTCGTAACGAAGACGCCTTGGCTGCCGCCCAGCCAAATCTCGCCGGATGACTCGATTGCGACGGCTGCGATCTGGGTCAATGCCTCTGGAGGCGTCACCGATTCCCAGATAATTCCGCTATCGGATGAAACCTGAATTGTGTGGAGCGACGCGGCGACGACGTTCTTTCTGGCTGCGGCGAGAAAACGCCAGTCAGGGCTGCTGCTCGGCCCGGTCGCCGTCCAGTTGAGCCCGCTGTCAACTGAGGTGAGCAAGCCGTCGGAGGTGATCGCCAACATGGACTGACCCGCTGTGGCAAAGGCGTACACGCTGCCATCAAAGACGCGGGCCGGGGTGGGGACCGGTGCTGCGGCTACCACTTGCTTGGGAGCGACGTGCTTGTGTGCTACGGGCTTGGACGCCCTGGTCACAGTACGTGTCGCAACAGGGTGACGCTTCGCGGCCAACTGCTGTTTACGGGTCAGTTTGCCGCGGGGAGACTGTTTGGCTATCTGGGCCGCAGGGGCTTCCGGCGTGACGGGAACGGGAGCCCGGGTCAGGATCGCCTGCACGGACTCGGGCCGGGCGGCAACGCCTGGGGCCGACTCGACGCGGTTCCAGGCTCGAGTAATCGAGTCGAGGCGGAAGAGTCCGTGGGCTGTCCCGGCGATCATGGTGCCGTCCGGCGCCTGTCCGAGCGAAAAGACGTCTCGTCCGGAAAGGCCGTCGCTGCGCTGGATCCAGCTTTGACCACCGTTGTCGCTCTGGAAGACTCCGCCCCAGTCCTTGTCGTTCACCACGCCGACAAAGAGCGTATCGGGACGGTTGTTGTCGCGCTTGATCGAAGTCACCTGCCGTGCGGAGAAGCCGCGGTTGGACGCGTGGAAGGTATCTCCGCCGTCGTCGGACGCCATAACGCCGCCGCGATCGGTCGCGATCAGGACACGCTTGGGGTTGGTCATGTCGACGGCTACATCATTGACGATGGTCTCCGGCCCCGTAGTCCGGAACCAGGTCTTACCGCTATCGGTCGAACGGAAGAGACCTTCGGTCGTTCCGGCAAAGACGGTGTTGAGGTTGGTGGGGTCCTGCAGCAGCTTCCGCGTGCGTCGAGCGGAAGAAGGTATGCCTTGAATCTTGTCGAAGCGCAGTCCGGCATTGTCGCTCTTGTAAATTCCCGAGCAGGCGCTGGCGAAGACGGTGGACGGCGTGATCGGGTCTACGATGATCGAAAAAACGTCGGAGTCCTCGATAATTCCCTGCTTGATGCTGTTCCAGTGGTCGCCGCCATCGACTGACTTCCACGGCAGGTGCCAGGTCCCAGCGTAGATGATGTTGGGGTCTTTGGGGTCGATCGCAATGGATTCGACATTGTGAATCTCGGCATTGTCGGCCGGGCTGATGCGCTTCCAGCGCTGTCCGCCATCGGTGGAGCGGTAGACGCCCTGCAACGTTCCGGCAACCAGAATTCTGGGATTTGAGGAGCTTTCGCCGAGTGCTCGAATGGATTGTCCGCGCATCTCCGGCTGGTTGGTCCAGGTAACGCCGGCGTCCCAACTGATATAGATACCGCCGTCGGGACGGTCGATCACCCAGGCCCCTACGACGATGTGATTTGGGTTCTGCGCGTCAACAGAGATGGAATCGAGCACAAGATCGTCGCGTTTGCCTACCTGCGCCAGGCGCACCCAACTTGCACCGCCATTGTGCGACTCGTAAATCCAGCCGTTCGCGGTGCCAAGGTACAGGTGCGAGTGGTCGCGTGGGTCCGGAGCGATGCGCCGCGCGTCGCCGCCATCGGGCCCGAACGCTACCCAAGGCTTGGCTCCCGGCCCGGCTTCTCCAAATAATGGAGCCCAGACCGATGCAAGCAACAACGCGCACACACCCCACTTACGATTCATCGAACGATCCATCCTGGTCGAGTTTTGAAGTACACCCATCGAGCCGCAAAACTCAGCGGCTCTACCCATTGTCACCTAAGTTCATGACAGTAAGACGCACAAACGACGGTAGTGGTAATACGGGGTATATCGGCGAGCAACTTGTAACGATGCAACGGCTGGCTGAGCATGCGCTCAGCCAGCCGTTGGTGGTTCAACTGCGGCGATCTACTTCTTGTGCTTCCGAGCTACTGCTGCCTTGCGGGGCTGGACCTTGACTGCAGTCTCGTCCACGGGGCTTGCTGAGATGGCCGAGGTATCCGCGCCAGCCGGCACGAGGACAGTGGTGACCGTCTTCGCATCGTCTGAACCGGTCATGACGACGATGCGGGAAGCATCGAGGCCTTTCTCCTTGACCAGGTAGTCCTTGGTATTGACAGCGCGCTCAGCAGCGAGATCAGCCTTCTTGATCTTCTTGCTCTTGGCGGGGGTCTTCTCCTTGGCGGTTGCGTTGCCGATGATATCCAACTTGGCATCGGTGGAGCGCTGCAGGCTGAGTGCGAGTTCATCGAGGCAAGCCTTGCCCTCGTTGTCGACGCGGGTCGGACGCTTGGCGTCGCGCTCGAAGCTGACCGAGCACAGGTTGCTGGTGCTCGGACGAACGACCGCAGCAGGAGGCGGCGGCGGAGGACGGTTGATCGCCACCGAAGTCATCGCGGTAGCGGTCTTGCCCAGGTCGTCGACAACATTGCAGGTGACTGTGATGCTGGTACCACCCGCTACGCCGGCGGTCGACAGGGTTGCCGAGCTGGAAGTGCCCGAAACGCTGCCAGCCGATGAACTATAGCTATAGGTGAGAGCGCGATTCTGGGGGCTTACACCGCTTGCGGTGATCGTGGACGAACCACCCATATCGACCGTGGACGGTGCAGCCGAGCAGCTAACAGTCGGCGGGTCGAACGGCTTGACGGTGAAGTCGCCGGAGCAGTCCGCGAACTGGCCCGGCTTGGCGCCCTCCGAGACGTTGCCCTTGACGGTATAGGCGCCGGGAGCGATGCCCTTGGTATCTACGTTTGCAGTGGCGGTGGTGCCTGCAATGGTTCCGCCCGTCGAAGTCCACTTGTAGGTGGCAGTCTTCTTAGGGTTGAGGTTCACGGCCGTGCCGGTGACGGTTATTGGGTCGCCAGGGTAGATGGAGGCCGGGCTAACCGCGCAGGTGTAGGTGACGGGCGGCGGCGGGATGATGTGGCCGAAGTGCGTCACGATTCCGGTGCTGAGGTCTACGCCGGAGAGGTTGGCACGCCCGCCGAGGATGCCGAAGGTGGGGACACTGGTAGCCGGACCGAAATCGGCGTGGATGTAGCGGTAGTCAGCCTCAAACAGGCGGAGCGAGAAGCGGTTGTTGAAGAACGGCAGGTCGTAGTCCATGCCGCCGCCTGCGGTCAGGGTCGGGCCCCACCGGTAAGGCTCATGTTCCTGTGTGGGAATCGAGCAAGGGGAGACGTTGTCTCCGCAGTCCGTGTTCGGTCCGCCGAGATAGGAAGCACCGACCAGGCCATGCGCAAAGAGGGTGAAGTTCTGCATGGGCGCGCGTGCGATCAGACCGCCGCTAACGCTGTACAGTCCGTCGTTCTGACCATCGGGATGCGCAACGAAGTTGGCCTCTGCACCGACGTACTTGTTGAAGTAGTACGCGCCGCTGCCGATGGCTCCGAGGTTAATGGACGAGTAGTTGATGTTCGCGGGCTTGACCTGGCCGTGAGCGCCAAAGTACGAGTAGCCAGTGAAGAGGTCGAAACGCGAAGGGTTAGGCCCCACCGGGGCGGTAGTGCTGGGTGCGGTCTGCGCACTCAGGCTCGCGACTCCAAGGCTGACTGCGCAAGCAGCCAGTCCGAGCCGGCCAATATGACGTAACGGGCGATAAACCATTCGACTTCCTCCACAAAAAATCATTAATGTGCTCGAAACCTGGTAAAACACGATTCGATTGTCTCTATCCACCAAAGTTTACAGCAGTTAATACCACTACATACAACAAAATGCTGCGATTGCAATACTACTCAACACTACTGGCCCACAACCGGAAAGGCCAACCCGGAAGTGCACCTTGGAACCATCGACGCCATCCCGACCCGGCGTGATGGATGGAAATGACTAACTGAGATTCAGAGTCCGACGGACTGTTCCCCGCTCGTCCTGGATTTTTTCCTGCAATAAGGTGATTGCGTACAGAAGCTGCTCTGGACGCGGCGGGCAACCCGGCACATAGATATCCACCGGGATGATCTGGTTGACGCCCTGTAACAGCGCGTAATTGTTGAAGACACCGCCCGAAGTGGCGCAAGCGCCCATGGAGATAACCCATTTCGGTTCAGGCATCTGCTCGTAAAGGCGACGGATGACGGGAGCCATCTTCTGCGAGACGCGTCCGGCGATAATCATCAGATCGCTCTGGCGCGGCGAGGGACGGAACACCTCTGCGCCGAAGCGGGCGATGTCGTAGCGCGAACCGCCCATCGACATCATCTCGATGGCGCAGCAGGCGAGGCCGAAGGTCATGGGCCAGACGGAGTTCTTGCGCACCCAGTTGATGGCAGCGTCGAGCGAGGCGAGGACGACGCCTTCGGGCTGCTCGGAGCCCCAATTCACTTCGCGCAATTTTTCGCGGTTGTCGACGGTGCTATCGAGTGCGCCGAAGAAATACCGGTCTTGCACGGCCTTCCCACCGGATGGCGGGGCGCTGCTCGATGGCTGCTGTGAAGATGTGCTCATGTATTGATAATAAGTCGGATCAGGGGTAAAGCCAGTACGAGAAGGGAGAGAATTCATTGCGACCCAACAATTTGCGTTCAAATGCATGGATGCACCAACACCGCTACAGGTTGGTCAGGTAAGCAATTATGGAGCGGCGCAAGGCGCTGGCTGGGTGTGGACGCCGGGATTCAGGGCAAAGCCGACGGGGGCGCGGAGCTCCAGCCGGTAGCGAATCCAGACGACGCGACCGAGGGCGCTGGTGGTTCCGTCGGGCTCCTGCACGAGGGTGTGGGCGGTGGTGTTGAAGTGCGAGGCGACGGCAGCAGCCATCTGCCATTGATCGGCGGTTCCAGCGACCAGACGCGAGTCGAGGATGGAGAGCGTAGCCTCGGTAGCGAGGGCGATCTGGCTGGCGAGATCGGCTTGCGATTCGGCGGAGGGAGTGGAGCCGCCCGACTGAAATTTTAGGTAGGCCTGCTCGAGATGATGGAAGCTGGCTTGGGTGGTGGCGAAGCGAAATCGGCGGGGATTCCAGCCGATGGCGTCCTGGGCGCGGAAGGCGAAATCGGTGGAAATGGAAAGCGGGGAGACGGACTGGTACGGAGGCGTCGCCAGCTCGGCGTAGTCGTGGTCGCCAGTCGGCCTGGACGCCGGGAGAATCCGTAAAATCCAGCCGGAGTGGATGGGCTGGAAGTAGAGTTTCAGGCCGTTGCCGATCGGCTGCGACGAGGGCTGGCCGGCGTTCAGTTCGCCCTCGAGGACCGCGGTTCGGCAGGCCGGCTTGGTCGCGGGTGCGGCGTTGGCTGGGGCGGAAAGGAGAGTTGCGAACAGGACTAGAGAGATCGGGCAGGCAGTCATCAAGGTCCAGTCTAGAACATCGGAATCAGGCGGCGTTGGCGGTAATTGCGTCGATGAGGAGCTTCGCCAGCAACTCCTTTTGCGGGCTGTCGAGCTTGGAGCCGGCCTGGGTGATGTAGAAGACGTCGATGGCCATCTCGCCTTCGGTATCGACCAGAGCGACGTTGACGTTGCAAGCCTGCTCGGCAAGGGTGAGCGATAGGGCGCGCAGGAGTCCGGGGGTATCCTGCGCGACCACCTGGAGCAGCGTGCTTTGGGATGATGCGGAGTCGTCGAAGTCGACGCGCGATTCGACCACGACCTTGGGCGCGACACGCCGGGCTCGGCGACGGGCGGCGAGCATGGCGTCGAGGCTGGCTTTGCCGGACATGACGTTGCGGACACTGTCGCAGAAGGTCTCGCGCTCCGACTCGTTGAGTTCGAGGGTGCGGAAGGTGTCGGTGAAGCGGAAGCTGTCGACGACAAGGCCGTGGGCATTGGAGAAGGCGTCGGCGGTGACAATGTTCATACCCCAGGCCGCGAGAGCGCCGGCCATAGAGGCGAAGAGCTTGGGGCGGTCGCGGGTGATGAGCGTGAGTTCGCTGAGGCCAGGGGCGTAGCGGAAGTCGAGTTGGATGGGGTCGGAGCCGGGGGCCTCGATCCGGGATGCCATCTCGACATTCGCGCGGATGTGGTCGGGGGTTCGGGTGAGCAGGTAGCGACGCGGGAGGCCTTCGAGGAAGCGCGCGACCTCAGTCTTCCGTCCCGGCCGCAGCGCGTGGACGCGGTGCATGATGTCGCCAAGTTCGACGTCGGCGACCGATGCGACGCGCTCCTCGTCGACGTTGCGATCGAGGAAATTGGCCGTAGCCATATGCAGACGCCACAAATTCTCGGCCTTCCATGCGGTGAGTGCGTCGGGATGAACGGCACTGATGTCGGCGTAGGTGAAGAGCGTCAACATGCGCAGGGCTTCGGGAGTTGGGACACGCGAGGCGAAGGCGCGAATGGTCTGCTGATCGAAGACGTCGCGGCGGAGGGCGGCGGACATTTCGAGGTGGTTTTTGATGATGTCGAGCACGAGATTGGTCTCGTAGGGGTCGACCTCCAGCCGGGACATCACATTGCGGGTCATGCGCGCCGACTCCATCGCGTGGCCGTCGGTGGCGTGGCCTTTGCCGGTGTCGTGCATCAGGGCAGCGAAGTAGAGCAGCGCCGGGTGGGGGAGGTCGCGGAGGATGGAACCGAAGCGGGAGGCCCAGGAATCCTGGGCGACCGGCAAGGCGGCGAGGGCGTGCAGCGTATCGATGACGACGAACGTGTGTTCGTCGACGGTGTAGCGGTGGTAGGCGTCGCGGATGACGAGGGCATCGATGCCGTGGAACTCGGGGATCACGAGCTCCAAAATGCCTAGCGCGTGCATCGACCGGAGCGCACGGCCCGCGAACGGACCGCAGAGGATGGCCTGAAGGTGCAGCCACAGACCGGGGCCGTCTTCCATCTGGGCGGAGAGGATCGGCAGGGCATCTTCGAGCCTCGCCTCGGTGGCTCGGGGCAGCCGGGCGCCGGTTCTGGACATGGCGGTGAAGATGGCAAAGGCCACTTCGGGGTCGTGGGCGGGATCGGCGGGGGCGTTGGGCCGACGGGAGGCGGCGGCTTGCGGCGCGAAGGAAATCCGGCTTTCGCGAATATCAAAGCCCGGGTGAGCACCTGCCTGGTGAGCGCGGCGCACGCCGCTGAGCGAAGGCAGAATCAGCTTTGGACGGGCGGGTGTGAACTCCTCGATGGCCTGGGAGATCGCTCGCTCGATGGCGCGCTCGTGGCGGAAGTAGAGGCGCATCCAGAAGGCCGGGTCGATCTCACGGCGGGACGTGCCAAGGCCAACGGCTGCGGCCTGATCCTGTGTGCGCCAGTCGAGCGTGTTGTCGTCGCGGCCGTGGCGAAAGTGCAGGAAGGCCCGCACCAGCAACAAGTACTCGCGAGCTTCGGCAAATTCGCCGGGGTGCATTTCGGACTGCGTGTCGGCCACGGGGTTGAGGCGTGCGAGCCACTCGCAGACGTGCGCGTCGCGCAGTCCGCCGGGGCACTCCTTTACATTCGGCTCCAGGTGGAAGAGCGTGTCGCCATAGCGTGCGTGGCGGTTGGTCGTCACCTCGATTAGCCTTGCTATGCAGGCCTTTCGGTCGCGTGAGAGAAGCTTCGGAATCGTCTTCTCGACCAGTTGCGTAAAGATGTGCTGCGCGCCAGCCACATAGCGGGAATCGAGAATTGCGAGGGTAAACTCGACGTTCTCGGGATCGAAGCGAACGCATTCGGCCAGCGTCCGGGTGATTGGCGAGACGCGCAGGCCTGCGTCCCAGAGCGTCTGGCTGAGGCGGCGGATGGGTTCCTTAACGGCCTTCTCGGAGACATTCGTGTCAAGCAGGGACATCAGATCGACGTCGGAATGGGGGAAGAGCTCGCGGCGTCCGTAGCCGCCGACAGCCACGACTGCGATGCCGGAGGCGAGGACGGGATCGGTCGCCTGGACCTCGGCCCACAACGTCGAGACGAGCACGTCGACGGCTGCCGAGCGGCCCTTGACGGCGATGGTTCCGGACTTCAGGCGGTGCGGATGAGCTTCAAAGTCGGCGCGAATAGACTGCATCTGCTCGTCGTAGAGACGGCGGTGTGCGGGGTCGCTTCCGCGAGGAAGGTTGTTGTCATTTGGCATTGACTACGCTCCCTCCAGGCCGTTGAGTCGGGTGCTGCTGTTGCTGCGTGTCGCTACACCTTTCGCTACAACGCGATGTCGCCGCGCTCGTCGTTGCGGATGCGGATGGCTTCGTCGATCCGCGAGACGAAGATCTTGCCGTCCCCAATCTTTCCGGTCCTGGCTCCGGTGAGGATGGCCTGGATTGCGGGCTCGACCATGGCGTCGACTACCACTACTTCGACCATCAACTTGGGCAGGAGGTCGACCGCATATTCGCGTCCGCGGTAGAACTCCGTGTGGCCCTTTTGGCGACCGTGACCGCGCGCTTCCGTTACGGTAATTCCCAGGACGCCAATCTCAATGAGTGCGTCTTTGACTTCATCCAGCTTGGACGGCTGGATTATTGCTTCGATCTTTTGCATTCGATTCCATTTCCTTGCAGCCGCGCAACACAAATGTGAGCGTGTTTGGCTTACTCTACACAAGCGCAGTACGCATTACAAAAAATCCGATTCCGAAGGCGGTCTTATGACAAATTCCATCGATGTTGGCGGGGCGACCCTGTATAGCTGGGCCGAGGTTTTGGCTGAGCAGATGAACCCGCTGTTTACAAGGCAGTTTGTGCATGGCGAAGAGGCTATGCTGGCGAAAATTGCGCTGAAGAAAGGTTGCGTGGTCCCGACGCATCAGCACCCGAACGAGCAGATTTCGCTGATCGTGAGCGGGTCGCTGGAATTTCTTATCGGCGGCGTGTCAAAGATGGTGAACGCCGGAGAAATTCTGGTGATTCCGGCGAACCTGCCTCATTCGGCGATTGCGCATGAGGATATGGAAGGGCTGGATATTTTCGCGCCGCCACGGCAGGATTGGATCGAGAAGACGGATAGTTATCTGCGGTAGGTAGGCTTGAGTCAGGTCGGGCCTCTAGCCCGGACGGCAAGGGCAAAAGTAGATTCCTTCGGAATGACAAACAAAATACGGAGATTCTGGCTGCGCCAGAATGACGGCCTCAGTAGGTTGATGCCGGACGTTACTGCTTTTCCATGTAGCCGCGTGAGCGCATCCAGGTTGCGAGCAGGTCGGGCCAGGTCTTGAGGTCCGGGAAGCCCGGGGCGAGGCCGGTGCCGTGCGGGCCGTGGGCGAAGATGTGCATTTCAGCTGGAACCTTGGCGGCGATCAGCGCGGAGTAGAACATGACCGAGTTCATCACCGGGACTGTTCCATCGTCGGTGGTGGTGTAGATGAAGGTGGGCGGGGTGTCTTTGGTGACGTGCTTTTCGGGCGAGAGCAGTTGGACGAGCGCGGGGTCGGGGGTGTCGCCGAGCAGGTATTTGAGCGATCCCTTGTGCAGGTAGGGCTCTTCGAGCGTGATGACGGGGTAGGCAAGGATGAGGAAGTCGGGGCGCGCGGATAGCTTGTCGATGTCGTCGGCGTTGGCTGGCGGGCCCTGGTCGTAGAGGGTTCCGGCGGATGCGGTGAGGTGGCCGCCGGCGGAGAAACCGAACATGCCGATGTGGTCCGGTGCGATCCCAAATTCCGCAGCGCGAGAGCGGACGGTGCGGATGGCGCGCTGAGCGTCCCCTAATTCGGTGGGGTGGTGGTAGTTGGGGCCGAGGCGATATTTGAGGACAAACCCCGCGACGCCGTGTGCATTCAGCCAGCGGGCGATATCCTCGCCCTCCTTCTGCATGGAGAGGTGAGCGTAGCCGCCGCCGGGAGCGATGATGACGGCGGTCTTGGTGGGGTTGGAGGCTGGCAGGTAGGTGGAGAGGGTCGGCTGGTCGATTTCGGCGGTTCCCTGCGCCATGGGTGCACCAGTCTTCCACAGCAGCTCCGGCGTGGGAGTAACGGGAGCGTTGGGCTGGGCTGCTGCGAAAACGGCGGAAAGGGTGGCAAGCAGGGTCCAGGAAAGCACCTTGGCGGGACGAAATTCGATGGAGAATAGATTCATTTTTGAGGGACTCGCTGACCTGTCCAGAATAGCTGCGGCGGTGGACTGAGGAGAATTCTACCCGAATTGGTTGCGAGCTCAACTCCCCATGCTCGGCTGGTATCCGAACCAAAGACCACGAGCATCCCAGCGTATAATCGCGAAGTTACAGGAATGGCAAACAAAGGAACTGGCTCACGATGAATGCACGTGAACGCAAGATGCTCGAACTGCTGAAGACCGGCAAGGACCACTTCGGATATACCGCTGTGAAAGCCGAATTTGAGGCTGAAGGCACGCGGGTGGACGAACTGCTGCGGCTGGTGGAGATCTGCCGCAAGGCCGATTTAAAGCTGGGGCTGAAGATCGGCGGGTGCGAGGCGATGCGCGACCTGATCGAGAGCAAGCAGATTGGCGTGGACTACATCATCGCGCCGATGATCGAGAGCACCTACGCGCTGACTAAGTTTGCCGACGCAGTCAGCAAGATTTATTCGCCAGAAGAGCGCGAAGAGACTGACTTCCTGTTCAACCTCGAAACCATTACCGCCTTCCAGCAGCTTGAGGCTCTGGCGATCGAGACGGAACGGGCTCCGGAACTGGACGGAATTGTATTTGGGCGCGTGGACTTTTCCATGTCAGCCGGACTTGGTCGAGACGCGATCAACGGCGATGTGGTGACGGACTATGTGCTGGCGACCTGCGCCAAATGCAAGGAAAAGGGCCTGGACCTTGTGGTTGGCGGCGGAGTTTCGTCGGACTCGATCCCGGTGCTGCGGAAGATGCTGGATGTCCACCTGACGCGATTCGAGACGCGCAAGGTGATCTTCGACGCGGAGGCTGCACGAGAGGCGAGCATTGCCGACGGCCTGCTGAATGCGGTTCACTTTGAGCTGCTGTGGTTGCTGAACAAACGTGACTATTACGGGGCGATCCAGCAGGAGGACGCCAAGCGCATCGACATGCTGGAGCAGCGCTGGTCGGTGCTGAACCGCTGATGGACCACGAGATGCAAGTGAAGCCGCATTTGCTGGTCTTCGGAGCTAGCGGAGCGATTGGCGAGGCTATCGCAGAAGCGGCCGAGAAGCGAGGCTGGCAAGTGACGGGTGCCGCTCGTACAGCGTCGGCTCGCACCGGGCTTGCAATTGACCCGATGAGCACGGACTTCAACGCCGAGGTCTTGCGGCCGGCGACACCTTATACCGCGGTGTGCTGGGCTCAGGGTGCCAACTGCAATGACACGGTCTACAACGTGGACATGGAACGCCACATGGAGCTGTACGCCGCCAACGTGGCGTACATTCTGGTGACAATGAAGGCGCTGCTGACGGGCGGGATGCTCGGCCCCGCGACGCGGATGTGCGTGATCAGCTCGATCTGGCAGAATCTTGCGCGGCAGACCAAGCTGTCATATTGCGTGTCGAAGGCGGCGCTGCAGGGGTTGGTGATGTCGGCCTCTGCGGACTTGGCAAAGGATGGGCACCTGATCAATGCGGTATTGCCGGGAGCACTTGAAACCCCGATGGCGCGGCGCAACCTTTCCGCCGAGCAGATGCAGCGGTTGAACAGCGCAACGGGGTTCGGACGGCTCGCGAGCCTGGATGACGTGGCGTCGGTGGTGTTGTATCTCTGCTCGCCGGAGAATACGGGGATTACCGGGCAATTTATTGCGGCCGATCTGGGGTTCAGCCATGTCCGCATCGTTTAGGGTTGAGTCGTCGACGGGCAGCTACGAGGTGGTGGTTGCTCAGGGGAACTTTGAGGAGAGCCTGAGCCGGATCGAAGACGCACACATCCTGGCTGACGAGTTCTTTCGACCGCGCTTTGCGGGTTCGGGTGCGGAGCCGATTTTTATCGAGGCTACCGAACACGCCAAGTCTCTGGAGCACATGCCTGCTGTTATCGAACAGCTTCGGGCCGCAGGGGCCAATCGAGGGACACATCTGGTCGCCATTGGCGGGGGCGTGGTGCAGGATATCGCGGCATTTGTCAGCTCCGTATATATGCGCGGCATCTCCTGGTCTTATGAACCGACTACCGTGCTGGCGATGGTGGACTCGTGCATTGGGGGCAAGTCGAGCATCAACGTGGGGCCGTACAAGAATCTGATTGGGACGTTTCATCCGCCCGATCCTATCCTGATCGATCCGGCGCTGGCGGCGACTCTGCCTCGGGATCAGTTTGCCAGTGGCTTGATTGAAGCGGCGAAGATCTGCTTCTGTCGCGGGCGGGAATCGTTTGCAGCGCATATGGCTTGCGGACCTGCGACATCGATGAACACCGCTGCACTGGAAGGCGTGATTGTGAACAGTCTGCTGGCGAAGAAGCACTTTATTGAGATCGACGAGTTCGACAAGAAGGAACGGCTACTGCTGAATTTTGGGCACACGTTCGGGCACGCGCTTGAGGGCGCCTCGAACTACGGGATTCCGCATGGGATTGCGGTGGGATTGGGGATTCTGTGTTCACTGGAGTTTCAGCGCAGACGTGGAATCGATTTCAGCGGTGCGGCCAGTGTTGGCGAGTTGGAACGGCATCTGGACACGATGATTCGCACGCTGCCCGGGCTGGTCGAGGTGCTTGCAGGGATGAGTCTGGATGAGGTGATGGAGCGGTTCGGTTCAGACAAGAAACACCGTAACGATCGGTACACACTGATTCTTGCGGCACCGACAGGCGAAGTGATGCTGGAACAAATTCCGCGTGGTGCCGAGTCTGACGCGCGGCTGAGGGACGCAATTCAATCGACGACCGAGGCCTACAGCCGATGACGAAATACTCCGATCTGCTGGCCGAGTGGCTGGTTTCACTGGGCTATACGCACTGCTTTTTTGTGGCCGGCGGCAACATCATGCATCTGCTGGAGTCGTGCAGCCACAGGCTGACTTGCGTGCCGGTGGTTCATGAGGTCGCAGCCGGAATAGCCGCCGAATATTTCAACGAAGTGCATCTGGGTTCCAAGGCGTTTGCGTTGGTGACGGCGGGGCCGGGTCTGACGAATATCGTGACGGCGCTGGGCGGGGCTTACCTGGAATCGCGTGAACTACTGGTGGTTGGCGGCACGGTAAAGACGGCCGACCTGGCTCGCGGCGAGGTGCGGCAGCGCGGGATTCAGGAGATCGACGGCGTTGCCATCGCGAAGCCGATCACGGAGCGGGCAGTGCTGGTTGAGACCGTGATTAACCGTGGTGCGTTTGCTGAGCTTACCTACTGCGGGCGGCATGGGCGAAAGGGGCCCATCTTCCTGGAACTGCCGCTGGATGTGCAGGGCGCGCAGGTGGATGAGACGGCGTTGCATACGCCGATTGTGCCGCTGACGTCGGCGTTTCAGGCGATATCGGACCACACGATGGCGGGGCTTATAGAGCGAGTGCGCAGGGCCGAGCGACCGGTGATTTTGCTGGGCGCGGGCATTTACCGGGAGACGACGGCTGCCATGTTGGCAGACAAATCGTTGTTGGGGAACGCGGTTCCACTGATGCTGACCTGGAATGCGATGGACCGCATTCCAGCCGACTTTCGACTGTATTTCGGGAGGCCGAATACGTGGGGGATGCGCTACTCGAATGTGTTGCTGCAGCAGGCCGATCTTGTCGTGGCTCTGGGGACGCGCCTGTCGCTGCAGCAGACGGGCTTCAACTGGCAGGGATTTGTTCCCGAGGGCAGGATCATCCATGTGGATTGCGATCCGGCTGAACTTGCGAAGGGTCATCCAAGGATTGATATGGCGATTTGCGGTGACGCCAACGCGGTGCTTCGCGCGATTGCGGTGGCCGATCTGGGCGACTATACCGAGTGGGTTGGCTTCTGCAACGAAGTGAAGAAGACGCTGCAGCTGGTGGAGCCGGTGAACAATACCGGAGCCGGCTATCTAAGCCCGTACGTGTTTGTGGAGAAGCTGTCGGACTTGGCGACTTGGGAAGATCTGGTGATTCCCTGCTCGAGCGGCAGCGCGTTTACGGTGATGATGCAGACGTTTGCGCAGAAGCAGGGCCAACGGGTTGTGACTAACAAAGGTTTGGCCTCCATGGGCTATGGGCTTAGCGGAGCGATTGGGGCGGCGCTGGCGGCGAAGGGGCGGCGGACGATCCTGGTGGAAGGCGATGGCGGGTTTACGCAAAATCTGCAGGAGTTGGGGACGGTTCGGGCGAACAAGCTGAACCTGAAAATCTTCCTGTTCGACGACGATGGGTACGCTTCTATCCGCATGACACAGAAGAATTATTTTGGCGGGCGGTATGTGGGTTGCGACGTCGCCACGGGGCTGGGGATGCCGAAGTGGGAACTTCTCTTCCCTGCTTACTCGGTGCCGGTGATGCGGATCGGGCCGGGCTTCGAGAACGATCCGGCGTTTCTGGCGGCGTTCAATGCGGACGGGCCGCAGGCGTTCCTGGTTCATATTGATCCGGAACAGACTTACTTTCCGAAGATCAGTTCGCGCGTGACGGCTTTGGGGTCGATGGAGTCGAACCCGCTGCATCGGATGACGCCGGATCTGGATGCGGAGACGGCCGCGAAGGTGTTTCTGTATCTGCCGGGTTAGTGCGGCAGGGCGTGGTCTTCGAGCTGAGAGTCGACAGTTTAGAGTTTGGAGTTAGAGGCATTGGCCGGATTGCCGCCCATTTCGATTGCCGACCTCGACGAGATTCTCTCGGCGACGAAGCCTCTGTGGGAGGAGATGCGCGGAGAGCGAATCTTTATCAGCGGCGGGACGGGGTTCTTCGGCTGCTGGCTGGTGGAGAGCTTTCTGCACGCCAACCAGCGGCTGGGGTTGGGGGCGGAGGCTGTCGTGCTGTCGCGGAATCCAGCGGGGTTTCTGGAGAAGATGCCGCACCTGCGTGGTGTCGATAGTCTGACGTTAATACAGGGGGATGTGCGGGATTTTGCGTTTCCGGCGGGACAGTTTCGGTTTGCGATCCATGCGGCGACCGAGGCGAGCGCCACGCAGATGGCAGAGGAGCCGGAGGAGATGAGGTCTACGATCATCGCAGGGGCTGCGCGGATGATGGAGTTCGCGGCGCAGGCCGGGACGCGGAAGATGCTGTTTACAAGCTCCGGCGCGGTGTATGGGCCGCAGACGATGACGCGGATGTCGGAGGAGCAGACGCCTGCTCCGGATACGGTATACGGGATGGGTAAGCTGGCGGCGGAGCGGATGAGCGCGGAGGCTGTGGGACTGGAGATGAAGGTTGCGCGGTGCTACGCGTTTCTGGGGCCGCACCTCCCTCTCGACGCGCACTTTGCTGCGGGAAATTTCATGGGGGACGCGCTGGCTGGTGGAACGATTCGCATCTCGTCAGACGGATCAGCGGTGCGGTCTTATCTATACGCGAGCGATCTGGCGATCTGGCTGTGGACAATGCTGTTTCGGGCTCCGGCGCTACGCCCTTACAACGTGGGGTCGGAGGATGAGGTTACGATCCGCGAGTTGGCGCGAGTTACTGTGAAGGAAGTTGACCCCGCGGTTCAGGTTGAGGTCGCTCAGGCTGCCGATGCCAACCGCCTGCAACACCGGTACGTTCCTTCAACGTTGCGTGCGCAGGAAGAGCTTGGGTTGCGTCAAACGGTTTCGCTTGACGAAGGATTGCGTCGCACCGCCGCATGGCACCGGCTAAAATAAAACTCGACACGACTTTGGAAACCCTGACCCAACTTGCGACGCCCAAACCTAACGGTCCATTTGCGGCGATGCGACGGCTCCTGCCGCCCAGCCAGGTGATCCGATTTCTAGCGGTTGGTGTCTGGAATACGGCATTTTCGCTTCTACTTTCGATGATGCTGGTGGCGTTTTATTCGCACATCCTGCCGCATAAATGGATTTTGTTCACGGCCGATTGTGCGTCGATAACAGCCAAGCCGATCGGTATTACGATGGCTTTCCTGTGCTACAAACACTTCGTCTTCCGGACCAAGGGGAACTACCTGAAGGAGTGGATCAAGTGCTTCGCGGTGTATGGCGTGGGCACGATTCCGGAGCTGGTCGCGCTGCCGCTGCTGACTAAATTCTTCCTGCTATTCCCGCTTGGACTGCTCAGCCGGTTGTTTACCAAGGTACATATTTCAAATCCGGCGGCGGTGATGGCGATCATCGTGGTGGC
>JANXWZ010000137.1 GCA_025350865.1 Rhodanobacteraceae bacterium
CGGTTTCTACCGCACCGGTTGCTGCGAAACCGGCCCCGACGACCTCGGCGTCCACACCATCTGCTGTATCGTGGACGCAGCGTTTCTGGCCGCGTCCAAGGCTCTCGGCAACGATCTGTCTACCCCGATGCCGCACTACGGCTTCTCGGGGCTGAAGCCGGGCGACCGATGGTGTGTCTGCGCGGCTCGCTGGCTGCAGGTGCAACAGGCCGGCGCGGCATGCCCGGTGGTGCTGGAAGCCACGCACGAAAATACGCTCAAGATTGTGCCGTTTGACCTGCTGATTCAGTTCGCTGTCATTCCGGCTCAACTCCACTGAAATCCATACTTTTCTCCCAAATTCGAGAGTTTTGATGTGTTTTCCGGAGCAAATTTCACAAAGAATTTGCATCCTCCGCAGCGTATTCAATTTTTCCTTGACTTAGCCTCAACTGTGCTGAATCGTAGAGATATCACCGTGAAATCACATACTGTGTCCCGGCAACCAGGCCCAATGTGCGCCAGCGCCGGAGTCGAATACGGCACCTGCATCCATCGAGTGTCAAGCCATCCCCCTCCCTCACCGAGGGATTCTGTGCAAGGAGTCTGACCGAATCATGAAATCCACTCTCTCAGCAAAACGGCTTTTCGCCCTCGCTTCTGCCCTGGTGCTCTCCGCCGCCACGGCACTGCCATCCCTGGCCCAGTCGGCAGCCCTCGGAAACATCGTCGGGACCGTACATGACAAGTCCGGGGCCGTCGTCTCAGGGGCGTCTATCACTATCAAGGGTCTTGATACTGGCTCGAGCCGTGACCTCACCACCGACGCTGAAGGGCATTACTCCGCCACCTTCCTGCAGCCTGGCATGTACGAGGTTATTGTCGGCGGCGGAAGCTTCGGCAAAGTGGATGTCAAGAACGTTAGCGTGACCGTCGGCGACACACGTACCGTGGACGCAACGCTTTCCGCCGCTTCCGTCTCGACGGACGTCGTGGTGACGACCGATTCGCCGTTGCTCGACACGGAAAAGGTCGCGGTAGCGCAGACCGTATCTGAGGTCCTGGTCACGAACCTCCCGGTCAATGGCCGCCGCTTCGATAACTTCGTGCTGCTGACCCCGAACGTTGTACCCGATGGCAACACCGGTTTGATCAGCTTCCGCGGTATCTCCGGTATCTACAACTCGAACCTGGTCGACGGTGCCAACAACAATCAGGCATTCTTCTCGGAAGCGCGTGGCCGTTCCATCGGCGCTCCCTATGTTTACCCGATCGACGCGATCAAGGAGTTCTCTTCCGAAAACACCGGCTATTCCGCTGAATTCGGCCAGGCAGCCGGCGGCATCATCAACGCCATTACCAAGTCGGGCGGCAACGCAATCCACGGCGACGTCTATGAGGACTACCGTACCCCCGGCTACAACGCCATCGACCCCCAGACCAAGACCAAGCCGGTCAAGGTGCAGAACCAGTTCGGCGTGTCTGTCGGCGGCCCGATCATCAAGGACAAACTCTTCTTCCACTTCACCTATGACGGCTACCGCAAGGTCACGCCGATCACCTACCTCAGCGGCTACACCAGTGCCACACAGAGCGTGAATGACCTCGCCTCACTCTGCAACGGCACGACTAGCTATCTCGTACGCGGCGCCGCAATCTACCCGAGCACCATTCCTGGTATCACCCCAGCGCAGTGTACCGCTGGACTCGCCTATCTCAAGACGCAGCTCGGAGCCTTTCCGCGCAACGTCAAGCAGGATATCTTCTTCCCGCGCCTTGACTATCAGCTCAATTCCAAGACCCACCTCTCGGCCAGCTTTCTGTGGGAGAATTTCCACCAGCCAAACGGCTACAACACCTCCACGACGGTAACCAGCGGCGGCATCAGCCAGAACGGTACGGCAGATTTCCATCAGCGCTTCCTGGTGGTCAATGCCGAAACCGCGATCAACGCACGGTCGGCCAATGTCGTCCATTTGCAGTGGGCGCGTGACCTTGAGACCGACACCACGAACTCAGGTGGTCCCGCGATTGGCCTCACCGGCATTGTCTCCTACGGCGAAACCAGTGCACTGCCGCGCGGAGCCTTCCCGGACGAGCACCGCCTTCAGATCACCGACATCTACTCAACGACCTACGGCAAGCACACCGTCAAGGCCGGCTTTGACCTGAACTTCATCCACGAGCAGTTGCAGAACCTGTTCCAGGGCGACGGCAGCTTTACTTACGGTACCGGTACCAGCGAGTTCAATTTTGCAAACTGGATTCAGGACGTGTACCAGGTAAACGGCGGACGCCACTACAACTCCTTCACGCAGGTGCGCGACAATATCACCGGCAACGGTGCTGACGATTTCTGGAATACGGACGTCGACGGTTTCATCGAGGATTCCTGGAAGGTTACCCCCACGGTCCTTATCTCGGCTGGCATTCGCTACGACGTTCAACTCGTCCCGCAGCCTGATAAGCCGAACCTGACCTCGCCCGCCGCGCAGCTCTATACCTCGGTGATCAACAATTACAAGGGCATGGTTCAGCCTCGCCTGGGCGTTGCCTGGACCGCCTTTTCGGGCACCGTGGTTCGCGGCGGCTTTGGTATGTTCTACGGTCTCAACTCCAACTCGGCCTACTACACGCAGCGCCGCGAGAATGGCGTCTACCAGCAGCAGTTCAACGTCAGCGCGTTGACGTCGCCGAACACCCCCTACGTCAACATCACTGGAGCTCCTGCGGGGCAGCCCAACCGGGCATTCCAGCAGTCTGGCACCTACGCAGCCAACGCCCCCAAGGGTGGCGTTCCGGAGTTCACGCCGCCGGGCCCGGCACCGGTCAACCAGGTTACTGGAGCTCCGAACCCCGCAGTGGATACTGGCCTCGCACTCGGTTCCATCGCCGCACGCGGTCTGGATCCGAACTTCAAGAATCCCGAGTCCATCTCGTGGGATCTGACGGTAGAGCAGAAGCTGCCGCTCCACTCCACCCTTACGATCGCCTACGTCGGCAACCGCGGCCTTCGCCTGCCGATTTTCGTCGAGACGAACGTCGACCCCTCCACTGCAGTAACGCGTAATTACGTGTTCCTTCCGGCCGGTGGGTCGGCGGTCAACATTCCGATCCCGTACTACCCAACCCGCTTGTCCAACAGCACCGGTTCGCTCCTCACCGGGTTCTCGGACGTGAACAGCAACTACCACTCGTTCGTGACAACTTTCCGCAAGCCGATCAGCCACGGAGTCGAGATCCTCGGTAACTTTACCTGGGCCAAGGCCATGGACGGCGGGCAGGTCTCGGGTGTCAATGGAACCTTTAACGGAACCGATACTCCGATCGATCCGATCGCCCGCGGACGCCGCCAGGGACGTAGCGCAGAGTATGCCAAGTCGGACCTCGACGAGCGCACTCGCGCCGTAATCTCGGTCGTCGCCAAGCCCGCCATCGATAGCTTTGTGGACAATAAGTTCATCCGCTATGCGGTCGATGGCTTCACCATCTCGGGCAGCGTCACAGCGCAGGATGGCCAGCCCCTCACCGGCTTCCTGGCCAGCGCACCAACCTCCGCAATCGGAGATGGTGGTTTGTCCGGAGCAGCCCTCTCGCTATTCAACTCCGGAACCAACGGACGCGTTCCCGATGCTGTTGCTTCGCGCAACTCGTTCAAGGGACCGGGAATTCACAACATCGACGCTCGCATCTCGCGTACCTTTACCATCCACGAGTCGGTCAAGTTCGAGGTTCTCGCCGAGGCGTTCAATATGCTCAACCACAAGAACGTTCTTGGAGTTACAACAAACCTGTTTACTTTCGTCAATCCCGGCGTGGCGTATAACGGCGGCACCTGCCCCGCAACCGGAAACAATGGCTGCATCGTCCCCCTCGCAGCCAGCGCACTCCCGTTCGCGACGCAGTCGAGCACGTCGAGCGTCCTGTACGGCCCCCGCCAGGTACAGCTTGCCGGCAAGCTGTACTTCTAACTTGAAATCAACCAACAGGAAAGCGGCTCCGGAAACTCCGGAGCCGCTTTCGTGTTGCGCCTGCGCCCTTTGCGCAACCTCAGCGACCTTTGCGTTCTTCCCTTGTCGTTGCTTTACTCCGTCACCGGCCCTGCCGCGAACGGAGCCAGTTGAGCCTCACTCGGCTTTGCCGTCAACAAGCTAACCACACCTAGGCCAAGCAACGAAGCCAACAAAGCCGGAAAGATTGCATCCCGCTCCGAGACGATCGTTGGTAGATTCTTATGCACAAAGTCAAAGTCCCAGAAGACCGTAACGAATGTTCCGGCAGCGATGCTTGAAACTGCTCCGGCAGCCGTCGCCCGCTTCCAAAAGAAGGCCGCAAGAATCACCGGAGTAAGTGCCGCCGAATAAATCGTATAAGCGTGCAGGCTCATCTTCAGCACGGATTTGATTCCCAGCGATTGCCACAGGGACCACATCCCAAGCAAGACCACCATCAGCCGACTAACAATCAAGATCCTTTTATTGCTGGCCTCAGGAGCGATGTAGCGCACAAATACATCGTTGACGAGATTCGTCGCGGGTGAGAACAGGTAGTTGTTCGCGGTAGAAATGACCTTCGCGAAGATAGCCCCCACCATGATCGCGCCGAGGAGCCGCGGCAGCGCGTGCATCCCGGTGTAGGCCAGAATCTCGCGCGGCCGCTCGTGGACCTCGCCCGTGGGGAAGATTGCCGAGCCGACCACGGCGATCGCCACGATGGCAGACTCAAGAATCAGAATCCCGATAAACCAGCCCACCACGGCGCGGGTTGCGTCCTTGCCGGTCTTCGCGGAGAAAAACTTCTGATACATGCTCTGGTTGCCCA
>JANXWZ010000153.1 GCA_025350865.1 Rhodanobacteraceae bacterium
CCTAAATCCAACCCGCTACGATTTCATCAGACCGGAGCAATTTTGCGCCTTACTCGAATCCTGCTGCCGACGCTCCTGCTCGTAGCATCCGCCGCCCTCTCGCAGCAGACCGCAAGTTTCACGCCTCCACAGCAATCGAACGCCCTGCCGGACGCTCCCTCCTCCGTGCAGTTCGCTCAGAAACCGTCTGAGTCCGAACCATCCTCTTCAGCCGCGCCAGACCCCGACTTCACCATGTATCCCGCCGGCTACCAGCAGCAAGGCCCTAAATCCGATAAGCCCGATAGTTCTGAAGCCCCGCTCGAAACCCGTCAGCCAAAAAGAATCCTCGGCATCATGCCCAACTTCCGTTCGGTCTCCGGCGGCATCAAGCCCCCCACGCCCGGCTGGAAGTACAACTTCAACATCGCCACCCACCAGTCGTTCGACTACTCCTCCTTCATCTTCGTCTTTCTGAACTCCATCTCCGCAGAAGGTCTGAATGAGCACCCCAAGCTGGGCAAAGGAGTCAATGGTCTGTACGAGTACGGCTGGCGCGGCCTGATCGACAAAACCGACGGAACCTTCGTCAGCGCCTTCTTCCTCTCCAGCCTGCTCCACGAAGACACTCGTTTTTACGCCCTCGGCCACGGCCATCCCATCGCCACTCGCGAGCTGTACGTCATCAGCCGGCAAGCCGTGGCGAAGACGTACGGCGGCCATGCGACGCCCAACATTGCGAACCTCGGCGGCAAGGTGCTTACCCAGGTCATCTCGCGCCAATACTACCCGGCAGGTACATCCGATTTCGGCGTCCTGGCCGAGAAATTCGGCTATGCCGTCATGCGTGACGTCATCTTCAGCACCATCCGCGAGTTCTACCCGGACATCGCCGCCCACTACATCCGCAAGCACCGCGAAAAGCTCGCTATGCAGCAGGCAACCCAGAAGCCATAAAGTTGACCGCAGCATGAACCCGCAGCAACTCTTCCAGAACGCCCTTGAGCTTGTCGAGATGGAGCGCGTTGGCCCCGTCCGACTTCGCATGAGCGGGGTTGTCGTGCACTTCGAGAAACACTCCGTCTACCCCTGCGGCCACCGCAGCCCGCGCCAGAACCGGGATGAACTCAGGCTGGCCGCCGGAAACTCCATTCGCAGCTGATGGTGTCTGCACCGAGTGGGTGCCGTCAAAGACGACCGGGGCGAACTCCCGCATGATCGGCAGCGCGCGCATATCGACGACCAGATTGTTGTAGCCGAAGCTGGCGCCACGCTCGCACAGGCTCACTCGCTCATTGCCGGAGTCGCGGACTTTTGCCACGGCGTACTTCATATCCGGCGGCGCGACAAACTGGCCCTTCTTGATGTTGATGGCGCGGCCCGT
The DNA here is from genome assembly GCA_025350865.1 of Rhodanobacteraceae bacterium. Taxonomy (GTDB): domain Bacteria; phylum Acidobacteriota; class Terriglobia; order Terriglobales; family Acidobacteriaceae; genus Edaphobacter. The sequence continues at coordinate 1,364 of JANXWZ010000153.1, forward strand.
TTTCGCGGCGGCGATCAGCAGGTCGGTCTGGCGGCAGAGGAAGGCCGGGATCTGCATTACGAGTTCGGCGTCGCCCACTGCATCGGACAGCCGTGAGCAGTCCTCCGGCGTATGGACATCGGTCAGCACGGACAGGCCGGTATCCTGGGCGATAGCGCGCAGAACACGTGCGCCTTCGAGCAGGCCGGGGCCCCGGAAGCTGCGGATGCTGGTGCGGTTAGCCTTGTCGTAGCTGGCCTTGAAGATGTAGGGGATGCCGAGGTCCGAGGTGATGCGCTGGATCGCTTCGGCGAGGGATCGTGCGTGGCTTTCGCTTTCGAGGACGCAGGGTCCTCCAATCAAAAACAGCTTGCCCTGTCCAACTGCGATGGACCCTATCTGAAATGCATGCTTCGACAACGTCATTCAGTTATTGAACCACATAGTATGATCGGTGAAATCCCACCCTGGTTTGGAGCCCCCTTCGATGAAGCTGACGCGCATTGTCGCCACTACCCTGCTTGCCCTCCCACTTGTTGCCCAAACCGGCATCCAGACCGCGCCTGAACCGGATTGGACGGCGCTGGGCGCGCAGTGGTGGTCGCATGTGCAGTACCTCGCCAGCGACGAGCGGCAGGGCCGCCAGCCCGGAACTCCGGGCTTCGAGGCGGCGACGGTGTATGTGGAGAATCAGTTCAAGGCGATCGGCCTGAAGCCGGGTGCAGGAACGACCTATCGCCAGCCTGTGAAACTCGATTCGGTGCGGGTGAATTATGAAAAGTCCAGCGTTGAACTCGAAACCGGCGGCAAGCGAACCACGCTGCAACCCGGCGACATGACGCTCGGAATCCCCGGGACTGAGGGGCCCGCGGTCGATGCTCCGCTCGTGTTTATCGGCTACGGTTTGCGCTTGCCCAGCAAGCACATGGACGACTACACCGGGGTCGATGTCAAAGGCAAGGTTGTGGTCTTTTACGCTGGAGCGCCGGCGCGTTTACAGGGGCCGCTGCGGGCTTACTCCCGAATCCTTGGACAGCGCTGGAAGTACCTGAAGGCTGCGGGTGCTATCGGCGTGATTACGATTCCTGCGCCTCGCCTGCAAGGCGGCCCCGCACCCGCAGCGCCGACGACCGGAGCTGCGGCGCGTCCGGTTGCACGGCCTCAGATCGTGATTGCGGATGAGTCGCTGAACAAGCTCGCCGGGATGCGATTCTCGGGCACAGTGTCGGCGGAGAAGGCGGACATGCTGCTCGCCACATCCGGCCACTCGATGGCGGAGATGAAGCCGATGATCGATGCCGGGCAGCCGCTGCCAGCGTTCGACATGAAAGAGACGATCCACGCCACCACGGTCGTCGACAAGGGCACGCCGATCGACACGCAGAATGTCGTCGGCATTCTCGAAGGCTCGGATCCGAAGCTGAAGAAGGAGTATGTGGTCATCAGCGCGCACCTTGACCATCTCGGCGTTGGCCGCGCGGTCAATGGCGATGAGATCTACAACGGCGCAATGGACAACGCATCCGGCGTCGCCAGCGTGATCGAATGCGCGAAGATTCTTGCCGCCGGCCCGAAGCCGAAGCGGTCATTTATCTTCATTGCGCTCACCGGCGAGGAGATGGGCGAGCTTGGCTCAGCGTACTTTGCGGCTAAGCCGACAGTGCCCAAGTCGCAGCTCGTCGCCGACCTGAACATGGATATGTACCTGCCGCTGTTCCCGCTGCGATATATCGAAGTGCAGGGGTTGGGCGAGTCGACGCTGGGCAACGATGCGCGGGCCATTGGCCAGTTGAACGATGTTGAAGTGCAGTTCGAGAAGCAGCCGGAAGAGAACCGCTTTATTCGCTCGGACCAGGTCAACTTCGTCGCCAACGGCATTCCCGCGCTGGCCTTCAAGTTTGGATGGACCCCCGATTCACCCGAGATGAAGACCTTCAATGACTGGGTGAAGACGCGCTATCACCAGCCTTCGGACGATCTCGAACAACCTGTGGACAAGGCCGCTGCGGCACAGTTTACGGCGATGCTGGCCAAGCTCGCGACGCGGGTTGCGGACGCACCTACCAAGCCGGAGTGGTATCCGGAGAGCAGCTTCGCGCATCAATAGGGCAGCGCGAGAGATATGCTGTTGGTAAGGAGAACCTCGTGACACGAGCGATTTGCGGTTGGATGTTGGCGGTTTTGACGGCGGGCTTCGCCGCGGGGCAGGCACCCGCTCCGGCGTCGTCTTCGACGATTCCCGTGCTGATGCTCAGCGACATCCACTTCGATCCGTTTCGCGATCCGGCAAAATTCGACAAGCTCGCGGCAACTCCGGTCGCGGGTTGGGAGGCGATTCTGAAGGCGCCCGATTCCCCCACGCAGGCAGCAACCTTCCAGGCGTTGCAGACAGCTTGTGGCGCGGCCAAAGGGCTGGACACCAACGAGGCGTTGTTCGACGCGAGCCTGAAGGCGGAGCACGCCAACGGCACTGGCATCAAGTTCGTGACGATCTCCGGCGATCTACTGGGCCACCAGTTCGATTGCCGGTACAAGACGCTGGCCAAGTCAGAAGCCGGATATCGCGAGTTCGCAGAAAAGACGGCGAGCTATGTGATGAAGCGGGTCGGAGCGGAATTCCCGGCGGCGGCAGTGTACTTCGCGCTGGGTAACAACGATTCAAGCTGCGGCGACTATGCGCTCGACTTGAACGACCACTTCCTGGCCGGAACCAGCAAAGCTGTTCTCGATGGCCTGAAGGGCGCGAGCGACGACGAAATCGCGCAGGCGAAAAAGGATTATGAGACCGCAGGCTATTACAGCGTGTCGTTGAACGCGCCGATGCAAAAGACGCGCTTGCTGGTGATCGACGATATGTACCTCTCGCTGAAGTGGACGACCTGCGGACGGAAGGCCGATCCGGCTGCTCCGGCGGCGGTACTGGCGTGGCTGAAGGGCCAGCTTGACGGGGCTGCGCGGCGCGGCGAGAAGGTCTGGGTGATGGGCCACATTCCGCCGGGCATCAACGTCTACTCGACGCTGAAGCGGGGCAAAACCTGCGAGGTGAATGGCGCGGAGAGCTTTCTGGCTCCCGCTGGCAAGGAATCGCTGGGCGATGTGCTCGCCGCCCATGCGGACGTGATCGCGCTGGGCCTCTTCGGCCACACGCACATGGATGAGATGAAGCTGGTCCCGGCAACAACCGGCGGAGTCGCGATCAAGGGGGTGGCCTCAATCTCCCCTGTAGACGGCAACACGCCGTCGTTCACGCTTGCGAAGATCGATCCGGCGACGTCGCAGATGAACGACTATGCGGTCTATGTCGCACCCAACAAGACCGGCGTTGGCGGATCGTGGACGCGCGAGTATAGCTTCGACGAAGCCTACGCGCAGACGACCTACTCCGCCGCAACGTTGAAGGAGCTCGTCGCTGCATTCCGTGCCGATCCGGGTGGCGAGAAGAAGACCAGCCAGTCCTATGAGATTTACTTCGAGCCCTTGTTTCCGATCCCCGTGCTGGTGCTGGGCTGGCCGCAGTATGTCTGCGGGATCGACAAGATGAGCGAGGCAGACTTCAAGGCATGCGCCTGTGGCGCAACGCCTTAGCGCAAGAGCGTGAGCTGCCGCTCTGCTTCATCCACACCTGACTGCACTTCCACCGCGCGATAGAGTTCACCGGCCTCTGACCACATGTCGCGAGCATTGCCGGTATCTCCCAAGCTCTCCATCAGCAGAGCGTACCCACGCAGCGTATTGGCGAGATCGAGCTTGCTGGCCGCGGGCTGTCCGCGATAGATCGCGAGAGCCTCGGCGTAATTCGCTTCAGCCTCATCCCTCAGTCCAAGCTCGCGTTGAATATCTGCAACATGCCGCAAAGCATGTGCCAGCCGGATTGGCTGTTCCATCGTGCGTAGCTGCTCCGCACCGGCTGTGTACACTTCCAGTGCGTGACTTAGATCGCCCTCGCGGCGGGCCGCGTACCCTGTGTCAATCAGCTCCTGCGCAGCGTCCATGGCTCATTTCCTGACATAGATTTTATAGCTCGGCCCGAGCTCCTCGCGGCTCCACCAGCGCCTTGTTCGCGTTGGGCGCCAATCGGTGTCGAGCGTATAGTTCCGCGTCAGAAATTCCGGCAGTTCCGGCCACAGGTCCAACTTGCGGAAGTCCCCAGGGCCATCGATATGCAGCGGGCTGGTGACAAGGATGACCTGCGGCGGATGCTGAAAGACCCTATCGCGGAAGTCGGCGCGAGCCTGCTGCACGGCTGACTGAGACCCGTCTCCAAACAGCGGAAAGTCCAGCAGGATACCGGTCGCGGGAAGCAATTGAAGGTTGTAAAGACTAGTCGCGCAGCCGGAGACCGAGTCAATGCACTGGACCTGGCCGGAAAGCCGCTCGCCACCCAGGCGATTAAGATTCTGTTCGAGCGTGGCGTTGAAGTCGCTCTCCCACCATCGGTAGCGATGCACCAGTACGGCCGACCGCGGGCCGAGAACAAAGCCTCCTATGGCAAGTGCTACGAAAGCCATTCCTGCCGCGATCTTGCGTAACCGATCTGTTGAGCGAAGCAGCGGCAGGGCGTCCGTGAAGTCCAGAGCCATCGTCGGCAGCAGAAACGCCAGTAGCGGGTAGCGGTGATACGGGAATCCCCGCGCCTGCAGAAAGTACGACAATAGTCCGAACGCAACGCCGGTCAGCAGCATCGCGCGCTCCCAGTCGACGTGCGGTCGAGTGAGCGCGATCACCACGAACCAGACCACCACCAGCACCATCACTGGCGAAACGCTGTGGTTGAGCAGGAAGCTGAACGGCCGATGCCCAAGCGATGCGTAGTAAGGGATCACGCCGTGAAGGTCCGCCCATAAAGCTGACCCGGCGTGTTGTCGCACCACGAACGCAATCGCAACTGCGGGGAAAAGCGACGCACAGAAACCCGCCGCAGCTAATGGTTTCGGTAGCCCAATGCCCTGCTTGCGCAGCGCGTAAACAGCAATCAACAACTCCGCCACGCTTAATGGAATCGCGGTTGGCTTGATGGTGAGCGCGACTCCCGCGAGAACGCCGAACAGCCCCATCGCCGCAATCGATCGTCGCCTCACCGCGATGACCAACGCGGCAGTGCCGGAGACTAGCAGTACAGCTATGGTCAAATCTCGCTGGCCCGCTTGTTCCAGCCCATCCCGGCCATGCACCAGCGCAAACATGGTCCCGGCGAACACTGCGGGGAACCAGCCCGCGCGCCGCGAGAGAACAGCGAACGAACCTGCCGCCACGGCCAGCAGCGCGAAGTCGAAGAACCGCAGAGCCAGCGCGCCGGGTCCGAAGACATGCATCACAGCAATCTCGACCAGGAAGGCCCCCGGCATATCCACATCGTTGATCACGCGATAGGGCGCCATACCGTGCTCGATCAGGAAGCCGATGTAATGCAGCAGCGAGGCGTCTCCGACCAGCGGCCAGCGGAGGCTCCACACCACGAACAGCAGCGTGGAGATGGCGAGGCTGATCGCGATGGCGAATTGAAACTGCCGGAGGGATTTCGTCATGCAACGATCAGCATACCTTCCTCGCACTGCGTTACAGTAGGCGTCATGCGAACCCTGTTGTTGGCTGCGTTACTTCCTGTTTTCATTCCACTTCATGCCGATGTGCTCGGCGTCAGTAAGCCTGCTGAATCGTTGACCGTGGCGCGAGTAAACGCGACCCTGCCGGAGGCCGAGCGGGCCCCGTGGCTGGCTTACCTCAGGCACTCGCAGCAGCAGTTGTCGTTTGATCAGGATGAAATCTTCATCGAGAAGTCGCACCTCGCCGGGCCTGTTCCGGAACTGCCCAAGGAGCAGGGCGGTGCACGGGGGATGCCCGCCGACCGCGATGCCGCGTACTACAAATCACCCGAAGCCCTACACACCGCGGAGACGATTCTGTCCTTTCAAATCCCGAACGGCGGATGGTCCAAGAACCTCGACATGACCGGCCCGAAGCGGTTGCCGGGACAAAGCTTTACGGCCAACAACATCTCGCGGCTGTTGGGCCCGGATGACTTCGACAAGCCGGCGAATCCGAACTGGAACTATGCCGGGACGCAGGATAACGATGCAACCAACACGGAGCTGCATTTTCTGGCGCGCATGGCGACGGCCTATCCGGGGGCAGATGGAGATCGGTTCCGCAAGAGCTTTATTCGTGGCGTGTACTACCTGCTCTACGCGCAGTATCCGAATGGCGGATGGCCGCAGGTGTGGCCGCTGGAAGGCGGGTATCACGATGCGATTACGTTCAACGACAACGCGGTGACGGAGTCCGCGACGTTGCTGCAGGCTGTCGCCGCTGGTGAGGGAGACTACGCTTTTGTGTCCGCCGATGTGCGCGCGAAGGCGGACTCGGCGGTGGAGAAAGCCATCGCGATCATTCTGAAAGCTCAAATCGTAGCTGGCGGCAAAAAAACGGCATGGTCGCAGCAGGCCGATGCACTGACGCTCGCACCGGTGTCCGGGCGGAACTACGAACCGGCGGCACTTTCGGCTGGGGAAAGCGCTGACCTGTTGAAGTTTCTGATGCAGATCCCCAAACCATCGCCCGAGACACGAGCGGCAGTTGAAGCCGGGATCGCGTGGCTCAAGGCCAGTGCGATCTACGACCAGGCGTGGGTGGGCGGCAGGCCCGGTGTACGGCATTTGGAGGCAACTCCCGGGGCTGGGCCGATCTGGGCACGGTTCTATTCGATCGAGACTGGCAAGCCGGTCTTCGGTGATCGGGATAAGACGATCCACGACACAGTGGATGAGCTGAGCGTGGAACGGAAGAACGGTTATGCGTGGTACAGCGCGGGGGCGAAGGCGGCGCTCGATGCTTATGCGGAGTGGAAGAAGTAGGCTTTCCGGTTGAAATGGGCTAGGGGGCTGGGTGGGATGAGCGCCTTCGGGGTCCTTCGACTGCGGCTCCTGCCATGAGGCTTGCAGGAGCCTCCGCTCAGCATGACGGGCCGAAGTGTTGAAGGATGAGTTGCAGGCCATCTTGAGTGGAGGAAATGCTGCCCTCAAGCTGGGCATCTTCAGCGGCTTCCAGCATGGCTTTGAAGCGTTGGCCGGGCTTGTAGCCGGCGGCGATCAGGTCGCGTCCGGTGACAAATAGCGTAGGGCGGATGACCTCGGGCTCGGCGGTTTCATAGGCGGATTTGGCGAAGTCGTAGAGGCTTAGGTCGGCGTGCGAGCTGAGACAATCGGCGCGGTGGAGCGCCAAGTGTTTTTCAAACTGGGGGAGCCGCAGGAACCGCTTCAGGGTGCTTTGCTTCATCAGCTTTACGTCCCCGAACTGCATGTGATGCCGGACCAGCGCGATGATCTGCGCGCTGTCGTCGCCGGAGAAGCGCAGTCTGCGTAAAATCTCTTCGGCGATGCGGATGCCGGCTTCGACGTGTCCGTTGAAGCGAATGCGGTCGCCCGGCTTACGCGGATTGGGCGGCTGAAAGGTGGCGGGCTTGCCGACATCGTGCAGCAGCATGCCCCAGGCGAGGGTGGCGGATGCGCCCCGCGGAAGCTGCTCCAGCAGCATCATGGTATGGACGAAAACGTCGCCCTCGGGATGGTACTCGGGGGGCTGCTGGACACCCTTCATGCGAGTAATCTCGGGCAGCACCTGTACTAAGAGGCCGGATTGATCGAGCAGCCCGAAGGCTTGGCGCGCGTGGCCTTCGGTCAACATGCGTGTGAGTTCGTCGCGGACGCGTTCGCAGGAGACCTGCGCAATCTCAGGCGCGAGGTGCTGGATGGCGGTGAGTGTTTCTGGGTGGATCGAAAAGCCGAGCCGGGCGGCGAATCGGACGCCGCGCAGCATGCGGAGCTTGTCTTCGCTGAAGCGCAGCTCGGGGGAGCCGATGGTGCGGACGATCCTGTCGTTCAGGTCGGCACGGCCGCCGACGAAGTCCAGGATGGCGTTGTCGTCGACGGCGGGAGGATCGATGATTTGCGCGGGGTCGAGCAGCAGGCCATTGATGCGGAAGTCGCGCCGCTGGACGTCTTCACAGGGGTCAGTGGTGAAGCGGACCGCGTCGGGCCGTCGGCCGTCGAGGTACGCCCCGTCATGGCGGAAGGTGGCGACCTCGGTGGCTGTATCCTCGCTACCGACATCCTGCAGGACCAGAATCACGCCGAAGTGTGCGCCTACCTGCTGGGTGCGCGGGAAGAGGGCAACGATCTGGTCTGGTGTGGCGCTGGTGGCAATGTCGAAGTCTTTGGCCGTGTGCTCCAGCAACAGGTCGCGGACGCACCCACCCGCGAAGTAGGCATCGTGTCCGGCGGCACGCAGGGTCGCGGCAATGTGGCGCGCTGCCCGGAATGCGGGGCCGTCAGTGAGCAAGAGGATCATGCTGCTTCCAGCTTAGTCGAAACAAGCGGGGCTAGAGCAGGTGGAGGGAGTGGAGGATGGAGTGGCACGCCCAGGCTGCAGGAACTGTCATCGCTGCGGTTGCCAGAATCATGGCGAGGCTAAAGCGGTACTGAGGGGATTCCCGGTGAGGAGCGGGGCCTGCGGACATCTGGCGTTGCTGGTAGCTCCAGTTCCGCGAATAAACGAGGTGGATTCCGTTTCGCGAAAAATCTGGCGTGCCGAGTTTTTGTACGGTGCTTTCAGAAACCATCGCGAATGCTCCCTCAACAGACTGTCCTGAGGTTAGTTGCACCATTAGTTTGCGGGAATACAACGAACGAACCATGCAGCGATTCTGGTGCTGTTCGGAGCTTGAACTCACTAGAATGAATAGATGGCTTCAACGGCAGTGGGACGACACGGCGGGCTGATCCTTGGCATTGAAAGCAGCTGCGACGAGACGGCAGCGGCGGTCGTGCGCGGTGGGTCGGAGGTGCTGTCGAATGTGGTCGCAAGCCAGGTTGCGCTACACGCGGCGTATGGCGGCGTGGTACCGGAGCTGGCGTCGCGGGAGCATTTGCGCAATCTGGTGCCTGTGGTCCGGGCGGCGATGGCGCAGGCCGGGATCGGGTTCGACGCGCTGGATGCGGTTGCGGTGACGCAGGGGCCGGGGCTCGCGGGGGCACTGCTGGTTGGGATTCTTTACGCCAAGGGGCTGGCCTATGGGCTGGGCAAACCGCTGGTTGCGGTAAATCATCTGGAAGGCCACATCCACGCCGTGCTGATGGAGACGCATGGGCTGGAAGGCGAATCGCCACTGCTGGCGCTGGTGGTCTCGGGCGGGCATACGCACCTGTATCTCGCGGACAGAGCGGCGAGCGGTACCTGGACCTACCGCAATGTGGGCCGCACGGTGGACGACGCGGCGGGCGAGGCGTACGACAAGGTGGCGAAGCTGCTGGGGCTTGGCTATCCGGGCGGGCCGTGGATGGATGCGCTGGCGGCGAAGGGCGATGCGACGGCGGTGAAGTTCAACTTCGCGGCGATCAAGTCCAAACATGAGGGCCTGCGGTTTGATTTTTCCTTCAGCGGAATCAAGACGGCGGTGCTGCGGTATGTTCAAAACAATGGCATGGCAGAGGGGATCGAAGTGCGAAGACGTGCGCTGGCTGAGGTTCCGGATTTGAAGGCAGGCGAAGGTGCGAAGTATTGCGACCGACAGACGCTGGACCTGATTGCATCGTTCCAGGGAGCCGTGGTGGGAAATCTGATGCGGCAGACGTTTGCGGCGGCGGAGGCGTTTGGGGTGGGCGGGATTCTCGTGTCGGGCGGGGTGGCTGCCAATCGCGAACTGCGACAGCGGTTTACGGCGGAGGGAGCTCGGAGGGGGGTGCAGGTAGCTTTCCCGACCGTGGCGCTCTCGACCGACAACGCGGCGATGATCGCGGCGGCCGCCTGGCCGAAGTTTATGGCCGGGGAGTTTGCGCCGGAAGTGATGGGTGCGCAGCCGCAGTTGCGGTTGGGCTGAAGGTTTTCCTCAGCGGGTGCGGTTCCAGCAGGCACGCCCTGCATCCAATGACTTTGCACGACGGTAAAGGTTTTCGGGGATGAAGCAGAAGATCATGACGAAAAAGATTCCGATGAAGAGACCGTTTGCGGTGGTGAAGTTACAGCAGGGCGTGCGGTTGGCGTGGGAGTCGCATGCGGAGCCGATGAGCGGGACCGCTCAGAAGCCAGTGGAAGTCTCCGCGGGTGAGCTTGGCGTCATGTTTCTGGGCCATTCGTCGTTTCTCCTCCAGATGGAAGGCGCGAATGTGCTGATCGACCCGGTGTTTGCCACGCGGCTGATTGTGCTCCGGCGGCAGCGCAGGCCGGGGATCAAGGTCGCGGATTTGCCGCCGATCGACATTGTGCTGCTGACCCATGCGCACATGGATCACCTGAATCGTCCTTCGCTGCGGCGCGTGGTGCGGGCGACGAAGGCGGCCACGGGGCAGGCTCCGATTGCGATTGTTCCCGAGGGAGTTGAAGACCTGGTTGATGTCCTGGGCTTTCGCGAGGTGCGGTCGATGAAGTGGTGGGGTGAGACCCAGGCGGCGGGGCTGGACATTACGTTTACGCCGGCGAAGCACTGGGGCGCGCGGATGTTTGCCGACACCCACCGGTTGTTTGGCGGGTATGTGATCGCGGATGCGGCGGGGCACCGCGTGTATCACTCGGGCGACACAGCTTACTTTGATGGCTTCAAAGAAATTGGCGAGCGGCTGCACCCTCAGGTGGCTCTGCTGCCCATCGGAGCGTACTTTCCGGATACCTACCGGGCCGTCCATACGAGCCCCGAGGAGGGGCTGCAGGCGTTTGTTGATGTGGGCGCGGAGACGATGATTCCCATGCATTTTGGGACTTTTCGGCTGGGGCGGGAGCCGATGGAGGAGCCACCGGTGCGTCTGATGGACGACGCCAGGAAGCGCGGGATCGAAGCCCAGGTCAGGATTCTGGGCGAGGGTGAGACGTTTGTTGCCCCGCCGCGAGAGGATTCAGACAGGCGAGACGTTTCGCTGGCCAGTGCATCCAAATCAGCATGACTACAGTGACGAAAACATTCAAGATTGGCGGCGACCTGGAGGTCAACCGTCTCGGCTTTGGCGCAATGCGGCTGGTGGGCGACGGGGTGTGGGGCGAGCCCAAGGACCCCGAGAACTCGGCCAAGGTGTTGCGGCGCGCGGTTGAGCTGGGCGTCAATTTTATCGACACCGCAGACGCCTATGGGCCGGCGGTGGGTGAGCGGCAGATCGGCGAGGCGCTGGCTCCGTATAACGGCGTGGTGATTGCGACCAAGGGCGGGTTGACCCGGCAGGGGCCGGCGAAGTGGGCTCCGGT
>JANXWZ010000167.1 GCA_025350865.1 Rhodanobacteraceae bacterium
AACATGCTCGGCGGCGAGCAGTCCGGCCACATCGAAGCCATCGGCTTCGAGATGTACACCACCATGCTCGAAGAGGCCGTCAACAAGCTGAAGGGCGAAGGCGACAAGCCTGCGCACGCCACCACGGTCCTCAACCTCGGCATCTCGGTCCGCATCGACAGTGACTACATCGCCGAAGAGAACCAGCGCCTCCGCATGTACAAACGCATCGCCGGAGCCATGGATCAGGCCGCCATTGACGACGTCCGCAGCGAACTCCACGACCGGTACGGCACCCCACCGGAAACTGTCCTCAACCTCCTCGCCGCCGGTGAGCTCCGGCTCAAATGCGAGCAACTAGGCATAGCTCAACTCGACCGCAAGCGCACCCAGGTAGAGTTCCCCAACCCCGCCAACAAGAAGCAGCCCCTCAAGCGATTCGTCGAGATGCTTCACCTCCGGTTCGCCGTCCCCGAAAGTACCCCCTCCACGACGGTGTCATCCTTTGGCGAAGCCGGAGGACCTGCTTCTCGCTCTTCCATCGACCCCGGCCAACTGATGAAGCTAGTCTCCCGCAACGCCAAACGAGGCGCACAGTTCACCGCCCAGGGCATCCTCCGCTGGCCCCTAACCTCCGCCAAAGCCGAAGACGTCCTAGCCGAAACCCGAGCCCTGCTGGATGCCTTGGAGGCTGCGCCTTAACGCTAGCAAACCAGTCGATTCCCGATCCTTGCGCTCTTGTTCTTTGCCATGAGTGGGTGCAAGTAATATTAAGTAATGGAACAGTTGCCACGAACTATCAATATTGCAATCACCGGCGCGTTGTCGGAACCTCGCGCAAAGGTAGCTGCACGGATCAACGCCACATCTAACGGCCGATTCACCGACAATCTCAATCTCGAAACGCACTATCTGGTTTGCGAGAAGCACGATTCAAAAAAAGCTCGCAAGGCAGCTCTATATGGAACAGCAATCATTTCAGAAGCCGAGCTTCGTGGTTTTCTTGATCTGGGCGAAATTCCCAGTGTCGAATTGCCGAAATTTACGCCACATCACCCAAATAATTTCCCAACTATTGCCTGGTCTGAAGTTTGGGATCCCGCGCGCGTGTATCTCCTAACCTACAGCGACGCGAACGGAAATATATCGATGCGGACAGTCGCGGCGACGGGACGAGGCGGAGATGGAACCTACGAATGGATGGCTGCCTACGATGGGCCAACATTCAAAACGTTCAGGTCGGATCGCATTCTCAGCTTGGAGATGCTGAAGAAGTGAGCCTTTATCAAGCGGCCAGGGAAGCATCCCTACAGCCGCTCCGGTACACTATTCCTATCACCGTTTCGGCAGCAAGCGGTTCAACCACTCCGGCACCACCCCACTCGTCTCCATCACCTTCCCCATCCCAACCGCCAGACAAAACCGATGCGGCTCCCGCAGATCGTCGTTGTCATACACCAGCACTAGCGGCAACCGCAGCAACGCCAGCCGAAGATTCTCCATCGTCCGTGGATACCGCGATATCAACTTGTCCGCCGGCACATGGTGACCACCTTCAAAGACCCGTTGACCTACGCGGTCAACTGAGACGTCCGGCCCGCTTACACCGACAAAACACAATACAACGTGATAACCGCTTGCGACCGCCTCTTCCAAAAATGCCAATTTGTCTGCGACCGGGTCCGAGAACACCGTCTCGAAGATGAAGCTTTCCCGTCGTTCATAGAGCTGCCGGCGCGCTGCTTCAGCCATCTCTGCAGCTTTGTAGGCCCCGACTCCCAGCTCCGCCGAAATCACATCGGCATTCACAAACGGAAGACTTTCATGCTCCAGGTACGAACGGTAGTAGGTACTTTTGCCGGCGCCGTTCGGGCCAGCAATGGCGATAAGGTTTGGGTCTAGGTCTGAGAACGGAACCCTCACCGGCTATCTCCCGCGCTTGTCTGAGCCAATGGCACAAACTTCCCTTCGGAGAATCGACCGCGCGTCCGACTCCCGTCCGCATCCTCGCGAATCATTACTCGCGCTTCCACCAGGTCGGCGGCGAAGCGCGGATATGGGCGGCTGTCAAGGTATGCGGCGAGCCGCGCGCGGCCCAGCGGCTTGTTGATGCTCTCAATCGACTCCGAAAGCGACCTCGCCGTGCTCTTTGCCCGTGTTCGATCCAGTTCCGCGCCACTCATCAGGCGTTCCATAGTCATGCCCAAACTTGCCCAGAACTCCACCTGTCCCGCAATCGACCGTTGCATCGCCTCTCCCGCGATCCGAGCCTCCATCACCAAAGCATCCGAAAGCTTTACCGGCTGTCCCATTCCAT
>JANXWZ010000180.1 GCA_025350865.1 Rhodanobacteraceae bacterium
CCTGCTCCGGCTGCCAAGGCTCATCGCAAGCCAAAATCAGCAGGGCCCGCAGCAGCACTGCGCCTGAAACCCGGTTGAAGTGTCCAACCGCCAACAAAAAGGGCTCCAGCAGAGCTCAGTGACCCACGACTCTTCCAACTCCACCGACCAGCTCACGAAAATACAGACAGAAGCAACGTACCCTGCGGCTATTTCAACAAGCTCCTAGCGGCGATGTCTTCGCTAATCCGGTGAAGGCGCAGCCACCGCTCTCGTGAATACGGATGTTTCGCAAGGGTTATCTCGCCACGTATGATTGCGTCACGAGGAATTGGTATGGATTTTGGACTTAAGGGTAAAACCGCCCTGGTGCTGGGCGGCGGCGGGGGACTGGGCCGCGCAATTGCGAAGACATTAGCTGCAGAGGGCGCCTCTGTTGTGATCGCTGGTCACGGCGCCGAATCGATCAACGCGACGCTGGCGGAGATTGAAGGCAAGAGCCTCGGCCTCGTGTGGGATTTCGCGGACCTGTCGGTGATCGACGCGAATATTGCGAAGATCGAGGCGGAGATCGGGCCGGTCGAGATCCTGATCAACAATACCGGCGGGCCGCCTCCGACTGCGGCTAGCGGCCAGGATCCTGCGGTGTGGGCGAAGCAGTTTCAGGCGATGGTGCTCTCGGTGATCGCGATTACCGACCGTGTGCTGCCGGGGATGAAGTCGCGCGGCTGGGGGCGGATTATCACCAGCACCTCGTCGGGGGTTGTCGCGCCGATTGCCAACCTGGCGATCTCGAACGCACTGCGGCTTTCGCTGGTGGGCTGGTCCAAGACGCTGGCGCGAGAGGTGGGCAAGGATGGGATTACCGCGAACATCGTTGTACCTGGGCGGATTGCGACCAGTCGTGTCGCAACTCTGGATGCGGCCAAAGCCAAGCGCGAAGGGCGCAGTGTTGACGAGGTATCTGCGGAGAGCAAGGGCACGATTCCGATGGGCCGCTACGGCAAACCGGAAGAGTATGCCGATGTCGTTGTGTTTCTTGCGAGCGAGCGGGCTGCGTACATTACAGGTTCGGTGATCCGCGTGGATGGCGGCATGATCACCAGTATTTAGGAGAGCGGAAACACGATGGCATTGGATAAGAAAACACACGACGCGCTGTTGGACGTTACGACCGCAACCCTGACGACTGTGCTGCTGAAGAAGGGCCTGCGCAATATCTGGCTGCGCGGCACGAAGCCTTTGCGCGCAGGACAACCACGCATCGTTGGACCGGCGTTTACGCTGCGCTTTGTCCCGGCGCGTGAGGATCTGGCCACGCCGGCATCGTGGGCGTCGCCGACCTCCACGCGGGCGGCGATTGAGTGCATGCCGGCTGGTTGTGTGGCGGTGGTCGACGCGATGGGCGTCACCGATGCGGGAATCTTCGGCGACATTCTGTGCGAGCGCATTCGGTTTCGGGAGGTGGCGGGCCTCGTCACCGACGGTGTCATCCGCGACCTCGCCGGTGTGCTACGTACGAATCTGCCGGTGTGGTGCGAGGGAACGGCGGCCCCGGCTTCGGTGGCTGGACTTACGTTTGTCGGCTGGCAGGTTCCGATTGCATGCGGCGGTGTTGCTGTGTTTCCGGACGACATTATCGTGGCGGACGATGACGGTGCTGTCGTGATTCCGGCGGCTCTGCTGGACGAGGTAGTCGCGGAGGCGGTCGAACAGGAGAAGCTGGAAGCGTGGATTATCGAAGAGGTGCGGTCGGGCTTGCCGCTGCCGGGGCTGTACCCGCCCAATGCGGAGACCAAGGCACGCTATGCTGCGTTCTGCGCGGTGCAGGATAGGGCCGGAAAGTAAGCGGCCGTTTGAGCCGGAGGGAACGCTTGTCATTGACAGCCTATATCGCGCCCGGCAAAGTCTCCGATCGTACGGGCGATGCGCTGTATCGGAAGATCATCTTTCGCATCATGCCGATCTTGGTGATCGGTTACATCGTCGCGTACATCGACCGCGTCAACGTGAGCTTTGCGAAGCTGCAGATGCTGGGCGATCTGAAGTTCAGCGAGAGCGTGTACGGCGTGGGCGCGGGGATATTTTTTCTCGGGTACTTCGCGTTTGAAGTCCCGAGCAACATCATGGTCCACAAGGTGGGCGCACGGCTGTGGATCTGCCGCGTGATTGTCACCTGGGGCATCGTCTCGGCTCTGACTGCACTGGTTAGGACGCCGATGCAGTTCTACACGGCGCGGCTGCTGCTGGGCGTGGCGGAGGCGGGTTTTTTCCCTGGCATGATCCTCTACCTGACGTACTGGTTCCCGGCCCATCGCCGCGCCGCGATGGTCGCACTGCTGATGGCGGGCAATCCGGTTGCGGGCATCATCGGCGGCCCGCTGTCCGGGTTTATCCTGCAACATTTTGCGCATGCACGCGGCCTGGCCGGATGGCAGTGGCTGTTTTTACTCGAAGCCATACCGGCCCTGATTCTCGGCGTGGTTATCTTCCTTTTCCTCGACAATCGCGTTGTCGAAGCGAAGTGGCTTTCTGAGAAGGAACGCGCCGAAGTCGTCTCCGAGATCGAAGCTGAAGCGGCCTCGAAGACTCACGTGTCCGTTCGGTCGGTCTTCACCAGTCCGGGCGTGTGGATGTTCGGGCTGATCTTCTTCGGGATGGAGATGGGGTCGTACGCCATCGGCTTCTGGCAGCCGACGATCATCCGCCAGACGGGCTTGAAAGACGCCTTCAAGATTGGCTTGCTGACGATGGTTCCGTATACGGCGGCCTTGATCTGCATGATGTTCGCGGGACGCCATTCCGACAAGACGCGCGAACGACGATGGCATGTGATTGTGCCGAATGTCGTTGCGGCTTTGGGCTTCGTACTGTGTACTCAGGCTGGGAGCAATACGCCGCTTGCCGTGTTCGGCCTGGTGCTTGCGGTTGCGGGAGTCATCACCGGGTTGTCGATGTTCTGGGCGCTGCCGACGTCGATCCTGGGCGGCAACGCGGCGGCGGCGGGGATCGCGTTGATCAACTGTACGGGCAATCTCGGCGGATTCTTCAGCCCGGCGATTCTGGGATATCTGAAGACCTACACCGGCTCGCTCAACTCCGGGTTATTTCTGGTCGCGGCGTGCATGGTTGCGTCGTCGGTGCTGATCTTTACACTGGCTCCGGCGAAGCTTCCAACGCTCCAACCCACAGAGGCAGAGATATGACCGCAGGATTACGCAAGGGGTTGACCAGCTACGGCGATGCGGGCTTCTCGCTGTTTCTTCGCAAGGCTTTCATCAAGGCGATGGGCTACTCGGACGATGCGCTGGAGCGCCCCATCGTCGGCATTACCAACACCTTCAGCGACTACAACCCTTGCCACGGCAATGTGCCGGACCTGATTGAAAGCGTGAAGCGCGGCGTGATGCTGGCGGGCGGGCTGCCCATGGTGTTTCCGACGATTTCGATTGGTGAAAGCTTCGCCCATCCCACGTCGATGTTCCTGCGCAATCTGATGGCGATGGACACCGAGGAAATGATGAAGGCGCAGCCGATGGACTCGGTCGTTCTGATCGGCGGCTGCGACAAGACACTGCCCGCGCAGGTGATGGCCGCGGCCAGTGCCGACCTGCCGGTGGTTGTGCTGCCAACAGGCCCGATGGTGGTTGGCAATCACAAGGGTGAGGTACTGGGAGCCTGCACGGATTGCCGACGGATGTGGGGACAACATCGCGCCGGGAACATCGACGTGGTGGAGATCGAGACGATCAGTGGACGGTTGTGCCCGTCGGTCGGCACTTGCTCGGTGATGGGGACTGCGAGCACGATGGCTTGTATCGTCGAGGCGCTTGGGATTGCGCTGCCGTTTAGCGCGGCTGCACCGGCACCACTGGCCGACAGGCGGAGGATCGCTGAAGCGAGCGGCAAGCGCGCCGCGGAGATCGCCGTAAGCGGATCACCGCTGCCTAGTCAGTTGATCACGGCGGCATCGGTTCGCAACGCAATGATTGTGCTGCAGGCAATCGGCGGCTCGACGAACGGGTTGATTCACCTGATCGCAATCGCGGGCCGCGCGGGCGTTCCGTTCGATCTTGACGCCTTCGACCAACTTGGCCGCGAGATTCCGGTGCTGCTGAACCTGAAGCCTTCAGGAGCGCATTACATGGAGCACCTGCACCATGCGGGTGGACTGCCTGCACTGATGCGTGAGTTGACGTGCTTCCTGGACCTCGATGCTCCGAATATCTCCGGCGGAACGCTTGGGGACGCCATCGCTGCGGCGGAACATGTTGCCAATCAGGATGTCATCCGCAGCCTGGCTTCGCCCCTGAAGCCCGAGGGTGCGATGGCGGTTCTGCATGGCAACCTCGCTCCACTGAGCGCTGTGATCAAACACTCTGCTGCATCGCCGCACCTGATGCGCCATACGGGCCGCGCGGTGGTTTTCGACAGCATCGAAGATATGACCAACCGGATCGACGATCCTGACCTGGATGTGACCGTAGATGATGTGCTGGTGCTGCGCAATGCCGGTCCGAAGGGCGCGCCCGGTATGCCTGAAGCGGGCTATCTGCCGATTCCGATGAAGCTTGCGCGCCAAGGTGTGAAGGACATGGTGCGAATCTCCGATGCTCGCATGAGCGGCACGGCGTTCGGGACCATCGTTCTCCATATCGCGCCGGAGTCGGCGGTTGGTGGACCGCTGGCGATCATCCATAATGGCGACCAGATTCTGCTTGATGTCGAAGCACGCCGCCTTGAATTGCTGATCGACGCGGCGGAGTTCGACAGGCGCATGTCAGTCCTGAAGGACGCGCCGCCGCACCGGACTCCACCGCAGCGCGGGTATGCCAAGCTGTTCGAAGATTGCGTCCTGCAGGCCGACCAGGGCTGCGATTTCGATTTCCTGATGCGCGACGGCTCGTCACAAACACCGAAGAAGGTTGGATAAAAGATGGTCCTCGATCAGACCGCCAACGGCGTCTACGCCATTGCCGTCACGCCTTTTACGCCGGATGGATCGGTCGACTACGCCTCCGTCGACACGATGACCGACTTCTACGTGGGCTGCGGCGTTACGGGCCTCACGATTCTCGGGATCATGGGCGAAGCTCCGAAGCTGGACCCTGCGGAAGCTCTCGCAATCTCGAACCAGGTGGTAAGGCGGGCGGGTGTTCCGGTGATCGTCGGCGTATCGGCGCCGGGCTTTGCGGCGATGCGCTCTCTTGCTCGCAGCGTGATGGAGGGAGGCGCGGCCGGTGTGATGATCGCCCCGCCCCCGAGCCTGCGGACGGACGACCAGATTGTCGGCTACTATGCCCAGGCCGTTGCGGCGATCGGCGCGGACATTCCGTTCGTCATCCAGGATTACCCTCTACTACTGAGCGTGGTGATGACGCCGAAGGTGATCCAGCGAATCGTCACTGACAACCCGTCCTGCGTGATGCTGAAGCACGAGGACTGGCCGGGCCTCGAAAAGATCTCGGCTCTGCGCAAGTTCGAGAGCGAGGGTTCGCTCCGCCCAATCTCGATTCTGACCGGTAACGGCGGGCTGTTCCTCGACTTTGAAATGGAGCGCGGAGCCGACGGCGCGATGACCGGGTATGCTTTTCCGGACATGCTCGTGGACGTGGTGAAGCACTCAAAATCGGGGCAGCGCGACGCCGCACACGACCTCTTCGACGCACATCTGCCGCTCGTCCGTTACGAGCAGCAACAGGGAATCGGCCTGGCCGTCCGCAAGTACGTCCTCCAAAAGCGCGGAGCCATCGCGTTCGATTCGCAGCGAGCCCCCGGTACCTCGCTGACCCCGACCGCCAAGGCCGAGGTCGACTATCTCCTCGGCCGTCTTGCCGCTCACGACCCCCGCGCAAGCGGCCTGTCATCGTCCTGACGGTGGAAGCCCGATGACTCTTGACAAAGCATTTCGCCCAACGCTACTGTTTTGCAGCCCGATTAATAGTTCTCTGCGTCCCTTGAACTCCTTGCGGGTGGAGGCAAGCTCTGAGCCTCGACATTGGATAGCGCACGACAACCAGCCGCAGCCGACTTTGGAAAGCGACCCCAAACTATGAGCACCACGACAATCTCAGCCGTTGACCGGCACATGGGCTACAAGAAAAGCCGCCTCTTTTTCGTCAGCGCACTGGCCCTGACGATGGCCGGCGTCAACGCCTCACTGAGAGCGAATACAGCTGCCGACCTCCAGCGAATCTTCCTGGACCCGATTGATCCGATCCACTCAGCCGCCATGATCGCCAACATTCTGGGCGTTCCATTCCTCGGCTTCGCGTTGACCATCGCCATCGGCAGCCCCCTGCTGGACTACATCGGCATGAAACTTCTGCTGCCGTTGTCGGGGTTCGCCTTCTCCGTCGGCATGATCCTGATCCTGTTTGCGGACCATCTTGCTTCCGGAGACAAGATCTACTACGTCATCTATCTGGGCGCGATTATCGCTGGCATCGGCTGGGGGCTGGTTGAGACGGTGGTAAACCCTTTGATTGCCACGCTCTACCCGGACGATAAAACCGCCAAGCTGAATGCAGTGCACGCATGGTGGCCCGGCGGCCTGATGATTGGCGGCTTGCTGGGCGTCGGAATGTCCAAGCTGGGGCTGGGTTGGGAAGCGAAGCTTACCCTGGCCATCATTCCGGCAATCGCGGTTGTGATTGCGTGCATCGGACTCGACTTTCCTCCGACGGAACGGGCTGCTTCGGGGGTTTCCATGGGCCAAATGTTCCGCGAACTGAAGAGCCCACTCTTTTTCGTGCTGTTCGCTTCCATGTTTCTGACTGCGGCTTCTGAATTGGCGCCCGGCCAATGGGTTGACATTGCGCTCAGTCGCACGGTCCACATGCCTGGGATCTTGCTGCTGGTGTACGTCAGCGGCCTGATGTTCCTGATGCGCCACTTTGCCGGTGCACTGGGTAAGATGCTTTCCCCGATCGGTGTGCTCTGGCTATCCTGTTTGATGGCAGCGTTTGGGCTGCTCGCGCTGAGCTTCGCGAACTCTCCTGTAACCGGTCTGCTGGCGGCAACCGTATGGGGAACCGGCGTGTGCTTCATGTGGCCGACCATGCTGGCCAGCGCGTCCGAGCGCTTCCCACGCGGCGGTGCACTGCTCATGGGGCTGATGGGCACGGCCGGAACCCTGTCGATTCAATTCGTATTGCCCTTTATGGGGCAGGTATTCGACAAGAAGAAGGTCGAAGCCGCAGGAGGTTTGCAAGCCTTCCAGAACTTAACGCCGGGGCCAGAATTAGACCGGGTCCTCGGCCTCGCTTCGCAGGCTTCGTTCCGCATTGTGGCGCTGTGTCCCGTTGTTTTGCTCTTCGTCTTTGGAGCGATCTGGCTCTATGACAGGTCGAAGGGCGGCTACAAACAGCAGCGAATCGAGCATGAACCTGCGGAGGTACTACCGCAGCTCTAGCTTGGAGGTAGGCTGTGCTGCGAGAGGCGCTGACGGTGCAATTTGCGGCCATGCGAGCCATTCGGCCCGGGTTGCATTCGACGTATGCCCGTAGCATCTATCCATTCGCAAGTCTGTAGCTGCTCAATGAAACGTTGCAGCGTAGTTTTGAAACCAAAAAATCCTGATTACCCATAACAATTTGATTGACAGTCATTGTGGCAGTACCTATATATTTGTGTCCGCGTAATAAAGCGTATTTGCGTCGTCGCTATACACAGCACACCGAACGGGCCCGTCAGTAATACGTTGCGGAGCCTGAAACAGACATTTTCACCTTTGGGGGTCGTATGAAACGCGTACTTTGCATTCTGCTCGTATTTTTATGTTCCATGGCTGGCCATTCAATGGGCCAGGCAGTGGACAGCCAACAAATCACAGGTCTTGTCACCGACGCAACCGGCGCAGTGGTTCCCAACGCCGAAGTGACCGTCACCAATGATTCCACGGGCATCAGCGTGGTTCTCAAGACGAATGACAGCGGCAACTACGACGCGCTGAACCTTCCAGTCGGCACCTATACGATCACGGTATCGTCACAGGGCTTCAAGAAGACCGTCGTCAAGGGCGTCAACGTCGACGTTGGCGGAAAGCCTGCGGTTCCGGTTCAGCTGTCCGTTGGTCAGGTTGGCGAGTCGGTTGAAGTCAAGGCTGAGTCGGTCATGCTGCAGACCACAAGCGCTGAAATCGGTGGCGTCATCACCAGCACCGAGGCCACGCAGATCCAGCTGAATGGCCGCAACTACATTCAGCTTCTCACGCTGCAGCCGGGCGTCTCGCAGACTATCGCCAGCGGCTTCGCGTTGTTCGGCACCTTTGGCGTCAGCGGAAGCTCACAGTCGGTCAACGGAATTCGGACGGACTCTGCGAATTACTTCATTGACGGCGTGGACAACAAGGACAACGGCGGCGGCGGCAACAATTTCGTCAACATCTCCCCCGACTCCCTGCAGCAGTTCCACAACGCGGCATCGAGCTACGACGCAAGCTACGGCGGAACCTCCGGCGCGACCGTTTCGGTGGCTATCAAGAGCGGCGGACGCAGCTTCCATGGCAACGCATATGAGTACATCCGCAACGACGCCATTCAAGCCTACGGTTACAAAGCATTGAGCCTCTATGCGGGCATTGCGAACGGGACCGCCAAGTTTGTGAAGCCGCCGTTGCGCTACAACGATTTCGGTTACACGTTCGGCGGTCCTCTCTTCATCCCGAACGTGTTCAACCGCAATCGCGACAAACTGTTCTTCTTCACGGCGATGGAGTTCAAGCGTCTTCGCCTTACCAGCCAGCAGGCCCCCACGGTTCCGACGCCGGCAGCAATAGCGGCCGCTGTCGCACTGCCGACCGCCACCGCTACTGGTAAAGCTCTTGCCGCAACAGTACTTACAGACCCAAACGGCACATTCAACTACCTGAGCCTGTCGAACAACAACCAGCTTGAGTATCTCTTCAAGGTGGACTACCACCCGACCGATAAGGACCAGATCAGCGGCCACTTCGTCCACGATACGACTGCGAACGTCGGCAATCCCACAAACTTCATCATCTTCGACCGCGCTCTGCCTGGCTTGACCTCGTCGACGCAGTGGACGCACACCTTCAACTCGAAGACCGTGAATAACGTGACCGGATCCTTTTCCGGAAACATCATCAAAGAAAGCGCGGGCATCCGGGCTAACCCGCAATACAGGGGTGCCAAGATTCTCCGGTCCGACTTCGGCCTGACGTACGCGACCCTCTACAACGCTTCGGTTTACATCCCGCAAGTCTCAATCACCGGCTTCGGAAATCCCGGCACAACGCCGAGAGCGTTCGATAATTACCAACGCATTTATGCAATCAAGGACGATTTCTCACGCGTGCTTGGCAATCACTCGGTCAAAGCCGGTGCCTATTTCTGGCGCGCTCGCAAGAACCAGACCGCACCACCTGCGTTGAATGGTCAATTCAGTTTCACCAGCCTGGCCAACCTGGCCGCAGGAAACTTCTCCAGCTATACGGAAGGTAGCAATATTCCACAGATTCAGGCACGTTTCTCGCAGTTCGAGACTTACGTTCAGGACGACTGGACCGTCAACCGCCGCCTGACCGTGAACATGGGTCTGCGCTGGCAGTTGATGCCGCCGATCGCCAGCTGGCCAGGCAATACGGCCTTCTTCGACCCAACCTACTACGATGCGAGCAAGGCTGCCGTTATCAGTCCCTCCACCGGCAACATCGTCTCCGCGCAGCTTCCCTACAATGGTCTGGTTTTGCCTGGTGCCGGCTTTAGTGACAAGGCGAAGAAAGCTATCGCGCCTTCCGTTTACAACAACCCAGCCGTGCAGGGGCTCTTCCATAATCTGCCCGGTGGCATCATCAACACCGTCTATAACACCTTTGCCCCACGTTTTGGATTCGCCTATGATCTGACTGGAAAACAGACTACCGTTCTCCATGCCGGATATGGCATGTCGTACGAGCGCGTTGAAGGGAACTACATCTACGGCGCAGCTGCCCAATTGCCCTTCGTCGCAGTTGCTTCACTCTCCAGCGCTGGCAACGTCGATACCCTCGGCGCCATCGGTGTTAGCGGTGCAACGCAAAACATTGGTAACTCGGGCGATCGCAACCTGAATCCGCCGCGGATTCATAACTACAGCATTGGTGTTCAGCGCAAGCTGTTCAGCAATACCTCGGTTGAGTTGAATTATGTCGGTTCACGTTCGACGAACCTGACGTACCGCAGGAACCTGAACCAGGGCGCTGCGGGCACGGAGCAGGCAAATCCTGGTGTTAAGATCAATGCTCTTCGTCCCTACAAGGGCTATGCGGAAATCTACCAGTATTCCAACGGCGAGCACTTAAATTACAACTCGCTTCAGTCCCGCCTGCAGACACGCTTCAGCAAGGGTGGATTGGTAACCTTGTCGTACACCTGGTCCAAAGCTTTGACCGATGGTTCGACCTTCGATTACCAGCCTCAGGACAGCACCAACATCCACGCCGATTACGGTCCGGCAAACTACAGCCAGCCCAAGATCTTCGTCGCCAGCTATGTTTATCCTCTGCCCTTCTGGCAGCATGAGCATGAGTGGTACAAGCAGGCCCTTGGCGGTTGGCAGGTGTCTGGAATTACACGCATCGCAAACGGACTTCCCATCAACGTGATTCAACCGACGGGTCAGTCGCAGGCAGGCAATCTGGTCACAACGTCCAGCGTTGCCCAGCGTCCCAACCTGATCGGCAATCCTTACAATCACAACGGTAATGGAAAGCAGTACCTGAACTACAGTGCATTCCAGGTGCCTGCATTCGGGACCTACGGCAACCTCAAGTACGATGCGATCCGGGGACCCCTATTCAACAACTGGGACGCCGCATTGCAGAAGAACTTCAACATCACTGAGGATGTAGGCGTCGAGTTTCGTGCCGAGATGTTCAATGCACCGAACCACCTTTCACCGTTCGGTGTAGGCGGTACCCTTGGCTCGCCTCAGCCTGACGGCAGCTACCAACCCAACTACAGCAGCACCGGTGGATTCAACAACGCGTTCGGCCAGGTCACCAGCACGACCGATCCGCGCACGATGGAGTTCGTCCTTCGTGTGAAGTTCTAAGCTTCCTCTCATTCACCATGCGGAGGCCCGTGTTTCTATCCGGCCTCCGCTTTTCTCTAGTCACTTCTTTCACCGCATAAATCGCCGTTGTCTTATCGAGCTAGCTTTCGTATAACCTAAGGCCAAGGAATTTACCCGATATGATTTTTGACCGAAAGCTGAAAGTGTTGGCCGCTTGCCTGCCCACATTCGTATTGCTCCTCCCTCACAGTGAAGCTCAGGCCCCGCGGCCGCCAGAGGGGCCTCGTCCAGTGGTTACGGTTGGTTCCCAGGGGCCGACGCCGGTTCACACGGCATACACGAAAGCTCAGATCGACGCTGGCGGCACGCTCTTCCTCCAGAATTGCGCCTTCTGTCATGGCAAGGAAGCCGGCGGTGGCGAAAGCGGCCCAGACCTCACGCGTTCCAAGCTGGTCGCTTCTGACAAGGACGGTGAGGCGATCAGCCCCGTGATCCGCAACGGCCGCGCTGAAAAGGGCATGCCGAAGTTCAACCTGCCGGACGGCGACGTGACTAGTCTGGTTGCGTTTATTCACACGCAGCAGGATAAGGCGATGTCTCAGACCGGCAATCGCAAGGGTGTCGATGAAGCGGACCTGCAGACCGGAGATGCTGCTGCGGGCAAGCGTTATTTTGAGGGAGAGGGTGGATGCACCAAGTGCCACACCTCGACGAGTCTAAAGGGCGTGGCGAGCAGGTTCAGCGGCCTGCAACTTGAAATGCGGATGCTCTATCCACGCGACGCAGTCAAGAAAGTGAGCGTCAAGACAGCTTCCGGCCAGACTTTCAACGGCCCGCTGGTGTACCAGGATGAGTTCACGATCGGCATGAAGAACGATGCTGGAATCTATCAATCATGGCCTGTGCGCGCCATCACCTTCCAGGTTGACAACCCTGTCGAGGAACATGTGACCGCCATGAGCAAGTACACCGATGACGCGATCCACAATATGTTCGCATATATCCAAACATTGAAGTAAACGTGAAACGCACGTGGGAGCAGGCGCGATGAGTTGGACGAGAGCAGCACAGTTTCTTACGGTTCTGGCGGGTTCTGTTGCATTTGCTGGATTTTCGGGCGCTCAGAATGTGACAAACGAGATATTGAAGCACCCGCCACGCGACAGCTGGCCGGGTTTCCACGGAGACTACAGCGGCCGGCGCCATAGTGCGTTGACTGAGGTTACGCCGGAAAATGTTGCGAACCTGACCGTGGCCTGGGCCTTCCAGACGCAGCAAAACGGAAGCGTCAAATCGACGCCGATCCTCGTGGATGGCATTCTTTACTTCACAATGCCGGATAACGTGTGGGCGGTCGACGCGCGGAGTGGTCATCAGATCTGGCATTACACCGCGCCACCGAACAAGGCGTTTCACATCGGCCAACGCGGCGTAAGCATTTTGAAGGACAAGCTGTACTACATGTCCTCGGATGCGCACCTGTTGGCGATGAACGCGAAGGACGGCAAAATTCTGTGGGACGTCGTAGTCGCGGACTCAGACAAGGGTCAATGGGCGACTATGTCTCCGTTGATTGTGGGCAATCATGTGCTGGTCGGGGCTTCAGGCGACTTCGATAACCTCCAAGGCTTTCTGCGCTCCATCGATCCGGACACTGGAGCGACCCAATGGACATGGTTGTCGACTCCTCCGATTGGGACGCCGAACTCAGCTACGGGCGGCGATATCTGGATGACCGGAACATACGACCCGGATCTCAACCTCGTGTACTTTGGAACCGGCAACCCGACTCCAACCCTGAACGGGAAGGTGCGGCCGGGCGACAACGCAAACACATGCAGCATTGTGGCGATCAACCCGGACACCGGCAAGCTTGTTTGGGCATTCCAGCCCTCGCCGCACGATACGCATGACTGGGACGCTGCGGAGGTTCCGGTACTTGCGGATGCAACTTTCAAGGGGGCTCCCCGGAAGCTGTTGATGCAGGCGTCGCGCAACGGTTATTTCTTTGTGCTGGATCGCACGAATGGAAAGAACCTTGTCACGAACAACTTCGGCCCGGTCAATTGGACGACAGGTATCGCACCCGATGGCCGTCCCATTCCTAACCCCGCCAAAGAGCCAGCTCCGGACGGGCGTCTGATTGCACCCGACGAGGGTGGCCTCACCAACTTCCGTTCTCCGAGCTTCGATCCGAAGACAGGCCTGTTTATCGTGAGCGCCTCACCAAGCTACAGCCTGTATTTTTCGAAGCCGGCTGACGGCGCGTACGGCTGGGCTGGTGCCGACTACAGCTTGTGGGGCAAGGGTGTTCTCGAAGCCATTGACTACAACACCGGCAAGATTCGCTGGTCGCACGAACTTGGTACGCGAGCTGGTTCGGGCGTAATGACTACTGACTCCGGGCTGACGTTTACGGGCGATGGCGAGGGCAACTTCCTCGCCCTGGATACGGCGACCGGTGTGACGTTGTGGCACGCAGGTTCGGGTGGCCAGATTGGCTCGACGCCCATGACGTATGAGCTGGATGGACATCAAGTCGTCCTGCTGAGCGGCGGAAGTGTCATTTACACCTGGGTTCTTCCTTCAACCTCGACGAGCAGCATGAAGCCGAGCAAGTAATAAGGGGGTAGCATGAAGCATTGCATCCAGATTCTGGCCGGTGGCTTGTTGGCAATCGCATCCGCAACTGCTTTGGCTGCGCCTCCGATCCGCGTGCTTATTCTCGATGGCGAGAGTGCGGCGCCGTATCACAACTGGAAGGCCGAAACGCCGGTCCTCAAGGCTGAACTGGACGAGACTGGGCTGTTTGCTACCGAGGTGCTTACCGCTCCGCCGGCTGACGGCGATTTCTCGCAGTTTCACCCGGACTGGGCGAAATATCAGGTCATCGTCTTCAACTATGACGCCCCCGACGCCCGTTGGTCCGACGCGGTCAAGGCCTCGTTTGAGGCTTACATGAAGAATGGTGGCGGTTTGGTCACAGTCCACGCTGCAGACAATGCGTTTCCCAAGTGGGCGGCGTACAACGAGATGATCGGCATCGGCGGGTGGCGTGGTCGCACGGAAGCTGACGGCCCGTACTGGCATTACAAGGACGGCAAGCTGGTCTCGGACGAGACACCGGGCCGCGCCGGCAACCATGGCCTTCGCACTCCGTTCAAGGTGACTGTCCGCGACGCGAATCACCCCATCATGAAGGGACTGCCGCCGGTCTGGATGCACCAGGGTGATGAGCTCTACTCCAAGCTGCGCGGACCGGGCCACATGACGGTTCTGGCCTCGGGTGATTCAGAGTTGGCAAATCGCGGCACTGGTTTCGACGAGCCCCAGTTGATGGTTTCGCAATTCGGCAAGGGTCGCGTCTTCCATACGACCTTCGGTCACGACGTCATGGCGCTCAGCTCGGTGGATGGCGTGGTAACGTTTCAAAGAGGTGTGGAGTGGGCAGCGACGGGCAAGGTAACGCAACCTGTCCCCGCGTCTTTCCCGACAGCGACTTCGGTGAGCTACCGGGTCGATCTGGCGGCTAAGGATCCAAACTTCAGCAAGGGTATGAACCCAATGGACGCACCGGTACAGCCGCCGCAGGGACGTCCCGGCATGCCCCCTCCGCCGCCTAACGCAATGCCAAAGTAGTCTCGGAGCCAATTCGACGCATGAAGACGATCAAGGGACCAGGCATCTTTCTCGCGCAGTTCGCCGGGGATCAAGCACCGTACAACAGCATCGACGAAATTTGCCGATGGGCCGCTGGACTAGGGTTCAAGGGCGTCCAGATTCCCAGCTGGGACGGACGCCTTTTCGACCTGAAGCTGGCTGCTGAGAGCCAGACCTATTGCGATGAAGTTCTAGGCACCATCGCATCGCACGGGCTGACGCTGACGGAGCTTTCAACGCACCTGCAGGGCCAGTTGGTCGCTGTGCATCCAGCGTATGATGCGCTATTCGACGGCTTCGCTCCGGAGCATGTCCGTGGCGCACCAGTGGCGCGGACGGCATGGGCGGTGGAGCAGCTTCAGTTTGCTGCTAAAGCCTCTCGCAATCTTGGCCTTGATCGGCACGCGACATTTTCGGGCGCACTTGCCTGGCCTTACCTTTACCCCTGGCCTCAGCGTCCAGCGGGCTTGGTAGAGACAGCGTTTCAGGAACTTGCTGATCGCTGGTTGCCCATCCTGAACCTATTCGACGAGCAAGGCGTGGACCTGTGCTACGAGATTCATCCCGGTGAAGATCTGCATGACGGGGCTTCGTTTGAGATGTTCCTCGACCGCGTCAAAGGACACTCCCGCTGCAACCTCCTCTACGATCCGAGCCACTTCGTTCTCCAGCAACTCGATTACCTCGAGTACATCGACCTCTATCACGACCGCATCAAGATGTTCCATGTAAAGGATGCCGAGTTCAATCCGACGGGCCGCCAGGGCGTATATGGAGGCTTCCAGTCGTGGGCCAATCGCGCGGGCCGGTTTCGCTCGCTTGGCGACGGTCAGGTCAACTTTGGCGCCATCTTTTCCAAGCTGACCCAGTACGGATTTGACGGTTGGGCGGTGATGGAATGGGAATGCTGCATCAAGAGCTCCGAACAGGGAGCGAGTGAGGGTGCGCCTTTCATCCAGAAACACATCATCCAGACTGCGGCACGAGCATTCGACGATTTCGCCGGTGCTTCCACCGATCAGGCGATGATCGACAGCCTGCTGGGACTGACGAAAGAGAAAGCATGACGACCAAACTGAACCGGAGACTGCGACTCGGCATGGTCGGCGGCGGCCCGGGCGCATTTATCGGCGACGTCCACAGGATCGCCTCGCGCATCGACGACCGCTACGAGCTGGTTGCCGCTGCACTCTCGTCCAATCCCGAAAAGTCGCTTTCATTTGCCGCCAAACTACGGATTCCGCGCGCCTACGCCAGCTATCAGGAGATGGCCGCAGCCGAAGCCATCCACCCTGAACCGATCGATGTAGTCGCAATCGTCACGCCGAACGACACGCACTGTGCCATCGCAATGGCCTTCCTGGGGGCCGGCATCCACGTGATGTGCGACAAGCCAATTACGACGACCTTGGCCGACGCTGAGAAGTTGCAGGCGGAGGTGGCGCGTACCGGTCTGCTCTTCGGCGTCACTCACACCTACTCCGGTTATCCGATGGTGCGCCAGATGAAGGCCATCGTCGCGAGTGGCGAAATCGGCAAGATCCGCATGATCAACGTGGAGTACGTTCAGGGCTGGCTTGCGACTCCGATGGAATCGTCGGGATCCAAGCAGGCGGAATGGCGCACCGACCCAGCCCGCAGTGGCCCCGCAGGTTGCCTCGGCGACATCGGCACCCATGCCTACCACCTCGCATGCTTTGTCAGCGGGCTGAAGGCGGAGAGCATCTCGACCGAGCTGAGTACGTTCGTCCCGGGCCGACGCCTGGACGACAATGTTCAGGCGATGATCCGCTTTGAAGGCGGAGCTCGGGCGAGCCTCTGGTCGTCGCAGATCGCGATCGGTTGCGACAACAACCTAAACATCCGCATCTACGGCGAAACGGGCGCGTTGGAGTGGAGCCAGGAGAATCCGAACTATGTGCGGTACACGCCTCTGCTCCAGCCGACTCAGATATTGAGTCGCGGCGGCGGTGGCCTGAATGCAGTAGGTTCCCGTTTGCCCGCTGGCCACCCTGAGGGATACCTCGAGGCGTTTGCAACGCTCTACACCGATCTTGCTGAGCAGGTGACCGCACGGTTGGAAGGACGCGCTCCAGCTCCCTCGGCAACCGACTTGCCAACCTGCGAAGACGGCGTGGCCGGTCTGCGATTTATCGAAGCCGCCATCCAGTCTTCCGCAGAGGGAACGGCCTGGAAGCCCCTGCGTTAAGCAACGCTTTCGAGTGCCTCTGCTAGCGACACCGAGCGTATCGTAGGATAGTGCTATAGACGCCAGATGACTCGACAACAGCAAAAAGGATCCGGCGACCGCCAGACTCATGGAGTCCGGCAGATTGATCTGGCGTCGGTCCAAACCGCGCCCAGCGATATTGCACGAGATATCAATCGGGACATCATTCTGGAGCTGATTCGCTTCAAGCAGCCGTTGGCTCGCGCAGATCTCGCGCGCCTTTCCGGACTCCGCCCCAGCACCGTCTCGGCGATCGTAGAACAACTGATACGCGAACTCTGGGTGACGGAAGGCGCAGTGATCAAAGCCGCGCGCGGCCGTCCCTCGACGATGTTGTCGGTCAACAGCACCATGGTTACGTTTGCGCTCGACCTCCGCCCCACCCGGGCAATTCTTGCAGTCGTAGATCTTAGCGGCCGATTCCTCTCGCGCGAGACGATTCCCACCTCTTCCGACCTGACTAAAACCGTATCCCAAATCGGCAAGCGTATGGCCGCGTTGCGCGCGATTTATTCTACGATGTCCTTTGAGGGTGTCGGCGTCAGCTTGCAGGGGCGGGTGCATCCCGTATCGCACCGTGTGCTGCTGGCACCGAACATGAACTGGCACGAATTCGATTTGAAAAGCGCGCTGGAACGAGTTTCCGGGTTGCAGGTTGAGATCGACAATGACGCCAATGTCTGCCTGCTTTCCGAGTTGTGGTTTGGCCGGCTCCGGGGGGCGAAGGACGTGGTTTTGGTGGCAGTGGGCGAGGGCATCGGCGCGGCGATTCTGACGGGCGGACACATGCACGCCGGCCACAACGGCCTGGCAGGCGAGTTCGGCCATATTTCCGTCGATCCCGCAGGCCCGCTGTGCCAGTGCGGCCAGCGCGGCTGCTGGGAGATGACCGCGTCGTCGCGTGCGGCGATTCGTGTCTTCAACGCAGCTGGCAAGCGCCGCGTCAAGGATGTCTACGAGCTCCTGCAGCTTGCGCAGGATGGCGACGAGAATGCCATTGACGCGCTCACCGAGCAGGCCATCGCTCTGGGGCGCGGTCTGCGGCTGATCACCGCTACCCTGGCTCCCGAGTTGATCCTCGTTGTGGGCGATATCACTGCGGCGTGGGATAAGTTTGGGCCGATCGTCGCACGGGAACTCGCGGCTTCCATGCTGGCGGGTCCGCCGCCGTTGCTGCGCGCCGCTGGCGATGCTGAACTGGCAAGGCTCAGCGGCAGCGCAGCCATGCTGATGCAGCGCCACGCGAGCTACCACCGCTCGACACATGACGCACCTGCGACGAAAACTGCGTGACATACGCAAGTCTGCGCTGATATATTTTGGTGCGACAACTTAGTACGTCACGATGCTCCTGATGTGGTTGCATCGAGCGTTTCCCCTGTCTGTCCTTGCAGCAAAATAAGTACGAACACTGGCACCATTTGCAGAAGGCGCAAAGCGATTGCGCTGCCCCCCCCACGCGAGGACCGAAATGTCTACGGTTCCGTTTATGTTTCCCGACTGATTTGCTTGGAGATTCCATTGGCTGAGACTGTGTTTAGCAATTTTCCTACCGTGCGGTTTGAGGGTGCGGAGAGTACAAACCCCCTCTGTTACCGGTTTTATGACGCGGAACGCGTCGTCCTGGGCAAGCCCCTGGCGGAGCATCTTCGCTTCGCCGCCGCATACTGGCACTCGTTCGCGATGACCGGAAGCGACCCGTTCGGCGGGCCGACGATCCAGCGGCCGTGGATGGCGCAGGGTGATGCAATCGCACAGGCCAAGGTTAAAGCTGATTCCGCCTTCGACTTCCTTCGCGTGCTCGACATTCCCTTCTTCTGCTTTCACGATGCGGACATCGCTCCACCGGACGATAGTCTGTCAGCGTCGCTGAAGAACTTCCACACCGTGGTCGACTATCTCGGCGAGAAGCTAAGCGGTTCCAACCGTAAACTCCTATGGGGAACGGCCAATCTGTTCTCCCATCCGCGCTTCATGGCCGGCGCTTCGACCAATCCCGATCCCGATGTCTTCGCGTGGTCAGCGGCGACCGTAAAACACTGCATGGACGCAACGATGCAGCTCGGCGGCTCGAACTACGTTCTGTGGGGCGGCCGCGAGGGCTACGAAACTCTGCTGAACACCAACATGAAGCAGGAACTCGAACAGATGGGGCGCTTCCTCTCGCTGGTCGTCGAGTACAAACACAAGATCGGTTTCAAGGGGCAGATCCTGGTTGAACCGAAGCCGAAGGAGCCGACGGCGCACCAATACGATTTCGACACCGCGACTGTCTACGGATTCCTGCAACGCTTCGGCCTTCAGGATGAGGTTAAGGTAAATCTTGAAGCTAACCACGCCACACTCGCCGGTCATACGTTCGAGCACGAAATCGCGACGGCTGGCGCTCTCGGCATTCTTGGTTCACTCGATATCAACCGTGGCGATCCGTTGCTCGGGTGGGATACCGACCAGTTCCCCAACGATCTTTGGTCGCTCTCGCTGTCGATGTACCACGTCATCAAGGCAGGTGGCCTTGGTCTCGGCGGTTGCAACTTCGACGCCAAGATTCGGAGGCAGAGCTTCACTCCGGAAGACCTTATCCATGCTCACGTAGGCGGCATCGACCTCTGCGCGAGGGCTTTCCTGACGGCGGCCGAATTGATCGAAGATGGACAATACGACGCGCTTCTCGACCAGCGTTACGCGGGATGGAAGACGCCGGAGGCGCAGGCTATGCTGAGCGGCAAGAGTTCGCTGGAAGAGATCGCCGCGACGGCGGAGCGGAAGGCGATCCAGCCTGCGCCGCAATCTGGCAGGCAGGAGCAACTGGAGAACCTGCTCGCCCGGAAGATCTACTCGAACCCTCGCTAGGCGGATCGTGCCGCCCTGTTGCTCTTTCTGGAAGCGGGATCAGACATACTAGAATTGTGCGATCCGCGCTGTGGCCATAGGGTCTGAGCGGCGACCACACTAAAACCCGGCGATGAAGCGTTCGGCAAGGATGACGGAGCGTCCAGAGAATAGTGATGAACCCGCAGCCAAGCCCGATGGGCGTTGAGAAAGTGCTGGACAGTGACCGGTCGCTCTTCGATCAAGCGCAGACCCACGCTCGCGGCCCGGAAGGTATTCTCCCCATCACGGCTGAGATGCTCCTTACTCAACCGTCGGGGAACCTGTTCGGTCTGACCCAGAACGCTGGAATGGGCTGGGAGCCGACGCGCCTGCTCGATCCGGAGTACCTGATCCTGAGCACCCATGGTGGCCTGCGCGCCCAGGATGGAACGCCGATCGCACTGGGATTCCACAGTGGGCACTGGGAGGTTGGACTGCTGGTCGCCGAGGCTGCCCGCGAGCTGCGCAATCATCGTGCGCTGCCGTTTGCCGGAGCGTGCACCGACCCGTGCGACGGCCGCACGCAAGGGACGCCCGGCATGCTCGACTCGCTGCCCTATCGCAATGACGCTGCCATCGTGCTGCGCCGCCTGATGCGCTCGCTGCCGACGCGCAAGGGTGTGCTCGGCATCGCCACTTGCGACAAGGGCCTGCCGGCAATGATGATGGCGCTGGCATCGTCCGGCTCGTACCCCAGCATTCTGATCCCCGGCGGAGTAACGCTGCTGCCCGAGGATGGGGAAGACGCGGGCAAGGTGCAGACCATCGGTGCGCGCTACGCTCAGAAGCAGATCACGCTTGAGTACGCCGCCGAGATGGGATGTCGAGCCTGCGCGACCCCCGGCGGGGGCTGCCAGTTCCTGGGCACCGCGGCTACTTCCCAAGTCGTCGCAGAAGCCCTTGGCCTCTCGCTCCCGCACAGCGCGCTTGCGCCATCAGGCCAGCCTGTCTGGCTGGATGCGGCCGCACGATCCGCCCGGGCGATGCTGCGCATGACACAGCTTGGGATCGGCACGAATCAGGTGCTGACAGACGCATCGATCTGCAACGCCATGGTGCTCCACGCTGCGTTCGGAGGCTCAACCAACCTGCTGCTGCATGTCCCCGCAATCGCTCACGCCGCCGGCCTGCGCAAGCCAACCGCATCCGACTGGGCTGCGATCAACAGGCAGGTACCAAGACTCGTCGACGCGCTTCCAAATGGCCCCGGCAACTTCGCCACCGTACAGGTCTTCCTCGCCGGAGCGGTTCCGGAGGTGATGCTTCACCTGCAACGTGCCGGGCTGCTCGATACGAGTGTGATGACTGTGACTGGTACGACCCTCGCCGAGAACCTCAATTGGTGGGAGCACAGCGAGCGGCGGCAGATGCTGAAGGAGCGTCTTCGTGCGCTGGACGGTGTCGATGCCGACGATGTCATCATGTCGCCGGATCGTGCGAGATCTCGTGGTCTTACCCCCACCGTATGCTTTCCAGTTGGCAACCTCGCGCCTGAAGGCTGTGTGGTCAAGAGCACCTCCATCGATCCTTCGATGGTGGACCCGACCGGGACATTCAGACACACTGGCCCCGCACGAATCTTCATCACCGAGACAGCCGCCATCGCGGCGATCAAGTCCGGAGCAATCGTTGAGGGTGATGTAATTGTGCTGGTATGCGGCGGACCTGCGGGAGCCGGCATGCAGGAGATCTACCAGATCACGTCGGCACTCAAGGCGCTGCCGTTCGGCAAGCATGTTGCGGTGCTTACGGACGCCCGTTTCAGCGGCGTTTCAACCGGCGCATGCCTCGGACACATTTCGCCGGAAGCGCTGGTTGGCGGACCCATCGGCCGCGTCTACGAGGGCGATGTCATCGAGATCGTCATCGACCGCGTAGGACTTCACGGTACCGTCAACCTCGTTGGGGAAGGCGAAGTGCGCTTCAGCGCGGAAGAAGGTGCGAAACGCCTCGCCGCCCGTTCACCTCGCCCCGATCTTGCCCCGCATCCCGACTTGCCCGACGACACGCGCCTGTGGGCTGCCCTGGTCCAGGCCAGCGGCGGCATCTGGGCGGGCTGCGTGTACGACGCGGATTCAATCATTCAGCGGCTTTCCTCCACCCAGGCCGCCGTCCCAATGGAGCCCACCCAATGAAGCTTTATCGCACAACCCTTGGCCTATTCGTCGAAGATGGCGACCAGTACTTTCCCGTCGATTCAACCACCTGGGATGAGCTTATCTGCGACCCAAATCTGGAAGCCCGGCTCAAGGCGAGCCTGCAAGGCACCCCGGCTGGGGCGTTCGATGCGTCGACCATCCTTGCGCCGATCGGCGACCAGGAAGTGTGGGCATCGGGCGTCACATACTACCGCAGCCGCAACGCCCGGATTGAAGAATCGAAGGACGCCGGGGGCGGCACGTTCTACGACCGCGTCTACGCTGCGGAGCGCCCGGAACTCTTCTTCAAGTCCACTGCCAGTCGTGTCGTCGGCCCGCACGGCAACGTCCGGATTCGCGCCGACGCCAAGTGGTCAGTACCCGAGCCCGAGCTGACTCTGCTGGTCAACCCGCGCGGCGAGATCATCGGCTACACCATCGGCAACGATATGAGCTCGCGCGATATCGAGGGAGAGAATCCGCTCTATCTTCCGCAGGCCAAGGTGTATGACGCCAGCTGCGCGCTCGGCCCCTGCATCCTGATCTCGTCGGAACCCAGGTCGTCTGAGACCGCAATTTCCATCGAAATCGAACGCAACGGGGCGATTGTCTTCTCCGGTACGACGACCCTTGCGGAACTGAAGCGCGACCCAAAGACTCTTGTCTCCTACCTGTTCCGCGACATGAATTTTCCTTCGGGAGTCTTCCTCATGACGGGTACCGGCATCGTCCCGAACGACGACTTCACCCTCGCGCAGGGAGACATCATCCGCATCACGATCGAGGGCATCGGTACGCTGGAGAATACCGTCGTCCAGGCTCAGAGCTAACGCCATGAGAAATCTTCTGCGTTGCATGATTCCGCTTGCCCTCTCGCTGGGCATCGTCTGTGCCCACGCCGAAGATGGTCATGAAGCGTGGCTGCGCTATGCCCGCATTTCAAATGCGGCGCTGTACGCATGGATTCCATCGCGCATCGTCGTGGACACACCCGGAGACAAGGCGGCCGCCGAGGAACTTGCCCGTGGATTGCGTTCGATGCTCGGGCGGGAGTTTTCCGTCAGCAGTGCGGTGGGGGAGCAGCGTGCAATCGTATTGCGAAGCCCTCGCGCGGGCGAAACGGTGCGAGGGGAGCAGTTCGAGATTCTGTCGATCACTCCTCGGCACAAGCAGTTGGAGTTGGTGGCTGCGACCCAGCCCGCGCAGCTTTACGCCGTCTTCCAACTGCTGGCGGAGATTGGCGCGCAGAAGACGATTCCCAGCGACGACCGCCAGAGCCCCTCGGCTGCGATTCGATGGATCGACCAATGGGACAATCCCGATGGCACCATCGAGCGCGGATATGCCGGACCATCCATCTTTTTTGAGGGCGGCCATGTTCGTGGCGACCTGGCCCGCGCCGGCGAGTACGGTCGGCTGCTGGCCTCCGTCGGCATCAACGGATGCAACATCAATAACGTCAACGCTGATCTGAAGACACTCACCACCGAGAATCTTCGTGACTTCGCGCGTGTCGCCGCGGTCTTTCGCAGATGGGGTGTGCGGCTCGCGTTGTCCGTCGATCTCACCAGCCCGCAGGTGGTCGGCAATCTCTCCACCTTCGATCCGGTCGATCCTGCGGTTGCCGCGTGGTGGCAGGCTAAGGTGGATGAGATCTACCAGCTAATTCCTGACTTCGGCGGCTTCACCGTCAAGGCTGACTCAGAAGGCCGCAAGGGTCCGTCGCAGTATGGGCGATCTCCGGCAGACGCTGCCAATGTGCTGGCTCGCGCGTTGAAGCCGCATGGTGGTGTCGTGCTTTACCGCGGGTTCGTCTACAACAATCATCTTGACTGGACCGACCTGAAGGCGGACCGGGCCCGCGCCGGGGTGGACAACTTCGTGCGATATGACGGCACGTTTGAGCCGAATGTCGTGATCCAGAGCAAAGAGGGGCCGATCGACTTCCAGACCCGCGAGCCCGTCAGCCCACTGTTCGGCGCGCTGCCGCACACCAACGTCGCGATCGAGGTGCAAGCCTCGCAGGAGTACACCGGCCAGCAGCGACACATGGTGTGGCTCGCGCCGATGTGGCAGTGGGCACTCAACACTGATCTTCGTGTCGGCGGACGATCCACGCCGATGCGAGATATTGTCGCTGGCATGAGCTTTCCGCTGGCCGATGGAAGTCCGCGCATGGGTGGGTTCGTGAGCGTGACAAACGTCGGGATGGAACCGAACTGGATGCACCATCCGATGGCGCTGGCAAATCTCTACGGCTTCGGCAAGCTGGCTTGGAACCCACAGGTGAAGCTGGACGACGTGATTGATGAGTGGACGCGGCTGACATGGGGTAACGATCCAGAAGTCGTCCGCACTATTAGTTCGCTGCAGGCAAATTCGTGGCAGGTGTATGAGAGCTATACCGGCCCGAACGGCATGGGCACGCTGACCGACATCATCGGCGTCCACTTTGGCCCGGGGATTGAAAGCGCAGAACACAACGGCTGGGGACAGTGGTTTCGCGGCGAGAAGAATGGTGTCGGCATGGATCGTACAGTTGCGACCGGCACCGGCTATGCGGGTCAATATCCGAAGGCGCTGGCAGCGAAGTATGAGTCGCTTGCGACTACGCCGGACGATCTGCTGCTCTTCTTCCATCACGTCCCGTACGACTACAAGCTGCGCAGCGGTGCGACTCTGATCCAGAGTATCTACGACGTCCACTATCAAGGCGCCTCAGCAGCCGCTGCGTATGTGCCTCGCTGGGCCGCGCTGAAGAGCAAGGTCGATCCCGAACGCTACGCCCAGGTGCTGGAGCTGTTCACGTTCCAAGCCGGCCATGCGCTGGTGTGGCGCGATGCGATTGATACGTGGTTCCATCGCATCTCCGGCATCGAAGACACGAAGGGCCGGGTCGGCCATGATCCAAACCGCATTGAAGCCGAAGCGATGCAGGCGAAAGGTTACGAGGTGATTGAGCCCACGCCGTTCGAGACGACCTCCGGCGGCAAGGCGGTTGTCTGCCACGACGCCAAAGGCTGCACCCTGACTACGACGCTCAACAAGGCGGCGGGGAAGTACAACATCGCTGTGCAGTACTTTGACCTGCGCACCGGAGTCTCGCAGTACAAGCTCCGCTTGAACGGCAAGGTGATTGCGAAGTGGGGCGCCGACGCAATCCTTCCACCGGCTGTAGTTCGTCCGCGACTGGATGGCCAGACCAGCACACGTTACACCGCACGCGACATTGACTTGAAACCTGGTGATTCGCTGGAATTGGAGGGCATTCCCGACCTCATCCTTCGCGATGGCCGGGCCGGTGGTCCGCAGGATAAGGCTGCAGTGGCATCAGGGCCGACCCCGACCAACGACACGCGCGAACTGGCACCGGTGGACTACATCGAGATTGGGCCGAGCGGCCTCATCACTCCGCAGTAACCAAAGCAGAACAGGGCGAGCCTAAGCTCGCCCTGTTCCATCTTGTTTGTCAAACTAAGCGAAGCACTTCTTTACGTACTCGTAGCATTTCGCCACTTCGGTTGGGCTATCGGAGCCTGCGGGGATTGCGTACTCAAACTCGATATTTGCCGGGAAGGTGTACTTGTTCTTCTTCATCAACTGCAGCACCTCCTTGATGGGCGTCTGGCCCGTACCCCAGACCACGTTCGGCGAGTCGTAGCACTTATCCGGCTTCAACCGGTCCTTCAGGTGGATGTTGGTGATGCGGTCGTGAATCTGCGGGATGTAGGCGACCGGATCGTAGCCGGCGGCGACGAAGTGCCCGATATCCAGATTGACGCCGATGTACTTGCTGAAGCCCATGATTTCCTTGAAGGTCTCCGGCTTGGCGAACTCCTCGTCGTCGAAGATGTTGGCGTGGCCGTGTCCGCCCCACATGATCTTGTACTTATCCGCAAAGGGCGCAACACGTTTGGCGAAGGCAACCTGCGTGCTGCACGACATGGCACGCACACCGAGATCGCGCGCCATCTGGAAGGCGTAGTCGATCTCATCGTCTTTGGTGTTCATGTTCATGTTGTAGCAAAGGATCTGGACGTCGACGCCAGCATCGTTGAACTGTTTGCGAACGCCTTTCCATGTGGCGGCGTTGGCGGCCATGCGGAAGTCGGCGACCTTCTTCTGCGCGGCTTCCTGCTCGGGAGTCATCGGGCCACGCGGGCGACCGAAAGCCGGGAGCGTCTGTCCGGCCTTCAGCGCAGAATCGCGGCCTGCGGGCGTGGACACGGCGCAGCCGTTGGGTGCCATGGCGACGGGAGCGGCTGGGCGTGGTCCACCACCACCTGGACCGAATCCAGCCGCAGCCGGAAGCCCGGCCATGATCTCCGCGTCTCCCGACATCAACTCGGTTTCGCTGAGGCCAATCTTCTGCAGCACGGCGGGCAGTGTCTTTTTGTCGACACCCTGCCGGAAGCTGTAGGTGATGGCTCCAATCTGTACGCCATCAATCTTGGAACTTTGTGGAGCGAAGGCCTTCGCCATACCTGGGAAAGCCGCGACGGCCGCGGCCGGGACTGCAAGTTTCCCAAAATCTCGTCTGCTAAATTCCATCGATACGCTCCCGGGGCAGAGATCTGCCCGGAGCCAATCATACATCTGCAAACCAGCGATTGGCCGGGCACTTTGAGGCTTGGGGCAGGTACCTTCTTATTGATTGCGGCTGCGCAGCAGGTCGGCGACGGAGACGTTGCGGATGCTGGCGTCGAGGAGCTCGACGAGGTGGAACGTTGGAATTTCAGCGATGCCTTTGCGGCGAAGACCGCTCATGAGTTGGAGCAGGCAGCCGGGGTTGGCGGAGACTACGGCATCGGCGTGGGTGGCAAGGAGGTTCTCTACCTTGCGGTCGCCGAGCTCGGTTGCGGTTTCGGGGTTGAGCAGGTTGTAGACGCCGGCTGAGCCGCAGCAGAGGCTGGCCTCTTCCACCTCTACGACTTCGATTCCGGGGATGGTGGCGAAGAGGCTCCGGGGCTGCTCGTGGATGGCCTGGGCGTGGCGGAGGTGGCAGGCGTCGTGATAGGCGACGCGCAGGGGTAAGGGGTGGCGGGGACTCTGGACGGGGTAGTCGCAAAGGATTTCGGAGATGTCTTTGCAGCGGGCGCTGAAGGCGGCGGCGCGGGCGGCCCACTGGGGATCATCGCGGAGGAGGTAGCCATACTCCTTCATGGTGGAGCCACAGCCGGCGGCGTTGATGACGATGGAGTCTACGTTGGCCTGCTCGAAGATGGCGATGGTGCGGCGGGCGAAGTCCATGGCCTGGGCGTCAAGTCCGGAGTGGACCATAAGGGCTCCGCAGCAGGACTGCGCCGGGGGGATGACAACTTCGAAGCCTTCGGCGGCGAGGACGCGGGCGGTGGCCTCGTTGACGTGTTGGAAGAAGACCTGCTGGACGCAGCCGGAGAGCATTCCCACGCGCTGGCGGATGGCGGTGGCGGGCGAGGTAAGCGGCGGCAAGGTGCGGAAGGGGTTATCGGGGACGCGAGGGAGGAGAGCTTCCATGGCGGCGAAGCGTTTGGGCAGAAGGCGCAGGAGTCCGCTGGCACGGATGAGTTTTTCAAGCCCGCTGCGCTGGTAGACGAGCATGGGCAGGGCGAGTAGACGGAGGCGTCCGGCGTAGGGGAAGGTGGCGAAGAGCAGCTTGCGGAAGAGCGTGTCTGACGTTGTGCGGGGGATGTTGCGTTCAACCTGAGCGCGGGTGGATTCGATGAGCTTGTTGTATTCGACGCCGGAGGGACAAGCCGTCATGCAGGCCATGCAGCCGAGGCAGTT
>JANXWZ010000206.1 GCA_025350865.1 Rhodanobacteraceae bacterium
ATGCTGCCTCAACTCCATTCCGTTCTCAATCTTCTCGAAAGTGGCTTCTCCCAGATCAGGATTCTTGTGGTCGGGGACATCATGCTGGACCGGTACATTCTGGGTGAGGTGGAACGGATCTCGCCGGAGGCTCCGGTGCCGGTGTTGCGGCATGCGCAGCGGTATGAGCGGCCGGGTGGCGCGGCCAATGTCGCAATGAACCTTGCCGGGCTGGGATGCGAGACGGTGCTGTGCGGGTTCTGGGGTCGAGATGCAGAGCAGGAGCAACTGGTCGCGCTGCTGGATGCGGCGGGCGTCGATTCGGTGGGCGTGGTGACCGGGGTTCTGCCGACGATCTCGAAGACGCGGATCGTGGCGCGGACGCAGCAGTTGCTGCGGCTGGATATTGAGTCGCGGGAGGCTCCCCCGGCGGAAGACTCGGCTCGGCTGGCGGAGCGAGCGCTGGAACTGGTGAAGAAGGTCCATGCGGTGATCCTGTCGGACTACGCGAAGGGTGTGCTGACGGACGATCTTTGTGCAGCGATCATCAGGACAGCCCGGAGTCTGGGGATTCCGGTGTTGGTGGACCCGAAGACGAAGGATTTGAGCAAGTATTCGGGCGCTACGACGATCTGCCCGAACCTGAATGAGTTGTCGCTGGCGACGGGAGTTCCGGCTTACGACACGGATCGTCTGCTGGCGGCGGCGCGGGTGCAGATGGAGGAGCACGACTTCAAGTTCCTGACCGTGACGATGAGCGAGAAGGGAATCACAGTGCTGGGGCCGGAAGGGGATTACCACTCGCCGGCGCGGGCTCGGGAGGTGTACGACGTTTCGGGCGCGGGCGATACGGTGATTGCGACGCTGGCGGCGGCGCTGGCCGGTGGTTTGGAGACGAAGACGGCGGTCGAGCTGGCGAACCTGGCGGCGGGGATCGTGGTGGGGAAGATTGGGACCGTGCCGATCGCGCAGCACGAGCTGATTGCAGCCTTGACGCCCAGCTCGGGGATCGCTTCGGTGGAGAAGATTCTGGACTTCGAGCGCGTGCAGCGGCGCGTGGCGGAGTGGCGCGCTTCAGGCGAGACGGTGGTGTTTACCAACGGCTGCTTTGACCTGCTGCATGTTGGGCACATTACTTTGTTGGAGGATTGCCGCCGCTTCGGGTCGAAGCTGGTGCTGGGGTTGAATACGGACGCTTCAGTGAGCCGGCTGAAGGGGCCTTCGCGGCCGATTGTGGGCGAGAACGAACGGGCTCGCGTGATGGCGGCGCTGGCGGCTGTGGATGCAGTGGTGCTATTCGATGAGGAGACTCCGCTGAATTTGATTCGGGCTTTGAAGCCGAATGTGCTGGTGAAGGGCGGAGATTATGTCGTCGAGACCGTGGTGGGGCATGAGGATGTGATCTCGAGCGGGGGCAGGGTGGAAATTGTGCCTACGGTTGAGGGTTTTTCGACGACAAATATTGTGAAGAAGATGGCAGGGCCTGTGGCGGGTGAGTAGTCCGAAGTGCAACTGCCGAGCTTCTGGCTTCGCCAGAATGACGGCTGGCGGGTGGATAACGACCGGTGGGGTTTAGAGTGGGAGACATGACCGACATCAGCCGCCCGTCGCTGTTCTGTATCTGCTCGTATGAGAAGGGCCAGCCGTTTATGCGGGAGGCGGCGCGGCTGGGTGCGGACGTTACGCTGCTGACTACCGACAACCTGCACGACGCGGACTGGCCGAAGGACATTCTGGCTGAGTTCCTGACGATGCCGCCCGACCTGACTGCGGAGCAGACGCTGAACACGGTGATGTACCTCGCACGAACGCGGCGGATCGACCGGATCCTAGCGCTGGATGAGTTCGATGTGGACAATGCCGCGCTGCTGCGGGAACACATGCGGCTGCCGGGACTGGGGCAGACGAGGGCGCGGGTCTTTCGGGACAAGCTGGCGATGCGGTCAGAGGCGAAGCGCAAGGGGATCGCGGTGCCGGAGTTTACCGGGGTGTTCCACTACGACCAACTGAGGGCGTTCATGCGGGACGTGCCGGGGCCCTGGTTGCTGAAGCCGCGAATGAACGCTTCGGCGATTGGGATCAAGCCGATCCAGCATGAGGCGGAATTGTGGCCGGTACTGGACGAGCTGGGCGATCTGCAGAGCCACTACGTGCTGGAGCGGTTTGTTGCGGGTGAGGTCTTCCATGTGGAAGGCGTTACCTGGGGCGGCAAACTGCTGTGCGGCATCCCGAACAAGTATGGCAAGCCACCGATCCAGACGATGCACCAGGGCGGGGTCTTTTCGACGCGGAACCTGAGTTGCGATTCGGCGGACGCGAAGGGCCTCATTGCGATTCACAAGCAGCTGATCGAGGGTTTCGAGCTGCCGGATGGCGTAACGCACTCGGAGTTCATCAAGTCTGCTGCCGACGGACAGTTTTACTTTCTGGAGACGGCGGCTCGTGTGGGTGGCGCGTATATCGCGGATATGGTGGAGTTTGCGACGGGCATGAATCCGTGGGTAGAGTGGGCGCGGATCGAGGTGGCGCTGGCTCGCGGCGAGGAGTACAAGCTGGCGCCGTTGCGGAAGGATTTTGCGGGCAGCGTGATCTCGCTGGCCCGGCAGGACGAGCCGGATTTGAGCGGGTACACGGACCCGGAGATCGCGCTGCGGCTGCATAAGCCGCACCATGCGGGGATTATTGTGTCGTCGCACTCCGAAGAGCGGGTGAAGGAACTGGTGGAGAGCTATGCTGTTCGGTTTCTGGAGGATTTTTGTGCGGTGTTGGCGCCGCCGGATAAGCCGACCAGTTGAGAGGCCGACCTGACATTCCAGAGCGAAGATGTTCTGGTGCCAGAAAGACAACTACGGAGATTTTGGCTTCGCCAGAATGACGCCGGCGGGTGGGGTGGGGGAAGGGATGGTGAGCCCGCTGGGGCTCGAACCCAGGACCAACGCCTTAAAAGGGCGATGCTCTACCAACTGAGCTACAGGCTCCTACCATTGCTTCCTCTATGAAAATAACACAGCAACGGCCAAAACCGGTCTGCGCGGGTGTGGCTGGATTGAATCTTTCGGCGCGGTCCGCCGATGAAGTTGATGTGACGAAAGATAACTTTCTGGTTACCCCAGGACGATTCGTGTAGGGATTCTTGCCGCTTCCACTAAAGTGACACTATTGACGCATTGACTGGCGGTTTGGGGCAACGTAGCCTCAGGGCATTGCATGAAAACCGGTGCAGGACTTCCGCCAATGCAGCTTTGAATATGTCGTGGACTGCATACAACTGAATGCTTCGACCGGATCGACTGGACTGGACCAAGCTATGGATTCGCAATTGATCGATAATCCCGACGAGCAGGTGGCCGAGACCCCTGAAGATGTAGCGATCCTGTTTTCCTGGGCTAATCTTCACGGAGCGAAGTATCGCGACTTTTCAG
This sequence comes from Rhodanobacteraceae bacterium, assembly GCA_025350865.1. Classification (GTDB taxonomy): domain Bacteria; phylum Acidobacteriota; class Terriglobia; order Terriglobales; family Acidobacteriaceae; genus Edaphobacter. Next base: position 3,402 of record JANXWZ010000206.1, read on the forward strand.
CATCGCGCCGCGAATATCGCGCGCAGGTAAGGCATCGCGCGGCGGAAGAACTTCGTCAGGCGGAGCTTGCTGCAAAGGCTCAGGCAGAGTCTGCCGCGGTGGACGCTGAACGGGTTGCGCGCGAGGCGGAACGTGCCGCGCGCACCGCAGACCAGTACGATAGCGCTCCTGAACGGGAGAACGCATTGCGGGCCGCTGAAGATGCCGCGCGCCGGGCCGCCGCTGAGCGGGTGGAAGCTGCCCGAAGGGCTGAGGCCGCGGCGATCGCAGAGGCGGTTGCACGTCGTGAAGAGCGCGAAATTGCCGAGGCCCACGCCTCCGCACAGCGTCAGGCGAAGAGCTATTCGCATTCCGAGATTCGTCGCCGCTACCTGGCCGGACCGCAGCCTACGCCGCCGGGTCTGAGCAGCGACCCCTATGGCTACGTTCACTCCGAGGTGCCGGCGATCCAGCACAACTTCCAGCAGCCGGCGATGCCGCGGCCGGACTTTCCCTCTCAGGTGCGATATCGCGATGATGCCGCGGCACGCATGACGGCAGATCGCAAGGCCTATCGCCCGGAGTTGGAGATTCGTCGTCGTCCGCAGGGCTATCGCCCTGATGAAGCTTCGGGGATTCGCCCGGCGTATCGTCCACCGGCTGCGGCGGACGTGCCCCCGGCGCCGGTTCGGAATCGCATCGCCAATCCGCAGGCTGACTTTCAGCGCGGAACTCCGGCTTATGCGGATCGCCACCAGCCATCGCAGGGTGTTGATCCGTTCGTCAGTCCGCGGCCCCGCAATGCGCCGCTGCCAGAGCAGTCCGGGCCAGCGTGGCTGTACGCGACCAATTCCGCTCCACAACCAATTCGCCCGACAGAACGGCCTGCCATGCGACCGCCGGCAGCGGACACGCTCCAGGACCAACGGGAGCGGGTGGCTTCGCGGTGGTTCGCGCTGAAGGGCGCGTTTGAGCCAGGCCAGGAGCCGACTTCGGACGCTGCTCCTGCGCATGTAAAGGAAATTACGACTCCCGTGTTGTCAGTGTTCTCGCTGGCCGGGGGCGTGGGCAAGACGAGCCTGGTCGCCACTCTGGGCCGCGCACTGTCATCGCTTGGCGAAAAGGTTCTACTGGCCGATACGACCTCGCACGGGCTGCTGCCGTTCTACTTTGGCGCCAGCGAACTGAAGCCCGGCGTTGTACGGACGTTCTCGCCGCCGAGCGGAAGCACCGATGCGCCGATTTACCTGGTGAGCTACGAGGTAGACAAGAGCGCCGGAGACTCCACGCGGCAGAGCGCGTTGATGGATGAGATGGCCAGCAGCGCCGCAGGAGCGCACCGCGTTCTTCTCGATTTGAACGGCGGCTCGGGATGGATGATCCGGCGGCTTGCGCGGATGAATCCGACGGTGCTGGTGCCGGTTGCGCCGGATATGAATTCAGTAATCAGCCTGCAGACAGTAGAGCGTTATTTTGAGGGCGTCGCCGATAACGATGGCCGTCCGATCCTGCCGTATTACGTGTTGAACCAGTTCGATGCTTCCTTACCGCTGCACCTAGATGTCCGCGAGGTTCTACGTCGCCAGCTGGGCGACCGCCTGCTTCCGTTTGTCGTCCGCCGCGCTCCAGCGGTAAGCGAAGCGTTGGCAGAGGGCATGACTGTTGTGGACTACGCTCCGGATGCGGCAATCGCCGAAGACTACATGAACATCGCCGGTTGGCTGCGGAACCTTTCGCCTCCGGCCACGCAAGGGTTTCGCAATATTCGATGGAGTGAACGATGACCAGGTCTCCCCTTTGGAGAGAGTTCGAATCCGGTGACAGCTTCCTGCTGAATGCACTTCGTTGGTGCATCGTTATCGGTGGACTGATGTTCCTGATCTTTACCGGGATTCTCGAGCTCACATGGCCTCAGCAGGCAGTGCTGGGGCTTCTAACTGTCTTGGTGGCGATGTGGATGGACCGCAGTTCGACCAGCTACCTGATCACGCTGACGTTGATGCTGGTGTCCTGCTTCTCGACGTTCCGGTATGGCTACTGGCGTATCGCGACGACGATCCAGTTCTTCATGGACCCCGGCACGAAATGGACTGCGCTCGATGCGTTTTTCATCTGGCTGCTGGTCCTGGCGGAGTCGTACGCGTTCATCATTCTGTTCCTCGGCTATCTGCAGACGCTATGGCCGCTGCGCCGTACGCCGGTTCCGTTGCCCGACGATCCGGAAAATTGGCCTGCGGTTGACCTCGTCATCCCGACCTACAACGAGCCGCTTTCGGTTGTGCGCTACACCGCGCTGGCAGCGATGAATATCGACTGGCCGGCGGACAAGCTGAATGTCTACATCCTCGACGACGGCAAGCGCGAAGAGTTCCGCAAGTTCGCTGAAGACGCGGGCATCGGGTACATGACGCGCGACGACAACAAGCACGCGAAGGCCGGCAACATCAATCGCGCGCTGGAGCGTCTGGATGCGCCCTTCGTGGCGATCTTTGACTGCGACCACGTACCGACGCGCAGCTTTATGCAGGTGACGATCGGCTGGTTCCTGCGCGATCGCAAGCTGGCGATGCTGCAGACGCCGCACCATTTTTATTCGCCTGATCCGTTCGAGCGCAATCTTGGCCAGTTCCGCATGATCCCGAACGAAGGCGAGTTGTTCTACGGCATCGTGCAGGACGGAAACGACTTCTGGAACGCGACGTTCTTCTGCGGTTCCTGCGCTGTCTTGCGCCGGACGGCTCTGGATGAGATTGGCGGCATCGCCGTTGAAACTGTAACCGAAGATGCACATACTTCATTGCGCATGCAGATGAACGGCTGGAACACGGCTTACATCAACATTCCGCAGGCAGCGGGTCTTGCAACGGAACGCCTGAGCGGCCACGTGAAGCAGCGTATTCGCTGGGCTCGCGGCATGATCCAGATTTTGCGCACTGATAATCCTTTGTTTGCGAAGGGCCTCAGCGCGGCGCAGCGGCTCTGCTACTTCAACGCAATGACGCACTTCCTGTACGCGTTGCCACGGCTGATCTTCCTCACCGCTCCGTTGATCTATCTGGTGCTGGGCAAGACGAACGTTCCGGGATATTGGGCTGCGATTCTCGCTTATGCGTTCCCGCACCTTGTGTTGTCGGTCGTGACGAACTCGCGGATTCAAGGTCAGCATCGGCACTCGTTCTGGAACGAGACCTACGAGACTGTGCTCGCGCCATACATTTTCCTGCCGACGATGCTGGCGCTCATCAACCCGAAGTTCGGCAGCTTCGATGTGACGGCCAAGGGTGGCGTGGTCAACAAGAGCTTTTTTGATACGCGCATTGCACAGCCGTTCCTGCTGATGATCTTCCTGAATATTTGCGGGATGCTGATGGCGATCCCGCGGTACTTCTATATTCCACTGTGGCCGTTCAGCCTGGCATGGGATGGGACGCACCCGGGAACGATCGTGATGAACCTGATCTGGACCTGCTTCAACGTAATCGTGCTGGGTGTTGCGACAGCCGTTGCGTGGGAGAGCCAGCAGCGGCGGCAGACGGTTCGTGTGCAGATGAACGTGCCGGCCGATGTGGTGCTGGCCGACGGAACCGTGGTGCAGGGCGCGACGGCCGATCTTTCGACTGGCGGCGTTCGCATCAACGTGGATCGCAGCTTTACCGCGCTGCCGGGAGAGGCAATCAAGCTGGTATTCCCGGTACTGGACGGGGATGCAACGCTGCCGGCGACGGTGGTGAGTGCTGATGGCCGCAGCCTGAGAGCGCAGTTCGACCCACTGACATTGCAGGAAGAAGAGGCGCTGACCATGGTTCTTTATTCGCGAGCGGATACGTGGCTTGGCTGGGGCGAATCCCGTGAGTCCGACCACCCGATGAGAAGCCTGGGGCGAATCTTCATGATATCGATGCACGGCTTGAGCATGACCGCAAGAGGACTGATGACGACCAAAAAGAAGACACCGAAGGGACGACTTGCGGCCAAGGCTGCGACCGTTCTTCTGATCGCGACGATGGCCGGAGCGATGGGCCGTGCGGCATACGGCGCACAGGCGCAGGCACCGATGGCAGCGCCGGCATCGGCGGGAGCGGCAGCACCGGCTTCGAGCTCGAACCCGCTCTCAGCGGCAACCACCGGGCTGGGTGTAGACGGCGGCGTGAGCGCACGTAAGGTTGCGCCGGGTAACTTCGACAACATCTTCACCATTGCCGATGTGACGGTGCCGGATACGATCGTGCTGCGCGGCGTGGACGCTTACCACTCGGTCTTCTTTTCGATCCCGCAGACGCAGGTGGTGAAGACCGCAACGATGAAGCTGCGGTATCACTTTTCGCCAGGCCTGCTTCCGGATATCAGCCACCTGAAGGTGAGCCTGAACGGAACGCTGTTTGCAACGCTGCCGGTGACGGTGCGGCCGGCGTACATCAGCCCGACCGGCGACTTGACGCCAGAGCAAAAGGTTGCGGAGCAGCAGGTTTTGAACGTCACTCGCAATGAGACGAATGCGCTGCTCGAAGCGACCTTGACGATGCCGGCCGAGATGCTGGTCCACCAGAACGAGCTGACGTTCGAGTTTATCGGCCACTACACGTACAACTGCGAAGACCCATCGCACTCCACGCTGTGGAGCCACGTGGATTCCGATTCGACCATCGAACTGGCCGGCGCTCTGTTGCCGCTGCAAAACGATTTGAGTCTTCTACCGCTGCCTTTCTACGACTCGGCGGTAAACCTGCACCCCAGCATTTCGATCGTGTTTTTGAGCCAGCCGTCGCCCAAGGCGTTGCGCGCTGCGGGGATCGTGGCCTCGTACTTCGGCATCCTCACCGACTACCGCCCCGTACATTTCAAGGTCTCCTACGGCACGATTCCGGAGGGCAATGCGATCGTGCTGGGTGAGACGGCCGCTGAACTTCCAGCGACGCTAAACGTAACTTCAAGCTCCGGACCGACGATTGCCATGAGGACGAATCCGGTAGATCCGTACAGCAAGCTGCTGGTGCTGACGGGCGACAATCCGGATGAGCTGGTAACGGCTGCTGAGGCTTTGGTGCTGGAGCGTGGCGATATGCTGCAGGGCGATCAACAGCGCGCGGTGCTGGTTGCGAACTCGCTGAAGGCACGTGAGCCGGATGACGCTCCGCGCTGGTTGAGCACGGAAGCGGACCACGTATCGCACATCGGCGACATCGCGCAGACCGGCGATTTGCAGGGCGACGGCAGTGTGCCGGTGGGCGCGTATATGCGGGTTCCGCCAGATCTTTACTATGGCGCGCAGCAAAACCTGAGCTACCACATGGCGTACCGGTACAACGGCATTCCGCTGGCGAACGAGAGCTCGCTGCAGGTGTATATGAATGGGGCGTACGTTAGCTCGACACCCATGCCGCATACCGAGAAGGCTTCCGCGCAACTGGAGACCGTAGTCCCGGTTCCGCTGCCGATTCGTCCCTTCTCGAATTCGCTGATGATGCGGTTTGTGTTCCAGATTGCGAAGAAGGGTAAGTGCCAGGATACCGCTCCGCTGAACCTGCAGGGTGCGATTCTGAAAAGCTCGTGGATTGATATCCGCGACGTTCCGCACTGGGCGTTGATGCCGAACCTGGAGATCTTCGCCAATGCCGGTTATCCGTTTACGCGGAAGGCTGATCTGTCGGATACGGCGGTTGTTCTGCCCGATGCGCCGACGGTGGATGAGATCGAGCTTTACCTGACGTTTATGGGCCACTTTGGCGCGCAGACCGGCTACCCGGTGCTGAACGTGACGGTGACCAATCGCGCGGGCATGAAGCAGGATTCGGTGAAAGATTACCTGGTGATGGGCACGGTCGACGACCAGCCCGCACTGGCCGATCTGAACTCTGCACTGCCGGTGAAGGTGGACGGCAGCGGTTTGCACATTCAGGACACGCAGGGCTTCTTCTCGCCGCTGCAACACGCGTGGTGGAAGGTGCGTAGCTCCGACCATATCGTCTCGGGCCAACTGGAGACGGCGGGCGGTCTGCCGGACGCGCTGATCGAAGGGATCGAGTGGCCCAGCGGATCGAACAAGTCCGTGGTGCTGATTGCGTTGCGCGACCACACGGTGGTGCCGAACTTCATCAACGTATTCCTGAAGACGTCGCAGTCGTCGGACATTGAGCAGTCGGTCAGCGTGCTACATGGGACGCGTTTTACGTCGTACCGGATCGGCAACGATGTGTATCACGTCGGGTCGCTGTCGCCGTGGGTCCGGTTCCACATGCTGTTCTCTGAATTTCCGTGGCTGGTTGTGATCAGCACAGTCATCATCTGCATCCTGCTGGCGGCGTTGATCCGTGCACAACTGCGGCGTCATGCGCGGGTGCGGCTGCAGGGCAACGACTAAGCACTGTGGCGCAAACCCACTCATCGCAAAGTGCGCGATGAGTGGGGCACCCGCGTGGTTTGGGCCACGACTACTCGCGGGGTATTTGACTCCCTCTTTCCTACTGCCCCTTCACAGGCGTCGCAGTTGTAACAACTTTGTGCGCGCCGTCGTCCATGGTAGAGGTGAAGAGGAGGCCGGCTTCCTTCACCGAGATAACGCTTCCCGGATCCAATTCGCAATAGACAGTCCTATAAGGTAACGCGCCCGCTGGGCTCGATCCCCTTAGGCCTCGCCCATCCGCTATCCGCACGTCCAGATGCCGGAGCTCCCGTTGCCACCACCTACAGCCTGGCCACCCCCACCGCCG
>JANXWZ010000233.1 GCA_025350865.1 Rhodanobacteraceae bacterium
TATGCCAAGGACATTTCCACTCCTGTTTGCTCTGGCTACTCTAGCCGTAGTCGCACACTCTCAGACCACCGATCAAAACCAGCCAGCGCCCATCGTGCGCGCCTTCCCCACCGGCGTGATGCCGGCGGTGACGACGACGCAGCCGGTGGCGGGAATTTGGCTCCAGACCGAAGCCAGGAGCAGCGCCAAGGTGGTTTCCGCTGACGCCAATAAGGTCGAGATCCGCGTGGAGCGCGGTCGCGCCAATGTGCAGGTGCATCATCCCGCCGACAACTCTGAAATCCTGGTCGATTTACCCGGCGGCCAGACGACGCTTTTGAAAGACGGCCTCTATACCTTCAACGCCGAGACCAACACCATGCGCGTCCTGCATGGCGAGGCCGAGGTGTATCCGGGCAGCGCCAACTCGACGGCCAAGCCGATCAAGGTAAAGGAAGAGCATGAGCTTTCGTTTGCTTCAGCCTCCAACCTGAAGGCGCGTGAGGTCGACCCTCGCCAGATGGCGGCTGACCTGCTTCCCGGTGCAGCTGGCGCTGGGTTTGAAGATCGGGGTGGCGGGTATGGGTACGGCCCCTATGGCGATGGCGGACCGTACTGGCGTCCGTACCCCTACGGCTTCTACCCCTACGCAGGCTACGGCTGGGGCGAGCCATATGGCTGGGGTTATCCGTACGGTCTGGGCCTGGGCTTCGGATTCGGCTACTACGGCGGATTCCGCGGTGGCTACGGCGGCAGATTCGGTCGTCGCTAAGCCCTGACAACGCAAGCGCATTGAGATCCCGTGGTGCCACTCGTCGTCGGGCGATCCGCACCGCGGGATTCTTGTTTGTGTCAGCGAGCATCCAATCGGTATGAGCGAAGCGGCGCGGGTGTGGTGGCGAGACGGGACTATCTACCAGATCTACCCACGGTCGTTTCAGGATTCGAAAAACGATGGCGTCGGCGACGTGCGCGGAATCCTTCAACGTCTCGACTACCTCGTCTCGCTGGGTATTGATGCCATCTGGATCTCCCCTTTTTACCTCTCGCCCATGGCGGATTTCGGCTACGACGTCGCGAACTACTGCGACGTTGATCCGCTCTTCGGCACACTCGCCGACTTCGACGCCCTGCTTGCGGCGACGCACGAGCGCGGCCTGAAGCTGATTCTCGACTTTGTTCCCAATCACACCTCGAACCAGCATCCGTGGTTTCTGGAGTCGCGCAGTTCCCCCGCGAACCCGAAGCGCGATTGGTACTTGTGGCGTGCGCCCGCCCCGGATGGTGGGCCGCCGAACAACTGGATGTCAAACTTTGGCGGTCCCGCCTGGACCTTTGACGAGGCGACCGGACAGTACTACTACCACGCATTCCTGCCGGAGCAGCCCGACCTCAACTGGCGCAATCCCGAGGTCCGCGAGGCGATGTATGCGGCAATGCGCTTCTGGCTGGACAAGGGGGTCGACGGCTTCCGCATGGACGTGCTCTGGCTGCTCTTCAAGGATGAGCACTTCCGCGATAACCCGCCGAATCCCGACTACTCCGGGCCACCCGCAGCGTGGTCGTTCCTGCCAGTCTTCACCGCCGATCAGCCGGAAACACTCGACGTCGTGGCAGAGATGCGAACGCTGGTCGATCAATATCGCGACCGCCTCTTGATCGGCGAAATCTACCTGCCCCTCAAAGAGCTAGTGAAGTATTACGGGGCGGAATCGCCCGACGGGCTGCGTGGCGCCCATCTACCGTTCAACTTCCAGCTGATCCAGACCGCATGGGAGGCACCACTCGTCGCCCAACTGATTTGCGACTACGAAGCCGCCCTGCCGCCGGGCGCATGGCCCAATTGGGTGCTTGGCAATCACGATCAGCAGCGCCTGGCGACACGCATCGGCGCGGAACAAGCTCGTGTCGCGGCAGTTCTGCTGCTGACGTTGCGCGGAACCTCGACGCTCTACTATGGCGACGAGCTTGGCATGCCCGACGCCCGAATCTCGCCCGATCAGGTACGCGATCCGGCGGAGAGGGACCAGCCCGGCGTGGGCAAAGGGCGCGATCCGGAGCGCTCGCCGATGCTGTGGGAGAACCGCGAGAATGCAGGGTTTACCGGCGCCGGCGTGGCGACCTGGCTGCCGATGGTATGGGACTGGCCGCAGTTTACGGTCGAAACCGAGGACGTCGACACCAGTTCAATGTTGACGCTCTACCGACGCCTGCTGGCTCTGCGGCGGACGCGGCCCGAACTCTATAGTGGCGTGGTTATCGAAGTCTCGGAGGAAAGCGGTGTGCTTAGCTACCTTCGATGCCACCGTGACAAGCGCATCCGCGTGCTGCTGAACATGACCGGTGAAGACCGCTGGATCGAGTGCCCTCCGGGACGCTTGCTGCTCAGCTCCTTCCTTGATCGCGACAACATCGTCGTCGGTTGGATCGAACTGCGTCGCAACGAAGCGGTCATCATCGACCTGGACGTTTAAGTGTTGGCGCCTATGCGATCTTTGTTGGCGCGAACGAGTCGCAGGAAGTTCTGCACTACCGGGCTCTCATTGCGGGGGTCCCACGCGATTGATAGACCGATGTGAGCTGTCTGCGGCACTACCTCCGCGAAGACCAGCCCCGGCGTGCTGAGGTAGCGCACCCCGGACGGCACCAGCGCGATTCCCTCGCCCGATTCCACCAGCGTGAGGACGCCGGACCAGGTGGCGGAGCTGTTGACCAGGTTCGGCGGGAACCCCGCGCCAGTGCACATGCCAACCAGCAAATCGTAGAGGGTTGGATTGTTGGCGCGCTCGGTCATGACGAAGCTCTCCTTGGAGAGGGCCTTTATCTCGACCGGACCGGACGCAAGCGGATGATCGCGCGGCATGGCGACAACGATGGGGTCGTTCAACAGAAGTTCGGAGCGAAGGTAACGGTCGTACGGTGGCTCCAGCGGGCGGCTGAGGCCGATGTCAATTTTTCCCGCCTTGAATGCCTCCATCTGATCGTTGGTGGACATCTCGATCAGCGTCAGCTTTACCTGCGGGTGGAGCTTGCGGAATTGACGAATGATGGACGGAAAGAATCCGCCTGAGCCCCACAGGAAGAAGCCAATCGCCAGCGAGCCCTCTTGCCCGAGCAGGGAGCGACGGGCGAGGTCGACAGCTCGATCCGCCGAGGCCAGCGTCTTCCGCGCCTCTTCGAGGAAGACAATTCCCTGCGGCGTCAGACGCGTGTTCCGCTGGCCGCGATCCACCAACAAGCCGCCAACCTCTTCTTCGAGGTCGGCAATTTGCTCGCTGATGGCCGACTGTGACACGTGAAGACGGCGACTGGCCTCGCGAAAAGTTCCATACTCGGCGACGGCGACAAGGTATATTGGATGTCTAAGCTCTATTTTCTCCGATCTCTTCTTCCGATCGTCTCTCGATCGGTATTTCCGATCAACTTTGTCGGAAATACCAGTGAAACCAGTCGGTGTGTTTTTGTGTCTCATCAGTACGTGGATTTATTGGCAGGGCGAGGGGGAAAAGAGCCATGTGGATCGTCAAACTGGCGCTGAGTCGGCCCTACACCTTTATCGTGCTGGCCATTCTGATCCTGATTGGCGCGCCGGTGGTGATTGCCCGGACGCCGACCGATATCTTCCCCAACATCGATATTCCAGTGGTTTCGGTGGCATTCCAGTACACCGGGCTGCAGCCTGAAGAGTTGCAGGGTCGACTGACCGACCCCTATGAAAAGGTGCTGACCACGTTGGTGGACAATATCCAGCACATCGAATCGACCACCATGCGCGGGGTGGTGATTGTGAAGGTGTATCTCCAGCCGGGAGCGTCGCTGGTTCTGGCGAACGCGCAGATTACCGGCGCTTCGCAGTTCATCCTGCGCCAGCTTCCGCCCGGGACACTGCCGCCGCAGATTCTGAATTTTTCGGCGTCATCGGTCCCGATCATGCAACTGGCGCTCTCCGGCAACGGGTTGAGCGAGCAGCAGTTGAACGATTACGGGTTGAACTTTATCCGGCCGCAACTGATCTCGGTCAACGGGGCCGTGGTGCCGAACGTTTACGGCGGCAAGCAGCGCGCCATCATGGTGAACCTGAATCCGGCTGCGTTGCAGGCCAAGGGTCTGGCCCCCGGCGACGTATTGACGGCAATGTCCCTGCAGAACGTAGTGCAGCCTGGCGGGACGGCGAAGATCGGACAGACGGAATACGACATCCTGGTGAACTCGTCGCCCTCGACGCTGGAGGGGCTGGGCAACCTGCCCATCGCGAATCGCCATGGAACCATCATCTTTCTGCGCGATGTGGCGACGGTGGCGGATGCGAGCACGACGCAGACCAACATTGTGCGGCAGGACGGCAAGCGGGCCGCGCTGCTGGTAGTGCTGAAGTCGGGCACAGCCTCGACGCTTTCCGTCGTAGGCGGGGTTCGCGAAAAAATCCCTCGGATCAAAGACATCGTCAACAATCCGGCGCTGAAGATTACGCCGCTGGCCGATCAGGCGATCTTCGTGAAGGCCTCGGTGCAGGGCGTCATTCGCGAGGCGGTGATTGCAGCCGTGCTCACCGGGCTGATGATCCTGCTGTTCCTTGGTAGCTGGCGCGCGACGCTGATCATTGCGGTGTCGATTCCGCTGTCGATCCTGACGTCGATCATCATTCTTGGGCTCATCGGCGAGACGATCAACATTATGACCCTGGGCGGTCTGGCCCTGGCTGTTGGCATTCTGGTCGACGACGCGACCGTGACCATCGAAAATATTGAGCGCTACCTCGAAGAAGGCTACGAGCTGACCGAGGGGATCCTTGAGGGCGCGGCGCAGATCGCGGTTCCGGCGATGGTATCGACGCTCTGCATCTGCATTGTTTTCCTGCCAATGTTCTTCCTATCCGGCGTCGCGCGTTATCTATTCGTCCCGCTGGCTGAGGCTGTGGTGTTTGCGATGCTTGCGTCGTACATGTTGTCGCGGACTCTGGTACCGACGATGGCGATGTATTTGCTGAAGAAGCACGACCATCATGCGGTTGGCTCGCGGAATCCGCTGGCACGATTCCAGCGTGTGTTCGAGCGCGGCTTTGAGGCTGTGCGGTCGAGCTATCAGAACCTACTGGCGCGGCTGGTGGAGCTGCGCAGGGTGTTCGTCCCGATCTTCATGATGTTCTGCGTGGCTGTGTTTCTGCTGGTGCCATTCCTGGGACAAAACTTCTTTCCGGCAAGCGACAACGGCTCGTTTCTGCTGCACCTGCGGGCTCCGAGCGGGACCCGCATTGAGGAGACGGCGAAGCTGTGCGATGAGGTGGAGGCGCAGATTCGCAAGATCGTGCCATCGGGTGAGATGGACAACATTCTGGACAACATCGGGCTGCCCTACTCGACGATCAATACACAGCACGCGACGTCCGGGCTGTTCGGCTCCGGGGATGCCGATATTCTGGTGTCGCTGAACGAAAAGCACCGGCCCTCGGCGGAGTATGTGGCGCAGTTGCGGCGGACCCTGCCGAATGCGTTTCCGGGGACCATCTTCTACTTTCTGCCCGCCGATATTGTGACGCAGATCCTGAACTTCGGACTGCCATCGCCCATCGATATTCAGTTCGAGGGAACAGACCAGGTGGGCAATCGCAAGGTCGCGAATGAAGTTCTTTCGGAGTTGCGCAAGATTCCGGGACTGGTCGACCTGCGCATACAGCAGCCGGACGACTACCCGGCGCTGACCATTAATGTCGACCGTACCAAGGCGCAACAGGGGGGCTACGCGTTCAAGGATATTGGCAGCAACATGGTTGATATTCTGAGCGGCAGCACGCAGCTGAACCCGCAATTCTTTCTGAATCCGAAGACCGGCGTGAGCTACCCGATCGTGGCGCAGGCGCCGCAATACACCATCGGGTCGATGAACGATCTGCAGACGATCCCATTGACCTCGACCACCGCGACCAAGCCGGAGATTCTGGCGGATGTGGCTTCGATCTCCCGCACGACCGAGATGCCGGTGGTGACGGAGTACAACATTCGGCGCACGCTGGATGTCTACGGCAATGTGCAGGGGCGGGATCTCGGTTCGGTCAGCCGCGAAATCAACAAGGTGATTGCGCGGCACCAGGGCAAGCTGACCAAGGGCAACTTTGTGCAGGTGCGGGGCCAGGTGGAGACGATGAACGAGTCGTACATCGGCCTGATCTCGGGTCTCGGCTTCGCAATCGTGCTGGTGTACCTGCTGATCGTGGTGAACTTCCAGTCGTGGCTCGATCCGTTCATCATCATTACGGCGCTGCCGGCTGCTCTTTCCGGGATTGTGCTGTTCCTGTTCACTACAGGGACGACGCTGTCAGTGCCGGCGTTGATGGGCGCGATCATGTGCATGGGCGTCGCGACGGCCAACTCGATCCTGGTCATCTCGTTTGCGAAGACGCGCTACGAAGAGCATCACGACGCTCTGCTGGCGGCGATTGAGGCAGGCGGGACCCGCTTTCGGCCCGTCATGATGACGGCGCTGGCGATGATCATCGGCATGATCCCCATGGCGATGGGCATGGGCGAGGGCGGCGAGCAGAATGCGCCGCTGGGCCGCGCCGTGATCGGCGGATTGACGGCGGCGACGCTGGCCACCTTGATTTTCGTTCCGGCGGTGTTCGCGCTGCTGCACGGCACCAAAAAGCCGGCGTCCGCAAGGAGAGCCGAGACACAGACGCAAAATATAGCGGAACTTCACCAGGTGATAGGAAGCTAGAGATGACGAGAAATGATGTTCCGGAAAGCTTTGAGCCAGACACCCCATCTGGGTATGACATCGCAATGACCGGGAACCTCGATGCCGGACGGCGCCAGACCGCGACTCCGGCGGTACCAATGACAGGGTCGCTGGGCAAAGGCTTTTGGGTCGGACTACTCGTGTTTCTGCTGGTGCTGACAGCGATTGTGGTCTACGGGATTCATACGCGGGCAAGCGCCGATCAGAGCCTCGCCGTGGAGACGAAGAAGGAATCGACCCCGGAGGTGAGCGTCATCCATCCGGCTGGAGGAGCAGCAGCCGGGATGCTTGCGCTGCCCGGCAACACGCAGCCGTATGTCGACACGCCGATCTTCTCGCGGACCAATGGCTACCTCCAGAAGTGGTTCTTTGACATCGGGGCGCACGTGAGGAAGGGGCAGTTGATGGCGACGATCGAGACGCCGGAGCTGGACCAGCAATTGCAGGTCGCACAGGCGGATTTGAAAGCGTCGCAGGCGAACCTCGACCTGGCCAACATTACGAGTACGCGCTACCAGAATCTGTTGAAGTCGAATTCGGTTTCGAAGCAGGAGACGGACGTGGCGATTGGGACTGCCGCCAGCAAACAAGCGGCCGTGGAGGCTTCCATGGCGGCAGTGCGACGGCTGCAGCAGTTGCAATCGTTTGAGCAGGTGTATGCGCCGTTCGATGGCGTGATCACGAAGCGCGATACCGATATCGGCGACCTGATTACGGGCGGTACAAGCAGCGGCAATGCCAAGGAGCTCTTTCATCTGGCAGCCATCACCCAACTTCGGGTCTTCGTTGCGGTTCCGGAGGCATACAGCGGCGTGGTTCGCGATGGCGGTACGGCTACGCTGACGCTGGATGAGTTTCCGGGGCAGTCGTTCGAAGGCCGCATCGCACGCAATGCCAATGCGATCGATCCGGCATCGCGCACGTTGAATGTGGAAGTGGATGTGGCGAATCCGACAGGCAAGCTGTTGCCCGGAGCTTACGCGATCGTACACTTCAAGGTGCCGACTGTTGCCGCCAACTTGTCTATCCCGGCGAATACGCTGCTGTTCCGGGCGCAGGGTTTGCAGGTCGGCGTGGTGCGAGACGGCAAGGTACAGTTGGTCCCAGTGAAGATCTCTCAGGATCATGGCGCGACGGTTGAGGTTGCATCGGGACTGAGCCCCCAGGATGCGATCCTCCTCGACCCGTCGGATTCACTACAATCAGGGCAGCAGGTGAAGGTGGTGAAGGTTGTGGAGGCGGCGAAATGACGCGGCATTTCAATCGAACAATGACGGCCGCGTTGAGCGTAACCACCGTGCTTCTCTCCGGCTGCATGGTCGGGCCGAAGTACGTGAAGCCGGTGACGCCGACCTTTCAGGCTCCGGATGCGTACAAGGAAGCCGACCCGAACTGGAAGCCTGCGACGCCCGCCGATGCGGCACTGCGCGGCGACTGGTGGACGCTGTTCGGCAACCCGGAGTTGAACGATCTCGAAGCAAAGGTTGACGTCCAGAACCAGACTTTGAAGGTCTATGAGGCGCGATTTCGGGAGGCGCGAGACCAGATCGGGGTCAACAATGCGAGCCGCTTTCCGACCCTCGCTTCATCCCCCTATGTGCAGGGAGTGCGAACCTCGGCGGGTCGTCCAAACGCCAATGCAGCATCACTGAATAACGGCGTCGCCGATATTCTGCTGCCGTTGACGCTCAGTTACGAGGTCGATCTTTGGGGGCGGATTCGGCGCACGGTGAATTTGGCGAAGGAAGAGGCGCAGGCATCTGCCGCCGATCTGCAGACAGCGCGGCTCTCGATCCAGTCCGAACTCGCCATCGACTATTTTGAACTCCGCAGCGCCGACGCGCAGATCAAACTGCTCGGGGACACGGTGAAGGACTATCAGGAGGCGCTGCGGATCACGACAAATCGCTTTCAGGGTGGCGTGTCGGCAGAGTCGGATGTGTTTCAGGCGAAGACGCAGTTGCAGCAGGCGATCGTGCAGGAATCGGACTCGGCGGTGCAGCGCTCGCGCTACGAACATGCCATCGCCGTGCTGATCGGGCAACCGCCGAACAGCTTTTCGATGGGCGTGGCTCCGCTGGCCGCGCCGCCCCCGGCGATTCCGCCGAGTCTGCCTTCGCAGCTGCTGGAGCGTCGGCCGGACATCGCGGCAGCAGAGCGCCGCACTGCGGAGGCGAATGAGCGCATCGGGATCGCACGGGCTGCCTTCTTCCCGTCGCTGAACTTCAACGTTTCCGGCGGGCTGGAGTTCGGTTCGCTGCTGACAAATTTTTTCAACGCTTCGAACCTTGCCTACGCGATCGGGCCGACGCTGAGCCAGACGTGGTTTGACGCCGGGAGGCGCGCGGCGATCTCGGACCAGACGTATGCGTTGTTCGACGAGAACTCGGCGAACTACAAACAGACCACGCTCTCCGCGTTCCAGCAGGTGGAGGACAACCTGGCCGCGCTGCGCATTCTGCAACAGGAGGCCGACCAGCAACGCCAGGCGACCGAGGCCGCGCAGGGAGCGCAGCGCATCTTCAACAATCGCTATGTCGGGGGCATCGACACGTATCTGCAGGTGGTCACGGCGCAGAACACCGCACTGGCGAATGAACGCAACGACATCGACATTATGCGCCGGAGGATGGATGCGTCGGTGCTGCTGATCAAGGCTCTGGGTGGTGGTTGGACGACGGCGCAGTTGCCGAAGTTCTAGAATTCGCGGCTGGCACCGCCGCCTCCCGACTCGCCTCCACCCAGTTCCGGGCCGCTTGGCTTTGGGCCGCGCGTCAGGTGGTGGAGTGATAGCAGACCAACCGCAACCGAGCCGGTATTTAACAGGTTGCGATCCTTCTTCGATAAGGGCGCAGCCGTGAAGCCGTCGCGAACTCCCTCCGGTCCTTGTGCAAGCCAGCGCCGCAGATACACAGCAGCGCAGGTAAGTACGATGCCCAGTAGCATGGGGTCCCAGGTATGCCGCTTCCAGCCCAGATATGGCTTGTTTGTGACGAAGGTTATGATCGCGACGGCTGCTCCAGCCGCGATGACAAATCGGTCCTTGAGCCGAATCCCTCGAGCCAGCACGACAGGGGGCAGGCACCAGATCAGCATCCACGTGATCCAGTAGAACGGCCCTGGAGCACCCGGCACAAAGCGGGAAGGACGAGCGATCCAAAGATCCAGAAGGTCCAACTCGGAGACCTTGAGATTGATCGTCAAGTAGATGCAAACCCACAAAATCGCTTCGGACAGCGAGAAGGTTTGGTAGAGATAATCGAAGCGGTGACGGGAACGCACGGCCGTAATGGCCGCCAATCCAATGACATAGAGAACGGCAATCAGAATACGCTGGGCAGTGTGTGATGAGGTCAAATCGGCTGGCAGAAACACTGCGAAGATCATTGCGGCGAGGAACGCGTACCAGAACCCGAAGCGATGCCAAATCCAAAGCGACGAGACTACTCCAACGCTGGAGACGAGCAATGCAGCGGAGTGTGGCACCCCTCGTGAAGGGCCAGTCATAAACAGCATGCCCACGCAGAGGGAGCCAACCGAAACGGCAGCTAGCGCTTCCTCAATCCCATGGTGGTAGAAGCTGAATTCAGAGACGGTGAACTCCGCGGCTCCATAGCAAACGGCCGCTAAGATCAGCAAGACGATGGCGATGACTGGATCCGATGGCGAGCGAAGAAAGACCAAGAAGAACAGTCCGCAGGCTGCGCTGACGCAGAGAATCGTGAAGACGAACAAGACCAGTCTCAAGAAAAAATTGGTGCTGCGCAACTCGGATACTGTCTCTTGCTGGAGTTGCTCATACTGCCCGTGTTCCAGGAAGCCCTCGCTGGTCCACTCCTTCAAAAGTTTGCGGGCACGCAGAGTTTCCATGCTTTCTTCGGTGTAGATTCTCACTCGATCCTCCCGAAGTTGCGTGCGACCGCGACCAGCATGATAACCATGGCGACGGAAGTGGTAACGAAATAAAAGAGGATGAACGTCTCGTCATGTGCGTGTTCGATCAGTAGCGAGCTGATCCCCAAGTAGCCATACACGGCAGCGTAGGCAACGAAGGCGAACTGCCGTTGGCCAATTCCCCATGCAAGAGATGCGGCTATGACGGCCAGGAGTGCCATGATCCAAAGCCCAGAGCCTTCCGGATCAAATACTCCAGAGAGTACGGCCACAAACAAGACGTTTGTCACCACGTTCAGGTACGTTGTGAAGAAATGCGCTTTAAGGTCGCGCAACCGGCACAGCCACCCACCCACTCCGATGACAAAGCAGTAGACCAGTGCGTAGGTGCGGTAAGACGAGTCCTGCGTGGATGGCCAATGCGAGACAGTTACTCCGAACCATGCCGCCAAGGAAGATAAGGCGAGTGACAGGACCAAGCGATTGTCAAAGCGA
Source organism: Rhodanobacteraceae bacterium (assembly GCA_025350865.1). Classification (GTDB taxonomy): domain Bacteria; phylum Acidobacteriota; class Terriglobia; order Terriglobales; family Acidobacteriaceae; genus Edaphobacter. Next base: position 11,104 of record JANXWZ010000233.1, read on the forward strand.
TAAGCCAAGAGGAAAAACAAGGCGGACGTCAGCACAAGATAAATGTCCCACTGTCCCGCGAGCAGGTGAAATCGTTTTTCCAGATATGCGAGTTCGATGCACCAGACGAGGCAGCCGAGATAAAGCACATAGTCGATAAATGGATTTGCCGAAATCTGTTCATGGGGCGACCACGCTGAGGCGCGGGAAAAGGAGTACCAGAAGCAGGTGGCCAGGATGGTGCCGAGAACGCCGACCACAAGCACGTCACCCAGCTGCTGCGACCACGTGGAGACCGTCCAGCCGAGTCCGCCAACAAACGCCAGCACCCCGGCGTAGAGCAGGACGTTCATTTCGAGAGAGATGGAGAGTTGCTCTTCGCGCGCGAGGCTCGCCAACTGCGCGTGCTGCTCTGGCGATATCACACCCGTCTGAGTCCAGTGCTGCAAACGGGCCAGGATCGTCATCGATATTCGACCTCCAAATCGATTTAGCCTATCACGCGCTCAGTCGACGCCGATGTCTTCGTTCCACAACGCCGGGTATTCGCGGATGAAGTCGTTCATCATGGCGACGCACTCGGGCGAGGCCAGGTCGATGACCTCGACGCCGTTCTCGCGCAGCCAGTCGAGCCCGCCAGGAAAGGTGACAGACTCCCCAACGACGAGCGTGCGGAAGCCGAACTGGC
>JANXWZ010000242.1 GCA_025350865.1 Rhodanobacteraceae bacterium
GTGGGCGTTCGTGGGCCCGGACGGCAAGGAAATACTCATGCGGCGCGGGTCGCGCACGCCGGTCGAAGCTTTCATGCAGTTCGACCAGTACGTGTCGAGTGGCGCATATCAAAAGGTTTCGCTGGAAAGTTTTCTTGCCCAGCGCGGCACGCAAGAGGCCAAGCCGCCGGAATAGGCAGTGCGCCGGCGGCGCGCCGCACCGATCGACGGGGACCCGCGAATGAGCGAAATGTGGCGTGTCGTGGACAGCGGCCTGCGTTCCGCGGCGCAGAACATCGCGCTCGATCGCGCGCTTCTCGAAGCGCGACACGCCGACGAAATTTCGAGCACGTTGCGCTTCACCCGCTCATCGCAAAGTGCGCGATGAATGGGGCACGGTTTGGATGGAAGCAGGGAGTTATCGTTGGTTGTGATGCGCGAGTTGAAGCGGAGAGCCGGACGGGTGTTGCGACCGTCCGGCTCTCTCGTGCTTATGCTTGCGATGCTGACGGCTCTACAGGGCTGCGACGCGCAGCCGCAACCGTGGCCTCTGTGGGAGGCTTACACCAAGCGCTTCCTGGACGATCAGGGCCGGATCATTGATCGCTCGGCAGGGGATCGGACGACCAGCGAAGGTCAGGCGTATGCATTGTTTTTTGCGCTGGTGGACAACGACAAGCCGAAGTTTGAAAAAATCCTGAAGTGGACGGAGGCGAATCTTGCGGGCGGGGATTTGACGTCGCGTCTGCCCGCGTGGGAGTGGGGTTATACCAGCGATGGGAGTTGGAAGACGCGGGACGATAACCCTGCGTCTGATGCGGATTTGTGGCTGACCTACGCGCTGCTGGAGGCCGGGCGGCTGTGGCACGATCCCCGTTATGAAAACCTGGGCAAGGTGCTGGCGGCGCGCATCGCCAAGGAAGAAGTAGGGCTGGTTCCGGGGCTGGGTACTGCGTTGCTTCCGGGACCGCACGGGTTTCATCCCGATGAACAGACGTATGTGTTGAACCCAAGCTACATGCCCCTTCCGGTCGTGGCATACCTGGCCAAAGCGGTTCCCGATGGGCCGTGGGGCCAGATTTTGGAGACGATGGCGCAGCTTTACAGCGCGGAGGCGGGCAACGGGTTTGCGATGGATTGGGTTTCGGCGGGCGGCGGCGGGCTGCACGCTGTGGCTCCGCCGACGGAACCAACGGCAGGCAAACAGGAGCCGCAACCGGCCGGCAGCTACGACGCGATCCGGGTGTATTTGTGGGTAGGGATTGCAGACCCGGGGACTCGGGGCCGCACCGAGTTGATGGCGCAGGTTTCCGGGATGGGCAACGCGATGAAGTCGGTGGTGACGCCTCCGCTGGAGGTGGACTCGTCCGGCAAGGTACTGCGGGCGGAGGGGCCGGTAGGATTTTCCGCAGCCCTGATCCCGTACCTTCAGGCGGCGGGACTGAAGGGTCCAGCGAAGCTCCAGCAGGACCGGATGATCGCGTCGCAGGATCCTGTAACCGGACTGTATGGGCATCCGGGGGAGTACTACGACGAAAATCTTGCCCTTTTTTCCACCGGTTGGACCGAACAAAGATACCGGTTTGATCGCGACGGGAAACTCCACTTAAAGTGGAAATAAGAGCGTCTTTATTGGGCTTTTGTGTGCATGGGTAGCGCACAACTCGCGGTGCAGAAAATACATTACAAGGCGCAAGAAAGACGGTAACCTCAAGGGGATAGCTGCAGTATCCATCTTGATACCTCCGGGGTCTAGCAGCGCGTTGACTTTACTTATGACCAACTTGCCAACATTTCGAATTCGGGCGTCAGCAATCCTCCTTGGTGCGTGTTCTTTTGCCCCGCTTGCTCTCCCTCTGGCGGCGCAAGCTCCCGCCACGGCCCAGGCACCGCCCGCGGCGACGCAGTCTTTGTTGGATAAGGCCCATGCGCTGGAGGTTCGGGGACGTGTGGACATGGCCGCGCAGACCTGGCAGCAGGTCCTGCTCGCCGATCCGAACAATACCGAGGCGCTGGGAGGGTTGGCACGGGCCGCTAAACTCAGCGGGAATCCAAAGCTGGCCGAGACTTACATCGAGCGGTTACGGGCGATCAATCCGGACGACCCGGGAATTGCACGGGCGCAGCAGATGGGGACGCAGTCTGACCACAATGCCGATCTGGCACAAGCTGGAAAACTGGCCCAGCAGGGACAATATGCCGAGGCCATGGCCAGCTATCGCAAGCTCTATGGCGATACACCTCCGGCGGGCGACATCGCGTTGGCTTACTACGAGACCGAGGCGGCGACGGAAGACGGCCGTCCCCGGGCGATTTCCGGGTTGCGAAATCTGGTGTCAAAGAATCCGGGCGACTCGCGGTACCAGGTCGCGCTGGGACGGATTCTGACTTACAACCCGAAGACCCGGGCTGAAGGCCGCAAGATGCTGGAAGCGCATCAGTTGGACCCGCAGGCGGTTGAGGCGTTGCGCCAGTCATTGTTGTGGGATGCCCAGAACCCGGCTACATCGAACGAGATTAAGGACTACCTGGCGCACCACAATGATGTTCAGCTTGCGAATGCGCTGCGGACCATGCCGAAGGCTGCTGGTCCAGCCAGGCCTGCACCTGTGCTTACTCCCGAGCAGAAGGCTGCCGCAGCCTTGCTCGCCAGCACGAACGCCGAAGAGCAGGCAGCTTACAAGGCGCTGAACGCCAAGCATCTGGAAGAGGCCGAGCAGAAGTTCAAGGCGATTCTGGCCAAGACCCCTGACAATGCGAACGCGCTGGCCGGGATGGGCTACATCCGGATGCAGCAAGCCAACTTTGGCGGAGCGATCAGTTTTCTCGCGCAGGCGAAGCAGGACGGTTCGAAGGATGCGGGTCTGGAGCCCGCCCTGGCGACTTCGCGCTTCTGGTACACGATGGGTGAAGGCGCGGCGGCGTTGAACGAGAACGATTTGCCTGCGGCAGAGAAGCAGTATCGTGCGGCGCTGGGCATGAGGCCGACGAGTGTTGAGGCTTTGGAAGGGCTGGGCGGAACGTTGCTCAGAGCCCAGCAGTTTGAGGCAGCGACGCCTTACTTTGCGGAGTTCGTCAAGCTGAAGCCGACGGCCGGCCATGCGTGGCGTGGGCTGTTTCTTGCGCAGTTTGGTGCGGGCAATTCCCCGCAGGCTCTGGCGAGCGAAAAGGCGATGCCGGCGGCGGTGCGTGCCGAGCTTTACAAGGATCCGTTATACCTGCGGACGTTGTCGTCGGCCTACTCTGCTGTGGGCGAAGACGGCAATGCGCAGAAGGTGTTGAAGGCTGCGCTCGACCTGCCTTTCCCGGCGGATGCGCGCGGACTGGAGGCGGAGACGCAACTGCAGTACGCGGGATTGCTGCAGGCGGCTAATCGTCTGGAGCAGGCGGCGGGGCTGTATCGGCAGGTGCTGGCCAAGAACCAGAACAACACCGAGGCCTGGCAGGGCCTGGTCCGAACCGAGCACTCGATCGGGCAGGATGAGCAGGCGCTGCAGACTCTGGAAAGCATGCCACCTGCGAGCTATGCGCTGGCGATGCGGGAGCCTGGATTCGACGCGACCGTGGCTGGGCTATACCAGTCACAGAAGCGGCTCGATGTAGCGCAGGACATTCTGGAAAAGGCGATCTCGAATCAGATATCGTCTGGGCAGAAGGCTTCTGTGCCGGCTCAATTGCAGCTTGCGGGGATTTATCTGCAACGCAATAATCCGCAGCAGGCGTACCCGCTCTATCAGCAGCTGCTGAAGGAATATCCGGATCGGACTGAGGCCTGGAAGGGTTTGCTTTCAGCACTGCACAGCACCGGCCGCGACTCTGAAGCAGTTGCCCAGGTGCAACAGATTCCGCAGGCAACTCGCGTACAGCTTGAGAACGACGTGGACTTCCTGCAGACGATGGGCTCGGCGTATAACGCGCTGGGACAGCCGCAGCAGGCATCGATCTTCCTCCGGCGCGTGCAGCAACACTATGCGACCGAACACGCGCTGGCTCCGGCCGATGTGGACGTCCAGAATGCGTGGCTGTTGTACAACGGCGGCAACGATCAGGGACTGCATCGGCAACTGCTGACGCTGGGCGGTCGTACCGATCTTAGCGATACGCAGCGGCGGACGATCCAGACGATCTGGGCCAACTGGGCGGTGCGTCGCGCCAATCAGTCAGCAGCAGCGGGCGACAACAAGCGCGCGCTTGCAATTCTGAATGCGACGGCTCGTGCGTTCCCGGATAATCCCGGTGTGATCAAGGCGCTGGCGGGTGGGTACTCGCGGGCGGGCATGTCGAAGCAGGCAGTGTTGATCTGGAAGGCTCAGGACATGAAGTCCGGCACCGCTTCCGACTACAAGGCTGCAATCGGCGCGGCGCTGGCCGATGGCGACACGAAGGATGCCGAGACATGGCTGCGGTTTGCGCTGAATGAATATCCGAAGGACGCGGATTTGCTCATCCTGGGAGCGAAGTTCGAGTCGGCTCGCGGCGATACCAACCGTGCGGTCGACTACTACCGCGCGTCGCTCGATGCGATGCCTCCGCCTGACCCCGGTGCGGAGTTGGCGACGGAGTTGAGCCGCCCGGTTCCGTTAACCGCGGCGCAGTTGCCGAGTTCGAAGTACGGGCAGGATCTGGCGACGTTGCTGGCTCCGAACGCTAATGACAAACAGCAGAGTTCGTTCGATCAGGCTCCAGCGATGCCGCCGTCGAACCAGCCTTATCTGCCGAGCTACGGCTCGATGGGGGCTCCGGTGCAGTTTCTATCGGACCCGATGCCGACAAACCCGTCGACTTCAGTGGTGCCGTCTTACATGAATAACCCGGCGCAAAAGCCGGCAGCGGCACCGCCGCCAGCGACGCCGCGCACGAAGTTGAAAGATTATGTTCCTCAGGCTTCCGTTGAGGAGTTGCTGCCGTCGGATGCGACCCATGTGCCGGACAGCGTCGTTGCAGCGTATATGGATGATGCCGCACCGGTGCTGACCCCCGCGATGTATCAGCAGCAGCAGGTGACTCGGGTGACGCAGCAGGCGACGGACCAGAATCGTCCGCTGCCTGCCGGGCCTCTAACGACGCAGCCGACGAATGCGCAAACTGCGACTCAGGCGGTCCAGGCTCCGCAGCCGAAACAGGTGATCGATCCGATTACGGGTGAAATCTTTGGGCCGTTCGTCCCGTACAAGCCGACCAATGTACAGCTGGGCAGCAACCCGGGTACACGGCCGCTGACTCAGCCTGAGGTGACGGACGTGTTGCCTACGGCGCGCTATGTGCCAAACGCCAAGGTGAAGTCGAACACGTCGTCGCATCCGGATATCAATGCTGCGAAGGCAGAATCGATACGCCGCCGCCAATCGGAACCGCCGCTGACAGGTGTGAGCAAGCCGCCGCAAGACGAGATCACCACGACTCCGACGGAGGGCGTGCAGTACACGGGCCAGAACGGTCAGGTTGCCCAGCCAGCGAAAGGGACGACGCAGCAATCGACGACGTATGCGGCACCGGCTCAGCAAAGCGGCGATAGCTACGGCCAGCAGTATCCGCAGCCGGGAACTGGACGCGGAACGGTTGCACCGCGCGGCCGGATTCGCGCCCGCGCAGAACAACCGGCACCTGCACCCGCTCCGGCGATCGAACCAGCACCGGCTCCTGCGGTGCAGTCGGGCTTGAGCTATCCGGGCGTTGGGACGGGACTTTCGTACCAGCCCTATCCGAGTGTTGGCCCGGCGTATCCGCTCGGACCGGCTCCGACGGACGATGATTTGCGTGCGCTGCATCTGCCGGGATTGCGCGGACCTTCGTACACAGGGGAGATGGCGCAGATTCCGTTGACTCCGCGGCAGCAGGCGGAGCGGGATCTGGCGACGCTTGAGTCTTCGTACAGCGGATGGGTCGGCGGTACGGCGAGCGCGCGGTATCGCAGCGGCACGGTTGGACTGGATCGCCTGACTGATCTTGAGTCTTCGGTGGAAGCTTCCGTCACGATCGGCAATGGAGTGCGGTTTACCGTGGTTCCGAAGACGGTGTTCCTGAACTCCGGGACGCTTGACACTGGGCAGTACGCAGGTCTGACAGGTGGCACGGTTCCCGTGATCGGGACGTTGACCGCCAACGCGATCAACTCTCCGGCGCAGCAGAACGCGAGCGGCATCGGCGGCGAGCTGCAGGTGTCGGCACGGCGGTTTGCAGCGGCAGTCGGCTACACCCCTTACGAATTTCTGATCCGCAACTTTACGGGGCGTCTGCTCTTCAAGCCCACGCAGCACATTACGCTGTTTGCGAGTCGTGATTCTGTGATGGAGACACAGCTTGCGTACGCAGGTCTCCGCGATCCCGGCAGCACTTCCGGGGTATTCGCGGGCAACATCTGGGGCGGCGTGATGAACACCGGCGGCGGCATCCGGTTCGACATGGGCGACGAGCGGGCCGGGTTCTACATTACGGCTGACGGCTCCGACCTGACGGGCTACCATGTCCTGGAGAACACCAAGATCGAAGGTTCGATGGGAGCCTACTTCCTGGCCCATACCTTCCCCGGCTATGGCAAAGTCAACGTCGGAGCGTCGCTGTTCGGGATGCACTTTGCGCAGAACGAGCGCGGCTTGAGCTATGGACTGGGCGGCTACTTCAGCCCGGATGCCTACTTCCTGGCATCAATACCGGTGACGTTTACGGGTAAGTATGGCCAGAACTTCCACTACAACGTGGCGGGTAACGTTGGCGTGCAGACGTTCCAGGAATCGAGCCAGGCACTGTTCCCGCTGGATCGCGGATCACAGAGCAGCTATACGTCCGCGAACTGCACCAACGCTCAGGTTGCGGCTCGGACCTGCGGCTATCTTCCGATCAACAGCAACACGGGCGCGAACTACGGCTTCAATGCCGAGGGTGCGTACAAGATTACGGAGCACTGGTTCGGCGGCGCATACATCTCGGCGAACAATACCAACAACTACAACACGGTTACGGGCGGCTTCTTCGTTCGGTATCTGTTCCGTCCGCAGACGGTGGTGGATGACTACCCGACCGGTCTGTTCCCGGTGGAAGGCTTCCGTCCGCTGCGGGTTCCGTAAGGGCATCTCGCCAGCTCTTTCGGGGTTCGGAAGGTGCTGAGGCACGGTCTTCGAGTGGAGAGTTGCGAGTCTTGGGTTCAGCATCGAGAGACCTGGCTTTGGCCGGTGATGCAGCGGATTCGGCGTGTTACCAACAGCGACCCATCCCTTCCGGATGGGTCTTTTGTTGTAGTAGAAAGTGATTGCTATTGCGGTGTTTCCACCGTATAACAATCCCAACCTCAAACTCAACGTAGGCGGGCCCACAGGCAATTTGGCCAGTATGATTCGCAGGTATTTTGAGGTGCCGCGGGTTCCGTCGATGGATGTGCTGCTGAAAGGCGCTCATGATCCTCCTGCACCCGTGTTTCAAGGCGCGCGCCTCTTTGCTTGTCGTGTCGATTGTCTCCCTGCTTCCTGCGGCCCATGCCTTGTCGTCGAAAGATTCTGTGCCGGAGTGGGTGACGGCGGCAGTCGCCCAGCCCAAGGGTACCTATTCGCCCGAAACGAGCGCGGTGGAGTTGCTGAACGAGACGACGCTCACCGTTGGAACCGACGGCAAGGCTGTAGAGCGGAGACGCCGCGTTGTGCGAATTCTGCGCCCCAATGGCCGGGATGAGGGCATCATCGTTGTGCCGTATGACAAGGACACGAAGATTCTATCGCTGCACATCTGGAGCGTTGGGCCGGACGGCCATGAGTACGCGATGAAAGACAACGAGGTCGCCGACGAGGGCTACCCCGGCGGTGGCGGACTGTATTTTGACGAGCGGTTCAAGGTGGCGAAGGCTCCGGGGCGCGATCCGGGCGGCGTGGTGGCGTACGAGGTGGAGCAGCGGATTGCGCCGTATACACACGAGGCGACTTTTCAGTTTCAGAGCGACATTCCGCACGTAAACCAGAGCTTCACCCTGGAAGTTCCCCCGAACTACGCTTATGTCACCGTCTTCGCCCACCACGATGCGGTGAAGGCGATCGATCTGGAACACCAGCGGTACCGGTGGGAGATGAATGCGGTTCCGGCGATCGATTTGGAGCGGGTGCCCATGCATCCATCGGCCTCAGCCCTGGCGGGCCGCATGACGGTACACTTCGGACCAGTCGGCAGCACTGGCGCCCCGCTGGGGAGCTGGCAGGAGATCGGCGAGTGGTACGACGGCTTGTCGCGCGACCGCCTGGTTGCGACGCCCGACATTGCAGCCAAAACGGCGGAGTTGACCGCAGGCAAGACGGACTTCTACGACAAGGCGGAGGCCATCGGCGAGTTTGTGCAGAAGCAGGTTCGCTACTTCGTCATCGAAATGGGGATCGGCGGCTTTCAACCACATTCGGCTGGCGACATCTTTCGCAACCGGTACGGCGATTGCAAGGATAAGGCGACGCTACTTTCGGCCATGCTGTCGACGGTGGGCATCCACTCGGCGATCATGATCGTCGACGACCGCCGGGGTGTGATCGATCCGGTTTCGCCCTCGCTCTACGCCGATCACGCCATCGGGGCAATCGAGATTCCCAAGGGGTATGAATCGCCGAAGCTGCGCAGCGTTTTCGTTGCAAAATCGGGGAAACGGTACCTGATCTTCGACCCCACTTGGGAGAAAACCGCGTTCGGGCAGCTCGCACACAATCTGCAGGGGAGCTACGGCATCCTGATGGAGGGCAAGGCTACGGAGATCGTCGAGATGCCCGTGATGCGGCCTGACCTCAACACCATTCAGCGGTCCGCAAAGTTCCAGTTGGACGCAGACGGTTCGTTGAAGGGGGCGATCGTTGAGAAACGGTTTGGTGACCTGTCGGAGAGCAGCCGCGATCTGTACACGTCGGCGGACGCCAAGGAGCAAAAGATGGTTTTGGATCGGCGCCTGAGCGAGGACTTCGCGTCGTTCAGTGTTGCGGACTTCAAGGTGGAGAACGTGGAGTCGCTGAACAAGGATTTGACGACCAGCTACAGCCTGATTGCTGAACGTTTCGCAAAGCCGACGGGCGGACTGTTGATGGTTCGTCCACGGGTTCTGGGGTCGGAGGGATTGCCAGTCGACCGCAAGGCGCGGCTGGTGCCGATCGACCTGAAACAGACAATGGTCGCGAAGGATGACTTCGACATCGAGATTCCGGCCGGCTATGAGATCGACGAGATGCCCGAGCCGGTCAAGGTGGATATGGGATTCGCGTCGTATGAGAGCGCGAGCAGGATGGATGGCAACGTGTTGCATTACAGCCGGACGTATACGGTTCGCCAGGTGTCGCTGCCCGCGGACAGGTATGCGGATGTGCAGAAGCTGGCCGCGCTGATCGAGGCGGATGAACAGGGTAAGGCCGTACTAAAAAAGAAATAGATATCTGCACCGAGAAGGACTTCTTCGTGATCGTCAAAGCATCGAAAGCTATCGCCCCCCTCGTGTTCTTCGCCGCCCTGACCGCACCAACCGGATGGGCGCAGCAATGGACCGCGCCTACGCCTGAGGAGTTGGCAATAACCTCGATTCCCGAGGTCCCCGGAGCTTCTGCCCTCTACCTCTACAAGGAAGAGACGGCAGACGATGGGCTGCACTCGCAGAACTTCTACTACCGGATCAAGGTATTGACCGAAGGCGGCAAGGAGTATGCCAACGTCGAGCTGCCGTTCTATGCCGGGGAGTCGGGGATCAAGCTCGACAGTATTGAGGGGCGGACAATTCATTCCGACGGCACGATTATCCCCTTCAAGGGAAAGCCCTATGAGAAGACGGTTGAGAAGACGAAGGACTACAAGATCAAGGTGAAGGTGTTCAGTCTGCCCAGTGTCGAAGTTGGGAGCATCATCGAATACCGCTATGTGCTGCGGCTGGATGACAATTGGTTCTCGCATCCGGACTGGATGATTCAAAGCGATTTGTTTACGCGCAAGGCGCACTACATGTGGCGTCCGACGGATCGGCAGTTGAGCATGGAAGATGGCAAGCAGCTCTCATCGACGGTAGCGTGGACGCCACTTTTGCCAACGGGGGCGGAGATCAAGCAGACCAAGGTGCAGATTGGCCACGGTCGCGACGCCGGGAGTGTGCAGCTTGACCTGGACGTGCATGACATTGCGCCGTTGCCGAAGGAGCAGTTTATGCCTCCGATGCGCAGCGTGAGCTATAAAGTGCTGTTCTACTACACGGCGTACCGCACCACGCAGGAGTACTGGGCTGCGAAGGGCAAACAATGGGCCAAGGCGGGCGACAAGTTTGCGGGTCTGGGGTCGGCAACGAAAGAAGCGGTGGCAACGATGACTGCGGGTGCGACGACGCAGGACCAGAAGCTGCGCAAGATCTATGCGGCGGTGATGGAGATTGAGAATACTGACTTCACGCGGGCGCGGTCGACTGCCGAAGAGAAGGCCGACGGGCTGAAAGACATCAAGACGGCCGATGACGTGTGGACTCGCAAGCGGGGCAGCGGCGACCAGATTACGGTTCTGTTTATCGGGATGGCGCGGGCAGCCGGCATGAAGGCCTATCGGATGGGTGTGGCGAATCGCTCGGATCACTTTTTCCTTCCCGGGTATCTCAGCCTGAACCAGCTGGACGATGACATCGCAATCGTCAATGTGGATGGCAAGGAGACGTTCTTCGATCCGGGGCAGCGTTACTGTACCTATGGCCGGTTGTCGTGGAAACACTCGAATACGAGCGGTCTGCGCGAGATCGACGGCGGAACGAAGCTGGCTGATACGGAAGGGCAGAGCTACAAGGATACGCGGGTGAGCCGGGTCGCCGACCTGAAGCTCGATGACCAGGGAGTCGCGACCGGAACGGTCAAGATGACCTACTCCGGCGACTCTGCGCTGGCATGGCGGCAGGAGGCGCTACGTGGAGACAACACGGGGTTCAAGGAAGACCTGCGCGTGGCAATGGAGAAGATGTTGCCGAGCGGGATGGATATTTCCGTGACCACCATCGAGAACCCGACCGCGTTTGAAGCTCCGCTTACCGTGACCTACGCGGTCAAGGGCCCGGTTGGATCTCCAACGGGCAAACGACTGCTGATTGCGGCTGACTTGTTTGAGGTGAACTCAAAGCCGAAATTTCCGGAGAAGAAGCGCGAGCTTCCGGTGGACATGCATTACCCAAGCATGACGCAGGATGCGGTGCGGTTTATTCTGCCCGCGTCGATGGTGGTGGAGTCGGCTCCTGCGGCGGGGGCTGCGGAACTGAAGGGAATGGCGGTGTTCGACACGAAAGTTGCCAATTCTCCGACTTCGATCACCGTGTACCGCAATTTGACCGTGGGCAGGGCGCTCTTTGCCAGCGACTCTTATCCGGATCTGCGTTCGTTCTACGAGAAGATCGAAGCCAAGGATCAGGAGACGTTGGTGCTGACGCGGGCGGCGGCGGCAGCGGCGGCCGGCGGGAACTGACCGGGATGGTCAAGTAGACTGGAAGAGGGCACAAAATCCGACCATCCTACGGTGTTTGAACACGATGTATCGCACAATTCAGCAGACGCTTCTTGCACGCATCCAGGCCATCCTGCTTGCGCGGTACGACATTACGCTTGGCAACCTTGCGGTGGAACAGCCACCTTCAATCGCGATGGGCGAGTTTGCGCTGCCGATTGCTTTTGAACTGGCGAAGCGGTTACGGAAGGCGCCGCGGGCGATCGCGGCGGAACTGCAACAGGCGCTGGTGGAGGACCTGCCGAACCTGCCCGGAGTGGCGTCGATTGAGATCGCGGGGGCGGGGTATTTGAATATCCGCCTGGATCGCGCGGCGACCGTGCTGCGTATTGCGAAGGACGAGCATGCGGACATTGGCGGGCCGGGGTTTCGGCTGATCGAGCACACGAGCATCAATCCGAACAAGGCGGCGCACATCGGACATTTGCGCAACGCGATTTTGGGCGATACGTTTGCCCGGCTGTTGCGCCGGGATAGCTATAAGTCGGGATATGAGATCGGCGTCCAGAATTACATCGACAATACCGGGGTTCAGGTTGCGGATGTAGTCGTCGGATTTACGGAGTTACTCCATCTATCGCTCAACGGAGTAAGTGAGTTACTTACGGAGTTGATGGAGACAAACCAGCTGGTGGATTATTTCTGCTGGGATTTATATGCGCGCGTTTCGCAGTGGTACACCGAGCCGGGGACGTCTGCGGAGGAACTGGCACGGCGAAAGAAGCTTCGACTGGACACCCTTCACGCGCTCGAGACGGGTGGCAACGATACGGCTGCGATTGCGGAGCTGATTTCGACTTCGGTGCTGAGACGGCATCTGGAGACGATGCAGCGGTTGGGCATTGAGTATGACTTTCTGCCGCGTGAATCGGAGATTCTGTCGCTGCACTTCTGGGATGCGGCTCGCAAGCTGATGATCGAGAAGGGTGTGCTGTACCAGGAGACCGAGGGCAAGAACAAGGGCTGCTGGGTGATGAAGCGGGCCAACACCGAAGGCGTGACTGACGAAGGTCCGGACGAAGAGGCGAAGGTGATCGTTCGGTCGAACGGGACGGTGACCTATGTTGGGAAGGATATTGCTTACCATCTTTGGAAGTTTGGGTTGTTGGAAAAAGACTTTTATTACGAGAAATTCCATGAGTATTCCAGCCATACTTGTTGGATTTCTACGGGGTCAGCTTCGGACAATGATTTAACTCATCCGGTCTTCGCCAAGGCGGATGCGATTTACAACGTGATTGATTCATCGCAGTCGGACCCGCAGAACAACGTCATCGCCGCTTTGCGCGGGATGGGGTTCACCTCGGCGGCTGATCGGTATACCCATTTTTCCTACGAGAAGGTGGCGTTGACGCCGCGGTGCGCTGTGGAGCTTGGTTACACAATCTCGGATGAGGACAAGGCGCGGCCGTTTATTGAGGTTTCCGGGCGCAAGGGGCTGGGGGTCAAGGCAGACGATTTGCTGGACCGGCTGATTGCTGCGGCGCAGACTCAGGTTGACGCGCGGAATCCCGAGCTGAGCGATGCCGAACGGCTACTGATTGCGCAGCAGGTTGCGGTGGGGGCGTTGCGCTACTTTATGCTTCGGTTCAATCGGAACACGATCATTGCGTTCGACTTCAAGGATGCGTTGTCGTTTGAAGGCGAGACCGGGCCATATGTGCAGTACGCGATCGTGCGGGCGGCGAATATCTTCCGCAAGTCGGGGACGACGGAGGCGGAGGCTTTGGCGCAGATTCCGACCGGAGATGCGCTGGAAGGCTTGCTTGCGACCGAGGATGGGACAAGCCTGTGGGAGACGTGGATTGCGGCTTCACGGCTGACGTTGCTGATTGAGCAGACGATCAGCTCGGCAGAGCCTGCGTTGCTGACCAAGTACGCGTTTCAGTTGGCGCAGCAGTTCAACAACTTCTACCACCGGCACCACATCTTAAACGAGACGGATGCGACGAAGAAGGCGCTACTGCTGGCCACCGCGGCGGTGGCTCGGCGCGAGATGGTACGGGCGCTGGGGTTGCTGGGGATTGAGGCTCCGAGCGTGATGTAAACGCAAGATGCCGACCGATATGTGGCATAATGTAGATATGGCGACTCTTGCGGAATCCCCACAGCACCAATCGGCCTTCACCTCGCTGCATCTCGATTTTAGTGCCGTAGAGTCCGGCATAGAGATTGACACGTTGACTGAGTTCCTGACCTCATCTGGGCTGGAACTCAAGGACGTGTACGACATTGTGATTCCGGCTCGGACGCTCACCCACCGCCGTGCGCGTAAGGAAGCGCTATCGCGCGACGAATCCGACAAGTTTGCTCGTGTGGTCCGCACTTACGACCATGTACGTCGTATTTTTGGCACTCAAGAAAAGTCGCTGAGATTCCTGCGTTTGCCGAAGGAGAGTTTGCAAGGCCGGTCGCCTTTGCAGATGCTGGCGACCGACTTTGGGGGACGTCTGGTAGAAGACCTGCTTTGGCAGATAGCCGACGGCGTCTTCGCCTAGCCCGCCGTGAAAACTGCCGAATCAGGAATCAGTCCAGCCCCACCAGTTCTGCATTTGTGGCGGATCAGCAGTCATGTCTCGCTTGATGGAATAGGTGCGTTTCGGTTCGGTGGCCGCTGGAACTCGCCCGGATTGCATGTTGTCTATCTTGCGGAATCTCCCGCAAGCGCGATGCTTGAGACAATCGTGCATCTGTCGGTGGATAAGCTGGATCTGCCTGACTCCTACAAGCTGCTCAGAATTGGTGTCCCGCTGAGATTTCCGGTCGCGACATTGGATGTCCCGAATGGCGCAAGTTGGACAAAGGATGCTGCGATCACGCGGCAAATTGGCAATGAGTGGTTGGAACAAAACGGGGCAGCACTGGCTCGTGTGCCCTCGGTTATCGTGCCGTACACCTGGAACTACCTGCTCAATCCCAGGCACTCCGATTCCGTACGGTGTGAAGTGACACAAGTATCAGAGCATCTGCACGACCCACGACTGCTTCGCATCCGGGATCTGTAGCTCTACGCCTTCACCTTCGCTGCGATTCGTTCGATGTCGCGGTGGGCGGATACCAATGCGCCCTCCTGCCAGCCGAATAGGTGCGAGACGTAGTCTCCAGCAAAGTAGGTGTGGCCTTCGCGGTTGTCGAGTTGGGCGTAGGCTGGGGCGGAGGTGCCAAGGTGGTTGTTGGCGAAGCAGCCGAGTGAATAGGGAATCTTGCTCCAATTGATGTAGATGGGCTTCGTGAGGAGCGAAGATTTGCCGGGGTGGAAGGTTTCTACGGCTGATTTTGAGGCTTCGAGCTTGGCGGCCGTGGTGGGTAACGCACCGAAGGCAGTGGGTTTGCCTGAGACGTCGTCGCGCTCGGAGTTGAGGAGTTCCTACAGCTTGAGCGGCAGGCGCAGGTCGGCGGTCGAGAGTGCGGGACGGAGTTGTCGGGTCCTCCGACTGCGTCACGCGCAAAGTGTGCGCCGAACTTCGCTCAGGATGACAGACTATCTGCTACACTACGCGCCGTAGCTGCGCACCCACTCTACGATGGAGCGGACTGCGATTCCCGTGGGGCCTTTGGGGAGCCAGGGTTTGACCTCTTCGTTCCAGGCGCAGCCGGCGATGTCGAGGTGGATCCATGGCGTGTCGCCGGCGAATTCCTTGAGGAACATGGCGGCGGTAACGGCTCCAGCGGCGCGTCCGCCGGTGTTCATGATGTCGCCGATCTGGCTCTTGATCTGGTCGCGGTAGTCGTCGGTGCAGGGCAGGCGCCAGAAGCTTTCGCCGGATTTGGGGATGCCGGACATGAACTTTTCCCAGGTCTCCTCGTCATTCGAGAAGAGGCCGACGTTGTTGTAGCCAAGGGCGACGACGCAGGCTCCGGTCAGTGTGGCGGCGTCGACCAGGTGGGTGCAGCCGAGGGTTTTGGCGTAGTGGAGGCCGTCGGCGAGGACGAGGCGGCCTTCGGCGTCGGTGTTGATGATTTCGATGGTCTTGCCGCTCATGGCGGTGACGACGTCGCCGGGCTTGAAGGCCTTGCCGTCGGGCATGTTCTCGGCGGAGCAGACTACGCCGATGACCTTGACCTTTGGTTTCAGCGCGGCGATGGCCTGCATGGCGCCGATCATTGCTGCTGAGCCAGCCATGTCGTACTTCATCTTTTCCATGTTGTCGGCTGGCTTGATGGAGATGCCGCCGGTGTCGAAGGTGATGCCCTTGCCGACCAGGCCCATGACTGGAGCGTCAGGAGCAACGCCGCCTTCGGGGATGTAGGTCATGACGATGAGCGCGGGTGGTTCGGCTGAACCCTGGGCTACGGCGGCGAAGGCTCCCATTTTGAGCTCGGTGAGCTTGGCGGTGGAGAAGACTTCGCAGGTGAGACCCGCGGCGTCGCACATGGCTTTGGCGCGCTTGCCCATCTCGGTGGGGGTGAGGATGTTGCCGGGTTCGTTGACCAGGGTGCGTGCGAAGTTCTGGGCCGCGGCGAGGATGAGGCCTTCGTGGAAGCCTTGCAGGACTTCGGCGTTGGTGAGGGCTTCGCCGTCTTTGGCAACGACAGTGAGCGAGCGGACGGAGAGGTCTTTGCGATCGCTGCGGTAGGTGTCCCACTCGGGCTCGGCGAGCTCGGCGCCTTCGATGAGGGCGCGGGAGGTCATAACGCAGGGGAGATTTTCGAGGTGCTCGTCGGAAAGGGCGTGGTCCTCCGGAAAGGCGATGGCGATGTCGCGGATGGCGCGGGGCTTGGCGGCGCGGACGGCGGCTCCGGCACCCTTGCGGACTTCATCGACGGACAGTGTCTTGGCTTTGCCGAGGCCGACGATCAGCAGGCGCTCCGCTTTGAGACCGCTGGGGGCGTGGAGCAGCAGGGTTTCGCACAAACCGGCTTTGAATTCGCCGGAACGGATGAACTTTTCGGCCGCGTTGGTGACGGCGTCGGAGGTGTTGAGGAGGACGGGGATGGGGTCGGCATCTTTGCCGGTGGCGATGTCTACGGCGAAGACGGCAAGCATGGGGGTGGCGAGCGCAGAGGCGTCTTGGAAGAGCACTTTGGTGTCCATGAACCTATCCTAAACCGTTCCAGACAAAGCAAGGCGTTACGCGGATAGAAGGGATAAATCGTATAGGACGGATAAGAGCAAAATGAAAATATCCGTCTTTCCTTCTTGTCCGTCTTATCCGCGTTCCGCTTCTTGGGTGGTCTACCGGCGCTGGCTCCGGACTATCGCGGACTTGGCTTCGTTGTCGGCTTCGCGTTTGCGTTCGGTGGCTCGCTTGTCGTACTCAGCTTTGCCTTTGGCGAGGGCGATCTCGCACTTCACACGGCCGTTGCGGAAGTACAGGCGGACGGGGATGAGCGTGAAGCCTTTTTGTTTGGAGGCGGCCTGGAGCTTGTGGAGCTCGTGGCGGTGCAGCAGGAGCTTTCGGGTCCGGAGCGACTCGTGGTTCATGGCGTTGCCGTGGGAGAAGGGGCCGATGTGGGCGTTCAGCAGGAAGCATTCACCATCTTTGAGGAGGCCGTAGGCGTCTTTGAGGTTGGCCTTGCCTTCGCGTATGGATTTCACTTCGGTGCCGCGCAGGGCGACTCCGCACTCGAACTTGTCGGTGAGGAAGTAGTTGAAGCTGGCGGAGCGATTGAACGCGGCGTCGCGCTTGCCCGCAGCGACGGGGTCGCGGTCTTTCTCCTTCACGGCCGGCTTGGGCTCGTGGGCGGGTGTCGTGATGGTCATTGCGCGAGGCATCGAATCTTCAATCTTACTATGCGGTGAGTTCCCGCCTTTCTCCGCGCCCTTTGCGTTATGTCTTTCGTGTCCCATGGCACAAGGCTGGTGGTAGGATCACCGCAAGACCCCTTCCAGGATAAAGCCTATGCCAGTCAAGTTCTCTCGCTCGCTGATCCTCTGCCTTGGCACCTCACTCGCGTGGTCGCAGCAGACGCCGCCGCCCGTCTCGGCCAAATCCACGCCCGATCGCGTAGCCACACTGGTTGGGCGGTTGGAGCTTGGAAGATACAAGGCTACGGTGAAGGGGTTGACGCAGTTCGGCGACCGCCGCCAGGGGACGGAGCGGAACCGCAAGGCGGTCGACTGGATTGAGGCGCAGTTGAAGAGCTATGGCTGCACGAATACCGAGCGAATTCACTATACCTACACGGCTCCTCCGCCACGCACTCCAGGAGGAGGGCTTGGCCGTCCGCCGGTGGACCCGTCGGTTGGGCCGGGTGGGTCGAGGAAGCGCGGCAATATTCAGCCGGACACGGTGAACAGCGATCCGATGAAGCAGCCGGACGTGAAGCTGCGGGAGTTGAACCGAGAGCCTTCGGCGGACGGCCCGCGCGAAGAGGTTTACTGCACGAAGGTGGGGATCAAGCATCCGGACCAGATGTACATTCTGGGGGCTCACATGGACGGTATCGGCTGGGGCGAGGCGGCGAACGATGACGGCTCTGGGACCGCGCTGGTGATGGAGCTGGCGAGGATCTTCAACAGCCCGGATGTGACGACGGATGTGTCGATCCGCTTTGCGCTTTGGAATAACGAGGAAACGGGCTTGAACGGCGCGACAGCCTACGCCGACCAGCGCAAGGACCTGCAGGGGATCGAATCGCCGGCGGGGTCGGGCAAGTATCCGGAGCCGAAGTGGCTCGGGATGGTGCAGCACGACATGATGATGTTCGACCATGGGATGCCGCACAAAGACGGGACGATGAGCAAGGACCAGAGGCCGGAGGCGGACGTCAATATCGAGTACCAGGTGACGTCGAAGTTCGCCGATGCGGCGATGATGCTGGCGCAGAAGTTCCAGCTGGCCGACGACAAGTACGCGACCGACTACCCGGCCAACGTGGGGCCGCACATGACCAATACCGACTCCTCCCCGTTCATGAACCTGACCCCGTCGATCAGCCTGCGTGAGGTGGAGCGCGGGGCGCAGATGGGTGCGGGTTGGGATCCGCAGCACCACCAGCCGTCGGATGTCTACTCGTTCTATAACGATGACGACTTCCGGCTTGGGTTGAACTCGGCACAGATCACTCTGGGCGCGATCGGGCAACTTACGGGGGCGGCGGTCGCGGGCAAGTAGCGGACGGTGCGGTGGAGGACTTCCTCGAAACTGTGCAGCGAGAATGAAAAAGCAGATCCCTGCGGGATGACAAACAAGAACTAGAAAGCAGATCCCTACGGGATGACAAACAAGAACTAGAAAGCAGATCCCTGCGGGATTACAAACAAGAACTAGAAAGCAGATCCCTACGGGATGACAAATAAGAAGTTCAGTTGTTGTCATCCCGTAGGGATCTGTTTTTGGGATTCCGTACAACTTTGCATGAGTAGCGCTGGTTCCCGTAATGGGATGAAAATCTGCGACTCACCCCAGCAAAGGCCTCGCGTCTAACCCTCAATCGGGCCAGAATGATTGGGTGCGATTGCGATTGGCCCGCTGCGCTGACCTGTTTCGGCGCTTCCAAAGAACTCAGCTACGAGGTTGCTAATGAGCGCCCGTGGACTCACAGACGTCAACCCTGGCTGCATCTTCGAAGAGGCTGAACGTGACCCGAATGGTATACTCACCAGAGCCAAAGGCTCTCGCACGCACCGATGCAACCGGCATTTTTTCGCGCCTCAGCCCGGGTTCTGCCGCTGTTGGAATTCGTAACCGTGCCAAGAAAGCGATCAAAATCAGCATGAGCCGTGGGTTCGATTTGCTCCTCAAAGTCTTGTTCCGTAACCCGGCCAATCCGCTGCCTCGTCGCACCCTGACACTTGGTCTTGCTCTGGCCTCGCTGTTGGGCGCTGTTGCGGCCGTGCCGTCGGCGCATGGGCAGTCGGCTGCGACGTGGAGCAAGCGGGGAGCGGACGCAGAAGTTCGTGAGGACTACGACACTGCTTACGAGGACTACAAAAAAGCGCACAATCTGAAGCCGAAAGACCTCCGCTACATGGCGCATTATGAGCGGATGCGGTTTCTGGCGGCGACCCAGCATATCGATCGCGGCCGGATTCTGCGGCAGAGCGGCGACTATGCCGGTGCGATTACCCAGTTCATGCGTGCAGGCGAGATTGACCCCTCGAACCAGGCGGCCCAGCAGGAGATTGAGCGGACACAGCGCGACCAGCCCCCGCCGCAGTTGACCGGCGCTGCCGCTGTCGCGGCCCGCGAACAGATGTCGCAGCAGAAAGCTACGCTGGACAGTATCAATTCGATTGCCGGGCCAATCGAGCTGAAGCCCGTGTCGAATGAGCCGATTACGCTGCACATGGTTGAGGATGTGAAGGTGATCTACCAGGCTATCGGCAAGGTTGCCGGGCTGAATGTTTTATTTGACCCGGACTATACGTCGAAGCGCATTCCAGTGGACCTCACAAACGTCTCGCTGTCGGAGGCGTTTCGCATTGTGGGGACGATTGCGGGCACGTTTTACAAGCCGGTGACGGCGAATACGATTTTCGTGGCGCAGAACACGCGTACGAAGCGGACCGATCTGGACGAGCTTGCGGTGCAGACGTTTTATCTCTCCAACTCGTCTCAGCCGAACGATGGCAACGAAATTCTGACAGGCTTGCGTCTGCTGCTCGACCCCTCGGTGAAGCTATACCTTGTCCCCAGCCAGAACGCGATTGTGATGCGGGCGACCACCGACCAGCTTTTGCTGGCGCAGAAGCTGATCAACGACTTCGACCGCGCGCGGCCTGAGGTGGTGGTGGATGTGGCGGTTCTCGAAGTGAATCGCGACAAGATTCGGAACCTGGGAATCACGCTTCCAACCTCTTTTGGGATTACGCCGCAGATTCCCACGACTTCGACGACGAGCAGCACGACGACTACCTCCACCACCTCCGCCAGCAGCCTGACGCTGAACAACCTCGCCCACCTGAATGCGACGGATTTTGCGATTTCGGTGTCGGGCGGGACGTTGAATGCGCTGCTGTCCGATACCGACACGCGGGTGCTGCAAAACCCCAGAATCCGGGCTACGGATGGGCAGCGGGCGACCCTCAAGATCGGTCAAAAGATTCCCGTCGCGACAGGAAGCTATAACGCCGGCGTTTCAACCGGTGTGGCGAGCGTGGGTGTGCAGACGCAGTTCACGTACCTCGATGTGGGTGTGAATATCGACATTACGCCCAGCGTTCACTATGACCGCGAGGTGTCGCTGAAGACCAAGGTTGAGGTGTCGCAGCAGAACGGCGATGTGACGATTTCGGGCGTGACGGAGCCGATCATCGCGCAGCGGGTTTTGGAGCAGGTGATCCAGCTGAAGGATGGGGAGCCGTCGATTCTGGCGGGTATTGTGACCAAGCAGGATAACCGCAGCTCGGCGGGAACTCCGGGGCTGGGTGAGCTGCCGTTCTTCAAGTACTTCTTCAGCTCGCAGAAGAAGGAAGTGCAGCAGGATGAGATTGTGTTTCTGCTGATTCCGCACATCGTGCGTGAGTCGGTGCTGACGCGCCTGAATACGGCCGTGATCGACACCGGTACGGGCGCGTCGATTGAACTGCGCCGCGACGATATTCCCAAGCCCTTGACCAATGCCGATTCGACCGATCCGGCCATGAATCGTCCTCCGGCTGCGGCGGCTGTGACTGCGGCTAATGCGGCTTCGGCGGCGATCCAGCAGCTTCGGCAGCAGGCGTCGTCTCCCACGGCTGCGAGTGCTGCGGCACCGCTGGTGACGACACCGGTTCCGTCGGCCAACCTCGCTCCTTCGGGCAGCGCGTTTGGGGCGGGCGTGACGGTTTCGGCCGTTCCGACGAATAGTACGCAGCAGGTCGGGAGCACCTTCCAGGTGAACGTGGTGCTGAGCGGCGGACAGGATATCTACTCAGTGCCGATGCAGCTTCAGTTCGACCCGCATGTGATCCAACTGGTGAATGTGGATGCGGGTGAGTTCCTGAAGCGCGACGGGATGGACGCGACGGTGGCGCATCGCGTGGAAGACAATGGCATGTTGACCATCGCGGCGACCCGGCCGCCGGGAGCGAAGGGCGTGAACGGGCAGGGAACAGTCTGCACGCTGACGTTCAAGGCGGCGGCACCGGGCGATACGACGCTGACGTTCGTGAAGGTAGGCGCCAAGAATAGCGCTCAGACCGCTATTTCGGCCAACAGCACGCAGGCAGTCGTTCACGTCAAATGATGCAGTCGCCCACAATTCGGGTGCCCCATGTCTCGCAATTGAGACATGGGCTTAGACTGACCGCCGACTCGGGCTTGACGCTGGTCGAGCTGATTATTACGGTTGCGATCGTGAGCATTCTGGCCGGGGCGGCGATTCCGGTGGCGAAGTTCGAGGTGAAGCGCGAGAAGGAACGGGAGCTGCGCCGCGACCTGTGGGAGATGCGGAGTTCGATCGATAAGTATTATGACGCCGCTGTGAAGGGCGCGTTCCAGACCAAGGCAGACTCGTTAAATTACCCGCCGGATCTGGATACGTTGGTAGATGGTGTGGACGTGCAGACCAAGAAAGTTCGGTTTTTGCGGAAGATTCCGATTGACCCGATGACGGGGGCGGCGGACTGGGATCTGCGATCCAACCAGGACGATGCCGACGCCAGTTCGTGGGGCGGGCAGAATGTCTTCGATGTCCACAGCAAGAGCACCAAGACGGCGCTGGACGGGTCCAAGTACAACACATGGTAAAGAAAAACAAACAACGTCTTCTTTCTCATGACTCTGGCTTTACGCTGGTCGAGCTGATGATCGTGATGGCAATCATCGCGATCCTGGCGGCGATTGCGGTTCCGTCGTATACCGCGAACGTGAAACATGCGCGCGAGGCAGTGCTGAAGGAAGATTTGCACACAATGCGATCTGCAATCGATTCCTACACTTACGACAAGCAAAAGGCTCCGCAGTCTCTGGATGAGCTGGTGCAGTCGGGGTATTTGAAGGAACTTCCCAAGGATCCGTTTACGCAGCGCAGCGATACGTGGGCGCCGTCGGAGGGGTCGACGCTGACATCGCTCGACGAGACGCAGGGCGGCATTGACGACGTGCATTCGGGGTCGCAGCAGGTTGGGACCGACGGCACGACCTACAATACCTGGTAGGCCTTGTACCCTGCGGCAAATAAATGCGTCTAAACTAGCGTAGGGCTGCGTCCGACCAAGGCAGGGAAGCGGCTCACTGGAACAGGAGTCCCCATGCGTTATCTCTATCAATTCGGTTTTATTGCCGCGCTTTCCCTTTCGGTGGCAGCAGGGGGGCAGACTACGACCCCGTCCTCCAGCGATCCGACGCAGAGTTCCGATCCGAGCCCCGACCCGAAGATTGGCCGGGCACCGCTACCCAAGCCCGACCCCGGGACCACACCTGCCGATGTGAAGAAGGCTACGGCGACCGCCAAGGCGAAGACCGATTCGATTCCTTCGCCCGGCGAAGATATGAAGCAGCACATCAAGCCGGGTAGCGAAGAGGATGTCAACGCGATCGGCACGCGCAATATCGGCGGGCGCGGGATGGGCAACTGGTACTCCACCGACTGGGAGATTCGGGTCGGCAAGCAGTATTCGATGGAGATTGAGAAGTCGGCGCACCTGGTCACCGACCCCGTCATTGTGGAGTACGTGAACCGCGTTGGGCAGAACCTGGTAAAGAATTCCGATGCAAAGGTTCCATTCACGATCAAGGTTATCGATTCGGACGAGATCAACGCGATGGCTCTGCCGGGCGGATTTTTCTATGTCAACTCCGGCCTGATTATGAATTGCGATGAAGAGGCGGAACTGGCGGGCGTGATGGCGCATGAGATTTCACACGTGATCGCGCACCATGCGGCCAGGCAGCAAACGAAGATGAATTACGCGCAGATCGGGTCGATTCCGCTCATTATCATGTCGCAGGGAAGCTGGACCGGCTACGGGATTTATGAGGCGGCGCAGCTTGCGATTCCGCTGACGTTCCTGAAGTTCTCGCGCGGCGACGAGGCGGAGGCCGACTACCTCGGTGTGCAGTATATGTACAAGGCTGGCTACGATCCGCAGAGCTTTGTGACGCTGTTTGAGAAGCTGGATGCGCTGGAGAAGCACAAGCCCGGAACGCTGGCGAAGGCATTTTCGGACCATCCGCAGACGCCGGATCGCATTGCCAACTCCGAAGATGAGATTGCGACGATTCTGCCCGCAAAGCCGGAATACATCGTCACGACCAGCGAGTTCGACGATGTGAAGGCGCGGCTGGCGCGGATTGAGAACAAGCGGAAGATCAACGATAAGAACGGCGGCAACAAACCCACCCTGCGGCGCGCGGGTACGGGTTCGTCGACCACGGATCCGAACAACCCAACCAATACGGGTGATGACCGTCCAACGCTTGGGCGTCGCAACTAGCTGTTTCGTTGTCAACATCCGTGAGGCCCGGAATTCCCGGGCCTTCGGTGTTTCCGGGCGTCCTCATGCGCACGAGTTACCCTATCCGCGATAAACTAAGGTACACATGATTTGTAAATTGCGTCTCCCGCTCGTCCTCTTTGCTTTGGCAATCCTGTCGTCCGCAGCGCACGCTCAGGCTGGCGTGTACGGCTTGTTTACCGTGGATCGTTTGGGCGGGATCAAATCGTCGCCGATTCTGCCCGCCGGCATTGCGTATAACGACTCGGTGAATCCGCTTGGGTTTACGGGCGGCATGTACTACGACTTCAAAACCCTCGGCCCGGTTCGCCTCGGCGTCGATCTTCGCGGGTCGGCGATCAACACCAGCCGCGGCGCGCAGACGAGCTCCAACGGCGCAGGAACGCATATCTATTCGGGTCTGGGTGGAGTTCGCGTCAGCTTCCATACGCCGATCAAGTACATCAGGCCCTATGTTGAGGGCGCGGCGGGTATCGGCCGCACGAACTACGGCGTGTTGAATAATTCGTCGATCTCGACGTTCGTGGCGCCGGGCGTTCAGACGATTTCCAACTTCGAGTATCACGGCTATGCCGGTGCCGATTTGCCGTTCGCCTCCTTTGTGGACTGGCGCGTGTTTGAAGTGGGCTATGGTGCACTGAGCAGCTTCGGGAGCGCGTCCCACACTTATCCAATCCTGTCGGTCAGCTCGGGGCTGGTGTTTCATTTCCCCCGACTGCCGTAGCCCTGAGAACACGAGACTGAACCTTATGCGCACGCAAAATACCGGCTACACCGATACCCACGCGGCCAGCGGCCTCGACCATCCCTTCCCGCCAATCGACGTGTGGGAGAACCAGTTTCCGGGGTACGAAGTCCTGATCGACGACCCGGAATTTACGTCGATCTGCCCCAAGACCGGACTGCCGGACTTCGGCGTCCTGACGATCCGCTACATGCCGCGCCAGGAGTGCATGGAGCTGAAATCGCTGAAGGAATACCTCTTTGAGTACCGGAATCTGGGGATTTTTCAGGAGAACATCGTCAACCAGGTGTTGAACGATGTGGTGAAGGCAACCGACCCGGTGTGGGCGATTGTGAAGGGAGATTTCCGGCCGCGGGGCGGAATTTCTACTACCGTGGTGGCTACGTTTCCGCGACCCGAAAATCCACCTCCGCCGACGACTTAATCCCCCACTCACCTCCGCCCTAAGTGGAGGTCATTCTGGACGAAGCCGAGAATCTTTCTAGTTGTCGCTGTGTCGGCAAAATCTCCAAGGCCGCTTTACTGTAGGCTTTAGCTTCCAGTCAGAGGAATTGAGGATGGCCCAGGCTCCTTTTCTAAAACTCGACATCATGTGGCAAGAGTTGCTCCGACTGCTCCGCTGGGAGCTGCCCGTCGAGGTCGAGTCTTTTCTAACTCCCACGGAGGCGATTGCTCGAATCATTGAGTTGTGTCAGGGGCGCAGAGGATGGCGGCGATTCCTGCCATTCGGATTCAGTGATTATCTAGTTGGCAGGGTGACGGATCTGCACGGTGCAATTCGAACCGCAGGTGCCCGCACCGATTTGGGTGTCAGGACATTGTGGTTCCAGATAGAACCATCCAATGAGGGGTCCAGACTCCAAGGAAAGTTTCAGATCAATGGCGGGCTCTGGTTCTATGAAGTGTTCTGCCTCGTAATGGCTCTTTTCTTGGAAATCAGTCAGATTTATTGGTTGATTCGCGCTACCTCGCCCCAATGGACGCAAGTCGCATGGGGTTTGCTGAGCCCGTTTCTTGTAATACCCTTCTTATGGTGTTACGTAAGAGTGGGTCTATGGTTTGGAAGAAAACGTGAAGCAAAGCTCATATCGCTTGTCACAAAGGCGCTCACAGATATCAGAATCCCATCTCCGTCAGACCCGCATGTCCGGCAGGTCTCGCCCCCAACTCCCACCGAAGTATTCATTCGCCCACGTCATGAATCGCCGGGAAGCCGTTTGGGCTAACCAGATGTGACGCGTCAGGCTACCTTCGACGACGCCTGATCCCGAGGCCTGAACGCTTCCATGACCTTCGTCATCGTTTCGCGGTCAACTACTTCAAGAGCGGCAGCAGAGGTTTGCAAGACTTCGACGGGCACGCCAGTCTCCGCTGAAAGTTTCTCTACTCCGCCGCGCACTTCAATTACGTTTCCCAGTGCTCGAGCGGCATAGGGCGGTTCGGCCTCTTCCAACTCCGCCTCGAGGTAGTAAAAAATGGCTTCGGGGTCTTCGTAGAGGTGATCGGTGATCTTCCACTCGGTGAGTTCAAGTGCCATTGTCGTTCTCCGTTAGGTGATCGGCCATCATCTTTGCGCGTTGGATGTCTTTCGCTTGGGAACTCTTGTCCCCACCGCAGAGGAGAATGACGATCTGTTCGCCTCGTCTGGTTAAGTAGACTCTGTAGCCCGGACCATAGTCAACCTTCAATTCAGTGACCGTTCCGCCAACACTTCTTGCGGTTCCAAAATTGCCATCTTTCAATCGATCAAGGCGGCTCTCGATACGTTCGCGAGCTCGTTTGTCACGCAAGGTTCTCAGCCAATCGGTGAAGACCTTCGTTTGTTTGAGTATGAGCACGTTCGACAACCATACATCACGACCCCTGACCCTGCTATGCTCCCGACAGATGGCTACCGCGACTGCTCCAGCCCGTTCTTCCGCCCCTTCCCCCGTAGCCGGTGCAACGATCGCGTTCCTGCTCCTGACTGCGCTCAACTTCGTCAACTACATCGACCGCTACATTCTGCCGGGTGTGCAGGAGCAGGTGAAGAAGGAGTTTTCGGTCACCGATTCGCAGATCGGGTCGATCACGTTCTGGTTCTTCCTGACGTATATGCTGTCGGCTCCGCTGACAGGCTGGCTGGGTGACCACTTCAAACGCAAGCCGCTGATCGTGATTTGCGCGTTGGCGATCAGCCTGGTCAACCTGCTGACCGGGACGGTGCATCAGTTTGATTCGCTGCTGTTTCGCCATGCGATTCTGGGGATCGGTGAGGCCAGCTTCGGGATTTATGCGCCGGTGCTGCTATCGGATTACTATCCGGAGGAGCAGCGCAACCGGGTGCTCACGCTGTTCTATACGGCAATCCCGGTGGGGGCGGCGATCGGGTATCTGCTGGGTGAACTGATCGGGTCGAAGTATGGCTGGCGCATGCCGTTTTATGTGTCGGCTGTGCCGGGCATGATTATTGCGCTGCTGATTCTGCTGCTGTTGAAGGAGCCGAAAAAGGGTGCCAGCGAAGAGGGCTTGCAGCCTGCGACGAACGCAGAGCCGACGGAAAAGGTCAGCAGCTTTCGCCTGATTGCGCATCTCGGCGTGAATCCGCGCTACATGTACGCGACGCTGGGTATGGCGATGACAGTGTTTTCGTTGGGAGGGATTTCGGCATGGATGCCGTCATTTCTGGAGCGCAACGGCATGTCGCCGGCCAGCATCGGGATCATCTTTGGCGCGATTGTCGCCGGTGGCGGGCTAGGTGGGACGGCGATCGGGGGGTGGATCGCGCAGCGTTGGCTGAAGACGAATCACCGTGCGCTGTATCTGGTGTCGGCGTGGTCGGCGGCGCTGACGGTGCCGCCCGCACTGCTATGTTTCTTTGGACCGAAGGCGACGATGCTGCCGGCGCTCGCCTTTGCGATGTTCTTCATCATGATGGGGACGGGGCCGCTGAATGCAGCGATCATCAACTCGGTTCCGGCGTCGATTCGGTCTTCGGCGCTGGCGATTGAGATGCTGCTGATTCACCTGTTCGGGGATACGCCTTCGCCGAAGATTATCGGGATGATCTCGGACCGGACCAACCTTGCGTTCGGGCTGGGGGTCACGCTGGTCACGATGCTGATCGCGGCGGTACTGCTGTTTATTGGGGCGCGATATGAGACGCGGACGCCGGGTGATGCGGCGGCTGGCGGCGGCCTGCCTGCGCATTAGAGACAGTTTCGAGTCGCTATAGGGTTGCTGCTCGGAAGTGCAAAAGCAGATTCCTCCGCTGCGCTGCGGAATGACAACAAATGGACTGTGCGTCGACTTTGATTGGCTCGCACCCCCACCTCAAACGATGGAGCTGTTTGAGATGGGGCACCCGGCTATGTTATTTGGCTTTTGGCGGCTCGGCGTGGAAGCTGGCGAAGGTGCGGGCGAGGGCGTCGCGGGTGGAGATGATCGGCTTCCAGCCGATGCTTTTGAGCTTGGCGTTGGAGAAGCGATTGCCGCCCCACATGACGCGCGTCTTGTACGGTGTGAAGATCGCGGGAAGCTGGCCCTTGGACGTGTGCGCGTACTTCT
The DNA here is from genome assembly GCA_025350865.1 of Rhodanobacteraceae bacterium. Taxonomy (GTDB): domain Bacteria; phylum Acidobacteriota; class Terriglobia; order Terriglobales; family Acidobacteriaceae; genus Edaphobacter. The sequence goes on from JANXWZ010000242.1 coordinate 28,059, forward strand.
CGACCATGCGCGACACGAGCATCAGCGCCCAGAACGGCACGGGGATGGAGCGCAGCGGCTTGACCTGTTGTTTGTACAGGCGGAGGTACTGGCCGGCGTTGAGCAGGTCGTCGTCGACCACGTTGTATATTTCTCCGTCGGCTGAGGGGGCGAGGGCAGCAACTACGATCGCTTCGGCACAATTTTCTACGAACGTAAGGGGTAGCGGGTTGCGACCGCCGAGGTGCAGAAAGGTCCCGAAGAGTGGGAGGCCGACCCGGGTGGAGAAGTGTCCGCCGCCGGGGCCGTAGATGACGCCGGGGCGAAGGACGACGAGTTCAAACGGTACTCCGACGCGATACTCCCAGAAGAGCTGCTCCTGGCGCAGCTTGGAGTGGGAGTAGATGTCGCGATTCTGGGGCTGGGTCTCCATCGGTGTGCTCTCGTCGACGAGGGCGAATCGACCGAGGTTCGCGACGCCGAAGACACCGAAAGAACTGACGAGGACAACGCGGGGAGTCGGCTGGGTTGCGACGATGGCGTCGAGCAAATTGCGGCTGGCGACGACGGAGTCCATGAACATTTCGGCGGCGCTGCCCTTGAGGGCGGCGGCAGCATGGATGACCATGCCGCAGCCGGCGAGAGCTGCGGGAATCTGGGCTGGGTTGCGGAGATTGACCGATACGATTTCAAGATTCGCATCAAGGTGTTGAGCGGCGATTTCGCGCAGGCCCTGCGCCTTCGCCGTGTCGCGCACCATGGCGCGCAGGTCGGTCTGGCCATGGGCGAGCAGGCGTTCGACGATGGCTTTGCCGAGGAAGCCGCCGGCACCGGTGATGAGAATCTTCATGAGGGGTACACCTGTGCGATGACCTCGTCCATCACGCTGGCGACGAAGAGGATTTCGTCGTAGGAGATGGGGAGCGGGCCGCCGGTGCGGATGGCGGAGTAGAAGAGGTCGAGCAGGGTGGTCATGCCGGCGAAGAACTGGAACTCGTGACGGCGGAAGGCGCTGACGTTCTTGCGGCCCTGCCCGAAGTATTGGCGAGCCATCAAAAAGGGCGGGAATAGGCGGCCGAGCGAGCTGGGGTAGCTTTGCGAGCCTGCGCGGATGACAGTGCGCAGGTTGAAGTCGACCTCGACCGTGGCTTTGGTGCCATAGACCTTGAGGGTGTTGGCAACGGGGCGGGCGTGGCTGCAGAGGGTCCCGTAGGCGGAGACGCGACCGGATTGGAGGACGATCCGCAACTCGTCGAGGAGCGCGTCGGTCTCGTTACCGGCGACAGTCTCGCGCCGCTTGTAGGCGAAGGCGTGGACCTCGGGCGGGCCGAAAGGGAGGAAGGGGACGATGCGGTTGATGATGTGGTCCATCATGTTCTGGAAGAGCTTGCCGGGCAGGCTGTTGACCCAGTGGGTGGGGTCGCTCATAAGGGCCTGGCCGTAGGCGCCGGAGAGGTCGTATCCGATGAAGGCCTCAATGTGGACGACGTCGCCGATGGTTCCCTGGGCAAGCATCTGCTTGAATTCCATAGCGGGCGGGTCGAAGTTGGGCCAGTAGTTGACGGACATGAGGCGGCCGGCGGCTTCGACGGATTGGATGAGCGCTCTGGAATCCGGCGCGTTGAGGGCGAGGGGTTTCTCGAGGAAGACGTGGGCTCCGGCCTCGACGCACTGGCGGGTGAGGGCCAGATGGACGGCGGGCGGGGTGGTGATGTGGACGACGTCGAGGGCCTCGGCCTGCAGCATGGAGGCGAGGTTGTCGTAGTGTCCGGGCACGCCGAAGCGGACGGCGAGTTGCTCGGCGAGGAGGATTTCGCGGTCGCATACGGCAACGAGCGTGGCTCCGGGAAGGAACTTGAGCACCTCGGCGTGGCCGTCCGCAATTTTGCCGCAGCCAACGATTCCGACGCGCAGCGTTTGATCCTGCTTCATTTCTGAGTGACCCAATCCATGCTGAATACAGGAATGATACGCGGTCTACGGGGCTGAGGATACGCCACCTTTGCGGGGTTGACGATTGGTGAGAGGCTAGAGAGATGCATTGGTTTGCGCAAAACGTTTCCCAGTGCATCGCTTGGCTGATTGCCTTGGTATGGATCACACGAGTCGTGGGTGCTGCGCGGGGTCTGCCGACGGTTCCGAACCTGCTGCTGGCGGAGAACGATCTTGTGCCTGACGGGTTTCCGTGGGTGACGGTGATTGTTCCGGCGCGGAATGAACAGGGTGCCGTCGAGGCTTGTCTGCGGTCGTTGCTGGCTCAGGATTATGCGCACTTGACGATCATTGCGGTGGACGATCGGTCGACCGATGCCACGGGGTCGATGATGGAAGCGCTGGCGGGGGAGCGGCTGCGGGTGATCCATGTGGCGGAGCTTCCGGAACAATGGCTGGGAAAGACCCACGCGATGGCGGTTGCAGCGGAGCAGACGATTGAGGAAGATGCTCCGGAGTTTCTGTTGTTTACCGATGCCGACATCATGTTTCGGGCGGATGCGGTTCGGCGCGGGGTCGCAAATGCAGTGGCTACCGGGGCGGACCATCTTGTGGTGGCGCCGACCACGATTATCCGGCGATGGGATGAAGCGGCGATGCTGTCGTTTTTTCAGATCTTCGGGCTGTGGGCGGCTCGACCGTGGAAGGTTGCCGATTCCAAAGCGAAACGCGACGCTATCGGGATTGGAGCGTTCAATCTGGTCCGAACGAGTGCCTATCTGAAGGTCGGCGGCTTCGAGGCGCTGCGGATGGAGATCGTGGAGGATCTGGGATTCGCTCGCCGCATCAAGCAGGCAGGGCTTGCGCAGCGCTTCGCGTTCGGTCTGGGCCTGGTGAATGTGCACTGGGCAGCGGGAGCGGGCGGGATCGTGAAGGTGATGACGAAGAATATCTTCGCGGCAGTAGGGTTCCATGTGTCGATCCTGCTGCTGGGCTGCTTGTGGCTTGGGGCCTTCTGCGTCGCGCCGTTTGTGCTGGTTTGGCGCACGGGGTTTGTGGTGCCGTCGGCAATCGTGATTTGCGCAATCTTTGTGTCGTATTGGCTGCTGAGCCGCCGGTCGGGGCTGAATGCGTGGAACGGGCTGCTCGCTCCCTTTGCAGCAACGCTGTTTACGTACGCGTTGCTGCGGTCGATGGTGACGACGCTGTGGCAGGGTGGCGTGGTGTGGCGCGGTACGTTCTATCCGCTGGCGGAGCTGCGCAAGCACGCTGCGCCGCTGATGCGCTGAGGTATAGTGAGTCGTACCCAACACCTGTTATTGCAATGAACTGACGATGGCTCACAAAGTATTTATTTGTCATTCTTCGAAAGACAAGCTGGTTGCGGACGCGGCGTGCGCGGCCCTGGAGGCGCAACGTATCAGCTGCTGGATTGCGCCGCGCGATATTCTCGCCGGCGAGGAGTATGGGAAGGCGATTGTCGAGGCGCTGGGCAACTGCCATATCGTGCTGCTGATCTTCTCGAAGCTGGCCAACGATTCGCCCCAGGTAAGGCGCGAGGTGGAGCGCGCCGTCAGCAAGGAAAAGATCATCGTTCCGTTCCGAATCGAAGATATTCTGCCTTCCGATGCGATGGAGTTCGCGCTGAGCAATACGCATTGGCTGGATGCGCTGAATCCGCCGCTTGAAAACAAGCTGAACGAGTTATGCGAGACGATTGCACGTCTGCTGAAGCGGCATCGACCGGTGGAGGAACTTTGGAAGACGCCTAAACCGCCTGCCCAGGTAGTTGAGGTCGAACAACCACAGACCGAGCAGCGAGCGCCTGAGGATTCTTGGGAGCGGGTTGTGGAGCCGGTGGTCGTGCAGACACCTATCGAGAGACCGCCAGTTGTCGATCCGCCGCCGCCACTGCCGAACCCGGAGCCTCCACCTGTGGACATGGTTCGGACCTGCGTGGTGTGCCGCAAGGACTACCCGGTGACCTACAAGCATTGCGCGGTGGACGGTGGAAGTCTCAGTGAGCCGCATCCGCGATCTCAGGCTGTGCCGGTGGAAAGTATATTGGCCACCATCTCGATGTGGGCCCGGCCCAAGGTGGACATGGGGGTTTTGAATTCGATGGACGCGGCGTCGACGGTGGTGGTGCAGATCAACGGCGCGGAACAGATTATGACGTGGGGCCATCGGCTTTTCCAGGTGCGTGCGGGCACCACCAGGATTACGGCGGGGATTCGGCACCCGTTTTATTCGGGGCTGAAGTGTCCGGCCGAGATGACGATTACGCTCCAGCCGAACCAGGCTGGATATGTTCGGTACACTGCGGGACTTACTTATTTTCAGAACGGAAATTTGGAAATTGATCCCGCGCCGAAGTCGGTAATATTGTCGAGTCCCCCACAGCAACGGTGTTGTCCGACGTGCAGGCATGTAGTTTCGGGTACAGGTTTATTTTGCGGGCGCTGTGGACAGCGTCTGTAGGACGAATTTCGCGAACGTGGATGGTATCCAAACGGTAACTACAGAGATTCTGGCTTCGCCAGAATGACGGCATGGCTAATTTGGCGTTAGATTGTTACTGACTTAGGAGGACTACCGGATGATTTGCCCTCAATGTGGGACGAACAATGACGAAGGCTCGGCATTTTGCGTGCAGTGCGGTGCGAGGCTTACTCCAACCGCGATGCAGCCTCCTGTAGGTTCGCAGATAGCACCTCCGGTAGCGGTCGATATTCCGACCTATCTGGTGCAGTC
>JANXWZ010000004.1 GCA_025350865.1 Rhodanobacteraceae bacterium
TCAGCAGGACGAGTTCCAGGCAAAATGCCGGACCCATGGCGGCGAGGATCGAGTAGGTGCCGGGTTTGCCGGGATGGTTCTTGAGGGTATCTTCGAGGACGCAAAGGACGGAGGCGGCGGAGAGGTTGCCTACCTCGCGGAGGGACTTCCAGCTGAGGGCGAGCGCGTCCTTGGGCAGGGAGAGCGCCTGCTCGGTGGCTTCGAGGACCTTGGGGCCGCCGGAGTGGAAGACCCAGGATGAGATGTCGGCCAACGTCAGGTTTTGCTCGGCGAGGAAGCTGTCGACATCACCTTTGAGATTTTCGAGGACAATCTTCGGCACGTCGGGAGAGAGCACGATGCGGAAGCCGGTGTCGCGGATATCCCAGCCCATGACGTACTCGGTGTGGCGATAGAAGGTGCTGCGGGTGGCGAGGATTTTGGGCATTGCCAAAGCGGGAAAAGCAGGTCCTCCGCCATCCCACCCCCGCGAACCAGGAACGTTCGCCGGGGACCTCGGTCCGGCGAAGGATGACACCGTTTCTTGTTCGCTGCCTTCGGCGACGGATGACAATTTTTGTGTGGGGATGACGGCTTCGGCGCCAGCCAGGACTACGGCGGCGCAGCCATCGCCGAAGAGGCCCGTAGAGATGAGGTTGGCGACGGACTGGTCGTCGTCCTGCCATGTGAGCGAGCAGAGCTCGACTGAGAGCAGTAGAGCGAATTGTTTGGGGTAGGCGCGGAGATAGTCGGAGGCGCGAGCGATTCCGGCGGCGCCGGCGACGCAGCCGAGGCCAAAGATGGGCGTGCGCTTGACGTGGGTCGGGAACGGCATGCGGTTGATCAGGCGGGCGTCGATGGTAGGCGAGGCGATGCCGGTGACCGACGCGAAGAAGATGGCGGAGATGTCGGCCGGGGTAAGGCCGAGGGGTTCCAGCGCGCGAGTTATGGCGGTCTCGCCGAGGGAGACGGCGGCTTCGATCCAATGGTCGTTGGTCTGTTTGAAGCCGTTGAGCTTCGGGTACTCGTCGAGCGGCAGAACGAAGTAGCGGGTGTCCACACCGCAGTTCGCGTGCAGGCGAGTGAGGAGGCGGGGTTCGGGGAGTTTGTCGCCCCAGCGTTCGACTAGGGTTTGGGAGACTTCAGCCTGGGTGAATCGATAGGGAGGGAAAGCTGTGCCGACTGAAGCGATTTGCATTGCGTCCTTTTGTCCTGCGGCGGAACGATTTTTGTCTTCGACCAGTTTAGATGCAATCGGTGCGGGCCTGCGAATTGGAATGTTTGCTTGGTAGGGCTTCGCATCGTCCGGGGAAACGAGTCTAATGGGAGTTGGGGGTAAGCGGATTGAAAGAGTTGCGACGGCTGTGGGTGTTGATTCCGGCGATTCTGCTGGTGGTTTTGCTGACGGTCCTCTATTGGACGCGCGGGACGATGGAGCAGCTTTCGTTCCTGCGGAATGGAACCGGCGGGGAGGCGGTGCTGGTAGATCAGCGTCCCTACCAGACTGCGGAGACCCTGGCCGCGATGGCGACGTCGGCCGAGGAGCAAAAGCTCGCGCAGGATGCGCTGCATCTGGCAGACCACGAAGTCGACCAGGCGTTCGCGATGGCGCTGCGGAAGGCCAGCCTACAGCAGCAAAGCGTCGCCACTCCTGAGGCGAAGGCGCTGGCCGAAAATGTTGAGGAACTGAAGCAGACGGTGAAGGAGGATCAGGCGCAGGTGGAGTCGCTGACGGCGGCGGCGAAAGCCTCCAGCCAGGATTCCAGCGAGGGGGACGACCTGGATGTGGCGAAGGCGCAGCTCCAGTTGGATACGGATGAACTGACGGAAGCCACGGTCGACCTGGCGGAGGCAAGCGGGGATAAACGCGGGCAGATCCAGCAGGAACTTGCGGCGCGGGAACTCGAGATGAAGAAGGTGGAATCAGGCGGTGCGAAGAAATCGACTGCGGTGACTGCGGTGGAGAGGCACGAGACGTTGTGGGAGCGAGCTTCAGCTTGGTTTGAGCAGAGGAGCCGCGCGAAGCTGATCGAGGAGGCTCGTAAGCAATCGTTGGCGAATGCGAAATCGCTGATGGACCAACACGGCGCGCTGGAAAAAGAAGTTGGCGCGAACGGGACGCAGATCAAGACGACTGCGGGCGCTGGTCGCGTGAAGATGCTCCAGACGATGGCTTCGCAACGTCGAATGATGAGCATTCTGGACGACGAGGGGGACACGGAGCAACAGCTCGCCAAGGTATATGGCGAGTGGGAGCAGCAAGTTTGGTTGCAGCACCGCATCCTCGGCTACCTGGTGCTGGAGTCGCTGGCGTGGGTCGTGTTTTTGGTGCTGGCGATCGCACTGATTGGTGTTGCCGGCAGGATCGTGGTCGGCCGGGTGGCCACCGAGGCCAGACAGGCGCTGACGTTGCAGACGATCCTGACCCTGAGTCTGCAGGTGATTGGGGTGATCGCTGTAATGCTGGTGGTGTGGGGTGTACCGCAGCAGATGCCGACGATCCTGGGGCTGGCCACCGCAGGTCTGACGGTGGTGTTTCAGGACTTCATCCTGGCGTTCTTCGGGTGGTTTGTGCTGATGGGGCGCAATGGCGTCCGCGTGAGCGACTGGGTGGAGATCAACGGTGTGGGCGGCGAGGTGGCGGAGATTGGGCTGTTCCGGACGGTGTTGCTCGAAACCGGGAACTGGACGGCAAGCGGTCACCCTACGGGGCGGCGTGTGACGTTTACCAACAGCTTCGCGATCCGCGGGCAGTACTTCAACTTCACCACGCACGGGCAATGGATGTGGGACGAGATCAAGCTGAATGTACCCGCGACGGCGGGTGCCTACGAGTTGATCAAGAAGATGCAGCTCGCGGTGGAGCATGAGACGACGCAAGACACCCAGCAGGCGGAACTGGAGTGGCGCAAGGCGACCCATGATGCCGGGCTAAGGGAGTTCAGCGCGAAGCCGACGGTTGACCTGCGGCCAGCGGCTTCGGGGGTGGATGTGATCGTGCGGTTTGTGACGCGGGCGGCGGATCGGTTCGGGTTGCGGAAGAGGATTTTTGAGGCGATGCTGGGGCTGATGGAGGGGACGGAGCGGCCGGCGTTGGAGCCTGGTGATACGAAGGCGTGATCTGACAGCTTAAGGCAGGGTTGAGAGGGTTGTGTTGGGGTAGTAGTGGGCGAGGATCTGGGTGAAGGTTTGGCCGCGGCGGGCGAGGTCGGCGGCACCTAGCTGGCAGAGGCCCAGACCGTGGCCGGTGGAGGGCTCGTGGTGGTGGCGGCAGTAGTCGCAGCGGACTGCGTAGAAGGGGTAGCGGGTGGGGTTGGTGGGGTTGAGGGCGCGGGTCTGTCCGCCGCAACTGCGCGAGTAGCTGGCGGCTACGAGGCTGGATGAGCCATTCCAGGTGAGGACGACGTTGCGCGTTGCCCGGGTGGCGATGGATGCTGCGCTGGTGGGTGCGGGGGGCGAGCGCAGGAACTGGCAGTGGGTGGTGTCGCAGGCGTCGAATGCGGCGTGGGCATGGGAGTTCGCGATCAGGTACGAGCGCGAGGCGATGGCCTGCGCCTTGAGAGCTTCGAGCGGCGCGCCGGGTGGGGATTCGGCGGCGACGATGGAGGCAACGGCGAGTTCGGTGTCCATCGCGACGACGGGGATGAGGACGCCGTTGCGCACTGTCACGGTGAGGGCTCCGCGATAGAGGCGGCTAAGTTTGTTGGGGACGCTGAGGGTGAAGGTGTCGGAGGAGAGTGTGAGGGTATGGGCGGGGGTTTCGTCGACTTCGAGGCCGGACGCGATCGTGCGGATGGTGGCGGCGTGATGCGCGTCGAGAATGCGGGGGGAGCCGTCGAGGAGGAGGGTGATGGGATGGTCGGCGGTGAGGGTGAGGGTCTTTGGGTGGAAGAGGGAGAGGACGCCGATGCGGACGGTGGCGGGCTCGCGGGGGAGCTGGGCGTGGGCGGTGGAGAGGAGGGAGAGTAAAACAAAGACGGTTCGCGTCGCGAATACCCACTCATCGCGAAGAACAGGTGCGCGATGAATGGGGCACCCTGAGAGTTGTGGGGGGCTACTGGGCATGGAGGGTTTCCAGCTGGGTGAGGATGGGGCCGGCGGCGGCGGCGGTCATGGCTCCGGTGGTGGCTCGCTTGCGGACGAGGATGAGCAGCGTGGGGTGGGCGGCGGGGACGGCGACGACGACGAGGCCGTCGCCTGAGGCTTTGCAGTGCGAGTCGATGCAGGGAGCGGTGCCGGTTTTGGCGAGGACTCCGCCAGGATGTAGACCGGTGCGGTTGGCGGTGCCGTAACGGGCGGAGTTGCGCATACCGTCGAGGATCGGTGCGGGTGTGGGTGCGGTCAAGAGCGCGGCGTAGGCTTGCGCGAGGGCATCGGGGGTGATGCGCCAGTCGGGGGTGAGGCCGATGAGGGTCTCGGGTCTGACATTTGGAGGCGGCGGGAGGAAGGGGATGTCGGCGGGCGGAAGGTTCGGGGCGAGGGCAAGGAAGTAGGCGTTGCAGGATTGCGCGATGGCTTCCGAGAGGGTTAGGGAGCCGTGGCCGAGGGGTTTCCAGCAGCGGTCGGGCTTGCCGTGGCAGACCATGGTGGGGGCGGGGTGAGACTTCAGGTATGCCGCGGCGAGGAAGGGTTTCAGGAGGGAGCCGACGGGGATGGGAGATTCGGAATGGAAGGTGTTGGCTAGGGTTTCGTGGGTGCGGAGGTCGAGGACGAGGACTTCGAGGTTGGGAGTTCGGGCGGCGATGGCGGTCTGGATGGATTGGGCGTAGAGAGAGGTCTGGGCCGACGCGGAACCAACAAACAAGGTGCTTAAGAACAATGCGGCGAGCATCGAGAGCTTACGTCCCACCTCCGCAAGAACGCGGAGATGTGGCACCCGGACATTCGTGCGAGTTATTGCCATCGGTAGGTTACGGTTTGGCGGAGGGTTGAGCCGTCGCGGCGTTCGGTGATGTGTTCGGAGGTGAGGGCGGCCAAGGAGTCGGAGAGGGAGCGAAGGTTGCCGGAGAAGAAGGTCGGCGTGGCGGTGACGTTGGTTCCGGTGGTGTCTGGCTGCGTGGGGCGCAGGTTGGTGCCGTCGACAAGAGCGCTGAGCCGGGCGAAGGGCGCGCGCTGACTGGTGTGGTTGAAGCCGGCGATCAGGGTCGCGGGCGGGGCGGGGAGTGCGGGGCGTGCAGCGTTGCGGAGAAGAGCCAGGAGGACGTCACGGTCGTCGCTGACGAGGCACAGTTTTCCGGACGTGGCGAAGTAGAGCGGCTTGGGGCCGGTGAGCGCATAGATGGTTTGTCCGGCACTGGTGTCGGCGCGGAACTCGATGCCGAGATTGGCGGCCGTGAGATTGCCGCGCAGGCTCTGCTGCAGCGCGGATTGGAAGGTCTGCGGGTTCCATGGGGAGGTGGCTTGCAGCACGACGGCCGAGCGAATGGGGACCCACAGTTGAGCTGCGGTCGCGGGGGCCTGTGCGGTTGAGTAGGTGAGCATGGCCTCGAGGCCGGCGGCGTTCAGGGTGTCGGCGAGTGCGCGATTGGATGCGGTCTGGCTGACTGGGGCGGGTGTATCGATGCGGGTTTCGAGGTCGCTTGTGGACCCGGATTGTGCGACCTCGAGCGTAGGGTCGGGGGCACTCGTTTCGGCGACCGGAGTAAAGGCGATTCGGCCCAGAAGCTTGTCGGAAAGGGCGTCGACGGCTGCTTCGGAGTCGTGTGGGGCGGTAGCCCGGAAGACGCCTGCGTTCGGGGCCAGTGAGGCCAGCGTGGCAAGGTCGATTTGATCGGCAGTGTCGTCCGGAGCGTTGAGCAACAAGGCGCGCTCCTCGCGGAATTGGCTCTTTTCGAGGTACAGGTCGGAGACGGCGGTGCGGTACTGGTTCATTTGCGTGACGTTGCGCTGAATCCAGTAGGTGCGAAAGGCGGGCAGCGGGACGAGACGCTGGAGGTTGAGAACCATGTGCAGTTCGGGTGCGACGGTTCCGCGGGGCGAGGCTGCAGCCGCTTCGGCATACCAGGGTTCGGTTGCGAGTGAAGCTGCGTTGGCTGCGGGGTGAACGAGCGCGAGGGCGTTGGCGATGAGGTCTTCGCGGGTGGCGAGGAGGAGCAGGTCGCCACCCGGATCGGGCACCTGCGCGAAGGCTACGGTGCGGGCTTTGCCTTGCGCGGATTGCGCCTGCTCCTCGGCGGCTGCGGCGGGGCCGTCGGTGGATTTGCGGAGATAGAAGGTCATTCCTCCGGACTGGCGCGCGGTCCAGTGGGCGCGGTCCTTGAGCAAGGCAATGTTCCGGGATTGGGCGGAGGAGATCCGGGTGATGTAGAGGAATTCGAGATTGCCGACGTCGTACCAGGCGAAGATGCTCTGCTTGCCTGCGACCTGGGTGAGGAAGTCGCCGTCGATGCTGGGGTTGGCGTTGCTGGGTGAGGTGGCTGCGGCTTCGAACTCGGCGCGGGCGTCGTTGAGCCGGCCGAAGAGGCGGGAGTTGGAGAAGACGCTGTAGTTGTCGGAGGCGAGCCAGGACTTTTGTTCGGGGGAGGCGTTCCATTGATGAAGGAGCGCGGCGAAGTCGGGGGATTGGATGGTGAGGAGCGCGCCCTGGGGGAGCAGGGCGGCCATGCTGGGCGCTGCGGAGCGTGGAGCGGCCGCTTGATAGATGGCTACGGCGGAGGCGGTGAGCAGTATAGCGACGGTGAGGAAGACACCACGCCTAACCCACTCACCCCACCCCAGTGAGCCAAGAACGCTCACCGGGGACCCCGGATCGCGATGGGACTGAGATGAATGGGGCACGGATTTGTCTTCGGATTGATGACGGCTAGGGCTGAAGTTCATGGGGCCTCCGCGCGGGTCTGGTCGGCTAATGTGAGGCGCGGCCGGACCTGGTTGGGTTGGTCGAGATCGGCGGGGATGAGCGGGCGGCGTTGGGCGTTCTTTTGCTCGAGCGCGAGGGCGGCTTTGAAGTCGGCGAGGCGCTTGACGACGACTGGGTCAGGCTTTGGGTTCTGGGCGTCGAGGTTAACGGCTAGCTTGTCGTAGAAGAGCGACTGGGCGGAGTTGTGTACGCGGTTGTAAGCGGAGGCAAGCAACACGGCGAGCCGGATCTGGGTGGGGCGGTCGAGCGTGGAAGTGGTTGCCGAGGGGAAGGTCGTCGGGTCGGGCCCATTGTTGTATGTCGCGGTGGAGTCGTCGACATCGGACGGGGTTTCGGCGTCGTTCGCGACTTCGTCCGGGACCGCCCGCTGGATGGCGTCGCTGGAGATTCCGGCGTAGATGGCGAGCGTTTCGGACGCGCTGCCGGCGGCGGTCATGGTGAGCAGGAGGTCGAGGCGGGCGCGGTCTGCGGCTGGGCCATTGGGAGCGATGGCTATGGCTTCGCGGAGGAGTGCGATACGGTCGGGCTTGGTTGTGGCCGTTGATGCAGCGGCCGCGTCACGTGCTGCTGCGAAGTAGGGCTGGCGTGCGGGGCCAGGCGTTGGCTGCGGGCTGGAGGCAAGCAGTGTTAGTTCACCACTGCCGAGGTCTGCGGCGGTTGATGCTGGGGCGATGGATGCCAGGTCCTTCGCCGCCCGCAGGCGGGTTTCGTAAGGCGCGAGCGTGTCTTTGGCGAGGGAGTTCAGCGCGGTGGCACCCGATGCTTGAGCCTGCGACTTGATCTGCGCTTCGGCGAGACGCAGGCGGTATGAGGGGTTCCAAGGAACGGACTGCACAAGCGCGGTGAGGAAGGGGATGGCTTCGGAGTAGTGTTGGGTGGATTCAAGGAGGTTCGCGGCGTAGTCGGTGTTGGCGTAGAGATTGAGCGGCTCGTTTGGATTGTGGAACTTGATGTTGACGGGGCTCTCGACAAGGTAGCGGTCGTCCGGATCGGTGCTTGTGCTGCTCATCGGATAGCTGACCGTACCGTTTTCGTAACTGGAAGTGGGTTGGAGGGTGAGGCGATGCAGCAGGTCAAGCGCGCCGGGAAGGTCGCTGGTGGCGATGCGCGCCTGCGCCAGCGACAGGAAATCGGTGGGGACGAGGGCGTGATTCAACTGCTTGCGCTCGAAGATAAATTCTTCCAGCGGGCGGATGGCGGCGACGTCAGGCTTGTATTGGCCATCCGGCTTGCGAAGCCGATACAGCGCGGCGTCGAAGTTGGGTTGTGAGGGAACATCCTCTGGCTGATTGCGCCATGTCGCGAGGAGCGCAGACAGGCGTCCGCTTCGCACCGCGAGGATGATGCGGAACATGTCGCCGGATTTGCCCGCGAATTCGGGGTCGGCATCGAAGAGGCCCTGGGCACGCGCGATGTCGTTGCGGCTGAGATAGAGCTCTGCCAGTTGGGACCGGTACCAGTAGGGACCGGGTGTTGACTGCGTGTCCTGTCTGGGCTGATTGCGGGTGCGTTCGAGCTGAGCGAGGAGGAGCGGCTCACGCGATGCAGCATCGAGCCATCGCGCATTGCGGAGGTCTTCCAACACAAGGTTTGGATCAGGGGCGAAGCTGGATGCGGCCAGGATGAATGCGGCGCCGTCGGCGTGGGTCGGGGAGGCCTCGTAGATGGCCTGGAGCAACTCGTTCGAGCGATAGTTGCCGTTGGTCTTGAAGTACGGGCGCAGGACGGCTTCGACTTCAGGGCGAAAGGCGAGAAAGAGCTTGCGATCCGCAAAGTGTTGCGTAATGGATTTGAAGGTAGAGAAGAAGGTTTCGCCGGTCTGGCGCCTGGCTATCAAGGTGAGCGCGGTGCGCCAGTGGGCGAGGGCGTCGTTGTGGCGATTGGCGCGGTAAAGGACGAGGGCGTACTCGTCGTGGACTGCGGGGTTGTTGGGTGCGAGCTCGAGGGCGTGGTCGTACTCGACTACGGAAGCCGCAAGGTTGTTGGCGTCGGCGTAGCTTCGCGCGAGCTGCAGGTAGGCGGCGACGGCGGATGGGGCACGTTCGAGTTCGGCGCGGAGAAAGTCTTCGGAGTCGGGCAGGGCTGGAGCCTTGGGAACGGTTGCGAGGAAGATGCCGAAGCGGCTGGCGTAGAAGAACCATTTGTCACCGGTGAGTTGCTGGTCTGGGTTGGCGGGCTTGCTGAGCCGGGCGGCGATGGTGTCGTCGAAGCGCAGGGATTGCGTGAAGTAAGGCAGCGAGGCTGCGGCGCCAGTCGTGGTTGGGCTGGCGAAATTCGTGAGGACAAGCGAGGAGGTCGCTGATCCCCATACGGATGGCAGCTTGCGGGCTCGGTTGCCGATGGCAGCGAGGGCCTGCGGCTGCGTGGCGTGGGCGACGGCGTAGTTGGCGGCGGCATCGGCTAGGCTATCGTCTGCGGTGCCTGCGAGGGCGACGAGGGCTGCGCGGTCGTGGCGCAGGAGGAGGTCGAGATAGCGGTCGCGGAGACTGGCATCTTTGGCGAGAACCAGGGGCCGCGTGAGTCGCATCTCGGCGGTTTCATCGCCTGCATCGCGATAGGCTTCGGCAGCGGCACGGAGGATCTCTTTGCGTGCGTTGGGTGCGAGCCGTGCTGCGTAGAGTTCAAGTGTGTTGCCGAGTTCGGCATGCTTGAGGCGGCGGCGTTCCAGAGCTTCGTAGGCGGTGGGGTCCTGTGGCAGTGCGGCGTTGAGGAGTTGCTGCTTGCGCCACTCGGCTTCTACTTCGGCGAGGCCGGCAGACGATGCGGCGAGCACGGCTGTGGAGGGGTCGGTGGCGTGGAGCTTGTCGAGCGTCTGCGCGTAGGCCTGCTTCTGCTCAGGTGTGTCGTAGGTTTGGACGACTTCGCCGATGGTGCGGATTGCTTGCTCCAGATGCTGGCGGGCAGTGTCGCGGCGGTTCTTGATGTAGCTTTGACGCGCCTGTTGGATGTCGCGCTGGGAGATGCCTGCGCTCACCAGCCCGGCCAACTCAGCAGGGGGAAATGAGGTGTCGGCGTCGACGGTGCGGAAGATGGAGGTGAGGGTTGAGATCGCCTCGTCCGGATTGCCCTGGCGCGCGAGAACCCAGGCGTAGGAAGTGGGGTCACTGGTGGTGAGCAGGGTAGGTCCGGCGAGCTTGATTCCCTGCTCCACGTAGGTGCGGGCCTGGGACAGGAGATTCCACTGCGTGAGTTGATCGGACACCTTGAAGTAGTTGGATGGGCTGGGGGACTGGCCGGTGATGTAGGCGGCTTCCAAAGCCTTGACGGCATCGGCAGGGCGTTGCTGGCGAGCGCGGAGTTCAGCGAGCCGGACCATCCACGAGGGGTCTTTGTAGGAAAGGATGTAGAGGCGCTCGAAGTCTGCGGCGGCGGCTTCGATTTGGGACGGATCGTTAAGGCCGAGGCGGAGTTCGAGGTCGACGCGAGCGGAGTAGAGGTCTGCTCGATCCTTGCGGATGGCGATGGCCTGCGAGTAGGCGGCGACGGCTCCCGCGAGGTCGTCGAAGGTGGTGTCGACCTGGGCGAGGAGGATGGCGAAGCGCGAGTCCTGCGGGGATTGCCGGACGGTGGTGCGGAGGAAGTCGAGCAGCTGCGGCTGGCGACTGTAACGGAGGGCGTAGAGGGCGGCTTCCTGCGCGGTGGATGAGTCTTCCGGGTACGCGGATAGCAGCGCAATGTACTGGGCCAGGGCGCCTTCGTAGTCCCTGGTCCGAGTCAGGGCCGGGATCAGGCCGCGACGCAGCAGGGCGGCGTCGGCCTTGCGCTCGGCGGGGGTAAGCGTGGCGGTTTTTACGGCTGCGAGTTGCGTTGTATAGAACACTCTGAGACCGGCATCGTCATTGGCGCGGGCGTAGCTGTTGGCGATGATGGCGAGGACCTGTGCATCGTATGGAGTTTTTGCCAGAAGCTGGAGGCCGAGGGTGCGGGCTTGTGCGGTGTCGTTGGCATCATTGGCGCGCTGTGCGGCTTCGAGGGTGAAGCTGCGCGCGAGGTTTGGGGTTGCGGCCTTAGCGGCTTCGAGCATTGTTCCGATGGCGCGTGGGGGCTGGTTGATGCGGGCGTAGAAGTCGGTGGTTGCGCGGACTACGCCGAGGATGCGTGGATTGGCGACGTAGACCGAGTCGATGATCTTCGCCGCAGCGGCGTTGTCTTTGTGCGATTCGAGCGAACCAGATAATGTGTAACTGAGGTCGATCTTTTGTACGGGATCGCTGCTGAGTGCGATCTCTTTTGCGAGTGCATGCTCGTATACCGTTGTCAGCGCGTAGGAACCGGACGGGGCGTAGGCCCTGCCGACGACGGCGGGTTGGGTGAGAGACACGGAGACTTGTTGCAGGGTGGCTTCGCTGTTGACCGGATCGGAGTGGCTGCGCGCGAGGTCGCCGATGGTCGCGGTTTCGTCGATTGTGGTGGCGCGATTCAGTGCAGCTTCGAGCAGCGGGGCGATCTCGGCGGGGCGCTTGAGGGCGACGAGGATGTCGGTGCGGAGGGTGAGGGCTGCCGGGGTTGGGGCGATTGCGACGGCCTGTGCGGTGGCCTTGTCGACGAGGTCGGACGAGGGCTTGCGCGTGGCTAGTTGAAGGAGCCGCGAGCGGGCTTCGGCGGGGTTGAAGAGGCTTTGCGTCGAGGCGCGGAGGTTGCTGTCGGCGGCATCGGATGGCGGCTTGAAGAGTGCGCCCAGCGCGGCGTTGAGCGAGTTGGTAAAGGACGCAGCGTCCGGCGGCGTGGTGGCTACGGCGGTGTATTCTGCGACGGCCTTTGCCATGTCGTGGCGGTTCTCGGCGATGGCACCGGCCTCGTAGCCGAAGAGCGATGGCTGGCGGAAGCGGGTGCGGGCGGCGTTGATTTCAGCCAGCGCGTCGTCGAACTGAAAGTAGTCCCAGAGGATGGTGGCAGAGGTCAGGTAGCCTGCGGATGTGCCGGGGTGCAGCGTAGGGATGCGACGCCAGCCGGGGGCTGCAGCGGCGAGGTCTTCGCCACCGGTGCTAGTGGCCTCGGCGTAGAGATCACCGAGGGTCGCGATGCGGTCGGGGTTGCCGGGATCGGCAGAGATGAGGCGGGTTTCAATCGCGGCTGCGAGCTGTGTGGATGCGGGGGTTGTGTCGAGGTAGGCCAGTGAGCGATAGAGACTGATGCTGGTGTCGCCGAGGGTTTGGTCGGCTGGGTATTGATCTGCGACGTTAGCCATCAGAGGAGCGGCGGCTTCGAAGTGCGAGTTCCATATCTGGAGTTCGGCTTGCTCGCGGGTGGCGGCTGGATTGGAGGTTATGGATCCCGTTGGAGTGAGGGCGGCTAGTTCGGATTGGAGTTTGTTGGTGCGGGCGAGGTAGGCGAAGAACTGGTCGCGGAGGTCGTCGGACTCCCACCAGTGATGGCGCAACGTATCTTCGTAGGCTGCCGCGTTGCGAGTGGGGGCCGCCTGGTACGCGTTCAGCAGATTCCGCGTGAAGACGAGGTCATGCGGGAAGCGCTTTTGCGCGTAGAGGTTCAGCTGCAGCGCGAGTTGAGCCCCGGCGTCGCGTTGGGTGGGGGTGTTGAACGTGCCGAGCGAGCCGGCGTGCTGGAACCATTCATCGAGATCCGTGCCGCTGAAGATGTCTATGACCTGGTGGGTGATGGAGGTGTAGGCTTCGCGGTTGCGCTCGCGCAAATAGAGGCGGGCGAGCTTGTCGTACCAGGTTGCGTTGGGAAACTTTGCGATGGCAAGTTTGTACATCTCTTCCTGTTGCGCGGAGAGATTGTTCTGCTGCAGGAAGTTGGCGAGCTTCTCGTAAAGGGCGGGGTCGTTGGGATTGAGGTCTAGCTGATGCCGCAATACGATCAGGGCCTGAGGCATCTGCTTTTCAGCGACGAGACGGCCTACGTAACGGTCGAGGATCTGCGCGTACTGGCTGGCCTCTGGGATGGTCGACGCGTTGAGAGTGTAGGCGGTGAGCTCGTAGCTGGAAGTCTGCAGGGCCGCGGCTGCGCGGTTGGGTGCGGAGGCTGATGCTGAAGGAGCTGCATCGGCATCGGCGTTCATTGTGACCAGTTGCGGGGCGGTGGCGTAGGGGTCGTCTACCGTGAGAGGCGGGGCCGGAGCGGCGGAGGTGAGGGGCAGGCCGTTGGTCTTTGCGGCGAGTTCTGTGAGCACCGAGTCGTACAGTGCGAACTCGGCTGTGGTGTTCTTCTGGCGGGCGTAGGCGTCGGCCATCAGGCCGGCAATTTCAATGCGCTGCTGTGACTGTGGATAGGTGGCGAGGAACGCTTTGCCATCGGCGACGACGGCGTCCGATTCAGAGTAGTTGGAGTAGGTACGAATGAGCGCGGCGTGGAGCGCAGAACGTTGTGGCGCGTTGGGGAACTTCGTGTCGAGTTGAGCCAATAGCTCGGCGGCTTTGGAACGATGGAAGTAGCTCTGAGCCTTCGCAGTTTCTGTGTTGTATTCGCTGTCAGGCTGGGTGCCGTTGAGCCACAGTGAGAGGATGCCGTTCCAGTAGCCGGGCCCCTGATCGAGGGTTGCGATGTCGCGATACATCGACAGGTTGCCGGCGCCGAGTGCGATGGGTTGATCGGGGGCATTGAGCAGAAGGTCGATGAGCGCGGCTAGTCCGGACTGCGCGGCAGGTTCGCCGCTGGGGAGATTGCCAGCAGTAGAGGCGAGTGCGTAGTTGTAGCGGGCGGCTTCGGCGTAGCTGTGGATGGAGGCGGAGAGGGTTGCGAGCGTGTAGAGGTCGGTGGGTGTCCACGCGCCGTTGCGGGCCTCGCGCGCGATGCGGAATGCGTCGAGAGTCTTCTGCGCCTTGTCGATGCGGCCGGCCTGCTGGTCGTCGTAGAAGATGCGTGCGAGTGCGTTGAGAGTTGCAGGGCCGTCGGGATGTGCGGCGAGCTGGGTGCGGGCTTCGGCAACGAACGCTCGCTGGCGGTGCGTGGCATCGAGCAGGCCGAAGTAGGACTGGACGAGGCCGGCATCCCAGAGCGGCTGGAAGGATTTGTCGTATACAGCGAGGGCCTGATCGATGTTGCCGCGGCGGTAGTCGAGCAGTGCCTGGGCTCGGATGGGGAAGACCTGATCTTGCGGGAACGCAGTCTTGTATCGCGCAATCAGAGCGTCCGCAGCGGGCCAGTCTTTCTGCGCGATTTGCCAGGTCAGGAATTGGGCGTAGACGGATGGCTCGGTGGGGTAGCGCGTGAGAAAGGCCTGGAAGGTGGCGTTGGCCTGCGTCGCGGGCAGTGCCTGGTCGTTGATGAGTGCGAAGATGCGGACGAAGGCGTTCCACGAGCGTTGATGCGCGGGGTCGACGAAACGCTCGGCGGGAATTGCGGGTGCGGCGGCGACTTCGGTGAGGGCGGCCAGCTCCTGCGGGACCTGCATGCGGCGGTGGTAATACGCGGCAAGTTGCAGCTTTGCGTTGACGGGGTCTTTCGCGTGTTGGACGGACAGCTTCCAGTCGGTCTCGGCGGCGGTGAAGTCGAGCGCGGACTCGTCGGTCTGGGCGCGCAGGGCGTAGAGCTGCGCGTCGTCGGGCGCGGAGGCGATGAGCCGGGCGAGCTCGGTCTGGGCTTCTTTAGGCGGGCGGGGGTAGAGCGCCTGCACGCTGGGGAGTTGCATGGTGCGGAAGAGCGCGGCCTCGAGGGTGGAGGCTCCGACGACGTGCTGGAGCCAGGGCGGGAGGGTGGCTTGGGAGGAGGTCGCGAAGAGCAAGAAGACAAATACGGAGATTCTGGCTTTGCCAGAATGACGACGAACAGGAATGAGGTGCGCGCTAGGGAATGACATCGACCTGAACCTCCTGACTGCCCATGTTGTGGGCGATGTCCTCGGCGGTGACGGTGAGGGTATAGCGGCCGATGGGCATGTCGGCTGGGATGACGAGCGTCCCGGTATTCGTGGCGGCGCGGCTGTTCCAGCGTAAAGAGACAGGCGTGATGCCTTCGAGATGAGCGGTGAGGGTGCGGGTCGAGGAGGTTGCGGAGGCATGGATTTCGAGCGATTCGCCGCGATGCAGACTGGTGCGCGGCAGTTGGAGCTTTACGCTTGGCGGGGTGCTGGCGATGACGAAGGTCTTGGCCTCGTTGTAGGTGTGGCCGTTGCGGTCGCGCAGGATCAGGCGCACGGAGTAGGTGCCGTCTTTCATGTCGGTCGGGGCGAGGAAGCGGGTCTCCCAGAGGCGATTCGCGTCGTCCCCTGGAGCCTTCAGGTCTTCCGACGCGAGGTGCCGCAGAGGCTTGGTGAGGCCGAAGGGAAAGAGCGCGATGACGGAGGTGATCTGCGCGTCGGTCCGAACGCGGAGGACGGGGTCGCCGGGGCGAATGACGCGCGGACGCAGCAGTGAGCGTGGCACGGCAAGGAAGGAGGTGTATGGCGTAACGAATTTGTAGCGGCGCGAGAGTCGGATGATCTCGTCGATGGCGGCTGAGGTTTCGCCGTTGCGATCAATCTCTTCGAGCAGCGCGTTGACGCGAGCCTGCGCCCAGATGCGCGGGAGTTGTGGATGAGTCAGGTCAGACTCGGGAAGCGGCGTTGATGCTTTCGCCTCGAAGGATGCGCCGTCGCGCGTGCCTTTGACGGTTACGCCGAGGGGAGTTTTTGCGGGAGTGTATTGGCCCACCCATTGCGCGACTGAGCCAGCGTAGACAGAGTCGTCGAGAGAGTAGATGAGCTTGGTCGAGGAGGCCGGATCGGCTGTGAGCGCGAGGTTGGCGACCGGAGAGCGCGTGAGTTTTGAGATGAAGGATTGGATGTGGAAGTCGGCGGGTTCGGTGGAGAGGACCGACTCCATGAAGCCGCCGTTGCGTGAGAGATTGCGAAGCAGCGTGAGGTTGGCGTCGTCGCCTACGGCGAAGACTGTGGTGTGGGGAGGATGGGGCAACTGCTTCCATTGCGTGGCGTAGGTGGTGGCGACTTTGGTGGGGATGATGGTGTCACCGGAGTTGGTACCGCCGTCGGTTAGGAGCACGAGAGAGGTGTTGGCTTCGGTGGATTGAGCGAGCGCGGATGCAAGGGCTTTGCCGAGATCAGTCCCGCCGCGAAGTTTGCTGGCCCGAACGAAGTCCAGCGCTTGCTGGACGGTTGCGGCATCGGCAGTGACCGGTGCGGGCTTGAACGGAGCTACGACTTGATTGCACAGGATCACGTTGAATCGGTCGCTAGGCTTGAGTGCACGCAGGATGCCTTCGAGCGCGGCATAGGAGCGTTCGAGCTTCTCCCATTGCATGGAGAGCGAATTGTCGAAGAGCAGGATTTCGGTGTGGGGCGGCGCCGGAGTTGCGACTTGCGGCTTTGGGTCCGCTATGAGGAGCTGCGCTTCAAAGAAGCCAGGCTCGGGACCTCGGGCCGGGTTTGCGGTGGGGCTGGTGCCGGCGGTCGGAAGAGGCGCGTTGGGGTTGCGGTAGGTGATGACGTCGAGGTTGTCGCTGGTCTGCGGCGTGAGGTGCCACGTTGCGGAGAAGTCTTCGTCGAGCGAGATGTCGTTGCCTTCGAAGGCTCCTTCGGCGGCCTCGGTTGTGTTGGTTGAGAGCTTGAGGGCGAAGAGCTTCGAGGGGGTCTGAAATGTGTCGAAGGGGTGGGCCGAGCGCAGGATGAAGTGTAGCTTGAAGCGGTGCACGGATTGCTTCTGCGCGTCGTTGGGTTTGAGCGGTAGAGCGAAGAAGTGTTTGAAGTCCGTGGCGGAGAGGCGCTGGTGATATTCGAGTTCGAGGCGCTTGGTGCCGTAGGCCGGGATGGGTGTGATCTTTGTGGTGAAGACTGCAGTGTTCTTCGGGTTGATGCTGTCGCGCTCGCCCATTTCGAGCAGGCCGGGATCGATGGATTGCAGGCGGGCCTGATCATAGATCTGCTCGGCGCGCTTGCGTTCCAGGATGACGGCTGGGATGCGGGTGACGCCATCCCAGACCGCGAAATCGGAGACGGTGGAGCCGGTGGGAAGGGCGAAGCGGTAGGTGCCTTCTTCGATCCGGCCCGAATGATTGAGGAAGATCTGCAGGATGGAGACGTGGGCGTCGCCGTTGTCGATGGTGATGTCGACCGACATCTCTTCGAGCGAGAGGACGGCGGGGTCGGGGGACTCTTTGTCGCGTGGGATGAGGATGCCGGACTGGGCTCGGGCGGAGGCGAAAGAGAGCAGGAACAAAAGCACCGCGATGAAGAGTTTACTTTCCCACTCATCGCAAACGGCGCGATGAATGGGGCACCCGATCTGTATTGCTCTGGTCATGGGAGTCTGGCCTCCGGGATGCGGACGAGGCCGTTTTCGGTTCCGATGTAGAGTACGCCGTCGCGCTGGGCGAAGGCTGTGACGTTGAGCGAGGGCAGGCCCTTATCGATGTGGCTCCAACGGTTTGTGGCGGTGTTCAGCACCAGCATGCCGTGGCCCAACGTTCCGGCGTAGACGTGCGTGGCGGTGACCAGCATGGCGTTGGGGTTGATGATGAGGTCATGTGGTGTCCCAGCGGGCAGTTCGATCGGCGTGAAGCTGTTGCCGTCGGCGGAGAGAGTTTCGATTCCCGCACCGTAGGTTCCGACAAGGTATCCGCCGTGTGGCGAGGGAGTGATGGCGGTGATCCAGTTGTGCTTCAGGCCGGAGTTGGTCGCGGTAAAGTTGCGTTTGACAGCGTTGGCTTCCAGCAGCGAGATGCCGCCAAGTGTTCCGGCGAGGAGGCGATTGTTGGCCGCAGCGATCGTGTAGACGTGGTTGTTGACCAGGCCCTGAAAGGCGTACAGGCTTTCGGTTCCGGTGGCTGTGAGGAATGTGAGACCGGCTGGGGTTGCGAGGGTGGTGCCGGTTGCGGTGAAGGCGATATCCGTGACGTGGTCGGAGATAAGGCCGTCGCGACGGGTGAGGGTTTGGCGAGGCGTTCCCTGCCGGTCGAACAGGACGAGACCGTTGGCGGTGGCGGCGGCGATGGTCTGGCGGGCGGGGTCGAGCGCAAGACGGTTGATGCAGAAGAGGTGGTCGTCTTCGATGTGGCGTAGCTGACCCGTGGAACCAAGGATATCGAGGCCGTGATCGAAGAAGCCGACATAGAGTGAGCCGTCGGGGGCGAAGGCGAGCGCGGAGATGTTGCGGTCGGCGAGGGTTGCAGACGTTGGCGTCAGGGCAGGCCGCCAGCCGGCGGTCGTGCGGGCGAGCAGTGTGCCGTCAACGAGGGCGTAGCGGCTCCCGCTGATGAAGCCGTCTACCCGCCCATTTGATTGTGTGGCTGCGTCTAGTTCCAGCGCAGCGTTGCGCATGCGGGGGCGATTTGCGAGCGCGACCCGCTGGATGCCTTGATCGAGGGTGCCAACCTCCAGTGTCTCGCCGGTGAGAGAGAGCGCGTGGGCGAAGAGGCCGGGAGCGACGATGCGCGTTGGCTTCAGCATGGGTTGCGAGAGGTCGAATTCTGCAATGCCGGTCGGCGTCCCGGCATACGCCTTCCCGTTGACAGCGACGAGCGATTCAACCTGTGTGTCGGGCATTGCATCGGCGTGCTGTATGGTGCCTGCGTGGACGAAGGAGAGGCCTGAGGTCCGAGTGCCGACCAGAAATGACGCCGAATCGGTCGCGGCGAGCGCAGTGATCTCTGCGACAGGGAGGTTTGGGTAGGGCACAATGGCCGATCCGTCGAACAGCAACACACCGGCGTGGCGTGTGCCGAGGAGCAGGTCGCCAGAGGGCGTGGCGAGGATCGCAGTCAGGTCGCGGGCAGCGTTTGTATCGGGCAGCAGCTGATGGATGATGGGCGAGCCTTTGCTGTTGACGTCGAGCATCAGCAGACCGGCACCGCGGGTGGCGAGGAGGATCTGGCTATCGGTGCTGCCGCGCAGGCGGGCTGTTGCGACGGCGGTGATGGGTGCGACGGGGAGTTCGAATCCCGTGCGGAGCGTGGCTCGGCGAGTGCCGTCCGGCGCGATGACGGTGAGGCCGTTGGGGCCGGCGAAGTAAAATGTTCTGTCCAGCTGGGTGCCGGTGATGAAGTCGTCCGGGGCGGAGACGGGCTCGAAACCGGGGTTGCTGGCGAGGGTGGCGGCGGGGTCTATCGGGCGGAGTGTAAACGGGATCTGGTGCTGGTGTGCGGCAATCGAGGCCGAGCCGGTCAGGGCGCGTTGCGCAGACCAGAACGCAACGGCCACGGCGGTCACCAGGAGGATGACCGGGACGGCCACTACGACGAGACGCGGGATGCGCATGGAATGCTGAGGCCTTTTGCTGCAGTCGCTGTTCAGGCGACGGTGAGACAGCGTAGCACGAGATTGGTTAGCGGAAAAGTGTGGAGAACCTGGAGCGTTGCGCGGTGACGTTCGGGATTCCGCGATGTAACGCGTTTTTGACTTAGAAAAAATAAGTCGGATTTATTCCACTATTAGCTTGCTATTGGTTGCGATATTTGGCATAGTAACTGGTGCGTAGGAGAAACCCCGATGAAACAGCATACGAACAATTCGATGCGTAGGTCGCCAGAGAGCTATACTCTCGTCGGTGATCGCCGGGCTTTCAGTTTTAGCTGGCCATCTCTGTAACCGGCGATCCTACGCACAATCGCACGCACAATTAGATATGCCAGGTGGCGAAGAGATCGGGTTCATCGATCTGACGCCTCGAAACCGTCCCGTTCTTGTTTTTTCCCCTGGCAGTACTGTCCGTGGCGAACTTTACGGTTACTTCTTTGGATGAAGCCCGCAAGGGTGGGGTTCGATCCCCCGTTTCTACCGTAGAGAAATATTCCCGGACGGGCTTACTTCTGGTACGCGGACGCAGAGCTGTTTCCGCGTATGAGAAGGACTTATCCGTGGCGAAGAAGTGAGTTCCTTCCCGCCAATGAAAAGCAAGCAGAGAGGGAAACTCTGCCGGAGTAATCGGCTTGCGGAACGAGGGCGTTGCCCTGATGTACAAGGTTCCGCGGGATTCCTGCTCTGAGACTCGCTTCGATGATTCCCGGATAAGTATCGTAGTTTGGCCGGTGGCGTAGATAACAGTTACTTCGCTCATAACGACGTGGTCGCAGGTTCGATCCCTGCCTTAGGCGCAAGCCTTTGTAGCTCAGTGGTAGAGCACGATGCTGTTGTCGACTAGTTCCCCGGCCAATTAAACACACCAGCGTGCGGCTGGATAGATGGTGAGAGAGATGGCCAAGACATTTATCAAGGGAGGCACTCCGGTTGGCTCGGATTCCTTGTGCAGGACTTGTACTAGCTCGCACATTATGACGGGCTACCGTGAGTCGGAGCAGACCACGATGTGCGACAAGCTTTATCCGGCAATTGTAGTTCCGTTTCGGATTTATGAATGTTCGGGTTATTACGACAAGAACCGGCCTAGCTGGCAGCAGATGGAGAAGTTGGCTATCGATGTCACTCGTGGGCCTATGAAGCCGGTTGGGTTCAAGGTCGGGGTTGGATTTCATGAGACGGCGGTTCCGCGGAAGGTGGCGGTGCCGGCGGACGATGATTTGGATGAGTAAGCGGGCCGGGGCTGAAGCCCCTTGTTTTTCTGGACGGGAGTGTCCGAGCTAAAGCTCGGACCTACCTCAGAAGCAACGACAAAGGCGAAATACAGAGATTCTTCGCTGTGCTCGGAATGACCTCGCGCGCAGGAGGAAGGAGGAAGGGGTTCGACATGAAGCTGAATGTATTGAAGTTGACGATTGGCCAGGGGTTGCCGGGATTCATGCGGCTCGTTCCCCGGACTTATGAGGGAGCGACCGCTGCGGCGATCTCGGACGAGCAGGCGCTGCGGCGTTCTGTGCTGGCTTGCATGCTCTGGGAGAACGAGTTTTACGAGAGCGGCGTCACGATTGCGGAGCGGATCCGCACGCTGGTTCCGAAGGTCGAGGCGGCAAAGGTTGCGGCGCTAGCGGTTGAGGCTCGGACGAAGATGAAGCTGCGGCATGTGCCGCTGCTGCTGGTTCGCGAGATGGCTCGGCTGCCGACGCACCGTGGCCTGGTGGCCGAGACGCTGGTGCAGGTGATCCAGAGGGCGGACGAACTGGCGGAGTTCCTGGCGATCTACTGGGCTGAAGGGAAAGTGCCTCTGTCCGGGCAGGTCAAGAAGGGACTCGCGGCGGCGTTCCCGAAGTTCGACGAGTATGCTCTGGCCAAGTACGATCGGGCCAACGCGGTGCGGCTGCGGGACGTGTTGTTCCTGTGCCACGCCAAGCCGGTCGACGCGGCGCAGGAAGCGCTTTGGAAGCGGCTGATCGCTGGCGAACTGGCAACGCCTGATACCTGGGAGGTTGCGCTGTCTGCCGGAGGTCTCGACAAGCGGACGAACTGGGAGCGGCTGCTGCTAGAGCGGAAGCTTGGAGCCTTGGCTCTGCTTCGGAACCTGCGGAACATGCAGGAAGCCGGAGTGGACGAGGAGCTGGTGCTGATAGCTCTGGACGCGATGCGGACTGATCGTGTGCTGCCGTTCCGGTTTCTCGCTGC
Source organism: Rhodanobacteraceae bacterium (assembly GCA_025350865.1). Taxonomy (GTDB): domain Bacteria; phylum Acidobacteriota; class Terriglobia; order Terriglobales; family Acidobacteriaceae; genus Edaphobacter. The sequence goes on from JANXWZ010000004.1 coordinate 21,222, forward strand.
GGCACGGTATGCGCCGCAGTGGGAGGAGGTCCTGGAGCGGGCGATGTTCCGGTCGGTTGCGGAGGCTGAGAAGCTGCCGGGCCGGACGGTTCTGCTGGTCGACGTGTCCGGAAGTATGGTCGCGCCGTTGTCGCGTCAGTCGCAGATGTTGCGGACCGATGCGGCTTACGGGCTGGCTGTCCTGTTGCGGGAGGTGTCTGAAAAGGTGGTGGTCTACACCTTCTCGGACGGCGCGATGCGGATTCCGCCGCGGCGTGGATTCGCGCTGCGGGATGCGATGGAGGCGAGCCTGCGTCACGGCGGAACTCGGCTGGGAGCTGCTTTGGATTTCGTCGAGGGAGAAGCGGTTCGGGAGCCGTATGACCGGATCGTCGTGATCACCGACGAGCAGAGCGTGGACCGGGTTCCGGCACCGACGGGTCGCGGGTACATGGTGAACGTTGCCAGCGCGAAGAACGGTGTTGGGTACGGAGGCTGGACCCACATCGACGGATGGAGCGAGGCAGTGATCGAGTACATCCGAGAGCTGGAAGCGGCAAACTGACGAGGGCTGGTACGGGGAGGAACTTTCCGGGCCAGCCCTCTTTTTCTTAGGTTCGGGGCGAGGTATAGAATCAAGGCATGTCTGATAGCCCGGAAAGCAATCCCTCGCAACAGGCAGCAGAGTCTCAGCATGCTGACACGACCGGCCTGCCGCCGACCCCTCCACCCATCACGATGGCGCAGCATAAGGCCAATGTCGTTGCGATTCGCGGCAATATGGCCGCCGATGCAGAGAAGAAACGCAAGCGGCAGGCGCTGGAACTGCAACGGGAGTTCATCCTGTCGCAGCGGACCTCAAGCCCGCACCGTCGGACGGCGCTTGAGAATGCGCTGGCGGATATTGAAGAAAAGCTGGCTGAGCTGGGCTGGACGATCCATCTGTAAGGCGATGCAAAAGAAGAAGACCCGGGGCTAAAACCCGGGTCATTTTATTGAAGCCATTCGCAGGGCTGAAGCCCCACGGTAATCCCAAAAGCGCAGCTATCTGGGTTTGCCGAAGCGGTAGACGAGGCCGATGTTGAGGGCCTTGCTGTTCTGCAGCGTGCTGCCGAACGTCGTGCCCAGGTAGGTGGGCGAGATGCGGAGCGCAAGCGCTGGGTCGAAGTTGTAATCCAAGCTGACCCCGGCGGAGAAGGCGGGGGCAAAATCGCCCTGCCAGACGCCAATGTTGGCCGCCGTAAAGCCCTTGGAGCCGCCGGCAAATTTTCCGAGGTCAATTCCGGCCTGGGCGAATCCCGTGACGCCATACTTTTCCTTGCGGACCAGGCGGTAGGTCGGGCCAGCCATAAAGGCGTATTCGGAGATCTGTGGGTTGGGGATGTTGTAGATCGTGTTGCCGATCTGCGCCTTGCCATAGGATCCCTGGACAGTCCCCATGATGCCGAAGGTCGGGGTGAACGAGCGCTGGGTCGTGGCGAAGAAGCTGACCTCATTGCTCTGGCGCAGGTAGGGGCCGCTGCGATAGCGCATGTATCCGCCGCCGCCGGCTACCTCCCAGGGGTGGCCGTAGGTTGACTCAATGGTGCGGGCAATGCGTGCTTTGCGGTTGGCGGTCGATTCGCGGCGTGGACGCCGTGCGGACTGCGCCTGCGACGGGGCCGCCGCGCCGATGACAAAGATGAGGACCGCGATGATGGCGGTGAACCAACCTGTTTGTGTGGAGAAGCCGTTCTTTCCCTTATTAACCGAACCATGAATCAACGTGTTCACTCCTGCCGCTGCTTTTCTCTTTAGAACTGTTATCGCCGTCTGCTAGGGTTGGTCGGTATACGCACCGTAAACCGTGCCCGCTTCTTATTAGAACATTCATCGCACCTCCGCAGGCACGGAATGGAACTCCGGCATCCAATTCCGCATGGGAAAGACGACCCGCCCAATGACTACCCAACACAATTCGAAGTACTCCTCGTATGGACGTTCCGGCGGCCGGTTGGCACCGTTCGTCCTGGGGATTCTTTTTACGATCATCGTTGCCATAGCGGGAGGCTGGGCCTACCTGAAGTATGGCCGTCCGCCGGTCGCCGCCGCCGACCCTGCCTTTCCCTTCGAAGCGCAGATCGTCCATGTCCCGCTGGGCGCGCGCATTGACAAGGAATTGCAGAAAGCGCCGTTTGGCACCAGCGAAGACGTGTTCGAGGCCGGCGCGAAGACCTATGCGACCAGCTGTGCGAGCTGCCACGGCACTCCGGGGCACGATTCGCCCTACGGCAAGTGGATGTATCCGCAGGCACCGCAACTCTTTAAGAAGCACATTCGCGGCAACGTGGTCGGGGTGTCGGACGACGAGGCGGGCGAGACCTTCTGGAAGATCAAAAATGGCATTCGCCTGACCGGAATGCCAGCGTATCAACACCTATATTCCGAGGCGCAGCTGTGGGATGTGGCGTTGCTGCTGAAGAATGCAGACCAGCCGATGCCCGATCCGGTGGCACACTTGTTGCAACAGGAATCGACTGCACCAGTTTCTGTGCCGTCCCCTGTCTCGCCTAAATGACATAAGTGCCGTGATTACCTCAAGAATGCCATTGCCAATCGTCTCCCGATAGGCTTACTATCCGTTTCGCGCTAGTCATAGTTTGTCGTTATTCGGACAGACGGGGCAGAGCCGATCAACACCCTTGAGCCAGTACGGAACCCTAACGCAGCACCCGAAACGCATGATTAGCCTCTGAGACCGATCAGCGTGCACTGGAGCGAAAAAATTATGGCATGGTATGCCTACTGTATCGCCGAACGTCAATCGTTTCCGGAACTTGCACGTCACCGCCGCCCGATGCCCCTGACCGGAGTGACCGGTCTCTTCGGGAATCAAACCTTCCTCTTTCCAGCCGGCGATCTTGCCGTGATTGTCTCAGAACACCAGCACGACGACCAGGCGCGCTTCGATCAGCAGGCCAATAAGGACCACGCCCGGGTTATCTCGGATTGCTTCAAGCTTTCAACCGTACTTCCCTTCCGCTTTGCCACTACCTTTGCAGACGACGACGGCCTTCGGCGGTCGGTTCGCTCCAACCAGAAGCACTTTCTCGCCAATGTGGAACGCCTCCGCGGTAAAGCCGAAATGCACCTCAAGGTGCTGGTCGACGATACCTGCCCAGGCAACTCCGCACGCGATATGACCGTAGGCCAGCAATATCTGACCAGCCTGCGCGAGAGTGCGAGCCGTCAGCGGGAGCGCCAATCTAAGGCGCGAGCGCTGTCCGTACAGATGCACCGCATGTTCCTTCCTCTGGCGGAGGAGATCACATGCAAGCGGATGGAATCGGGCAAGATGCTGCTCGATATCGCACACCTGATCGACAACCGTTGCGTGGAGCGCTATCAAAACAAGTATTCCTCCGCGACCACCGAACTGAAGGACTGCCGCATGCAGCTCTCCGGGCCGTGGCCTCCGTACCACTTTGTGCAGCGTCACAGCAGCCACACCGGACACCACGCCTAATCGATCGACGATTTTAGTCGGAGCAACATCAAGAAGAGCGAATGAGATGCCTCCACGGATCCCATCCGCTCTTTTTCGTGGCCTCCTCGTTTTCGCGGGCGTCGACGACTGCAAAACCGTCCGTGGACCCGCCACTTTGCCTAGAGCGGTACGAGCGGGTTGCCTGACACGAATATTTTTCTCTCAGGCAACCCGCTGAAAACAGCGTAAGTTTTCTCTTTTCCGGACTACTTTTGTCGTTATCAGGGCATCCGTCTAGGGGTGGGTGTTTGTCGGCAACTATACGCGCCACCCCATCCAGGAGAAATCGATGACCCGAACGATCCGTACTTTGCTGTCCCCCCGAATCCTGACGCTCGCTGTCTGCAATCTCGGCTTGGGAGTTTTCGCAGCAGGAGTGGCCAACGCCCAGGAACCGAATCCAACCAGCGCCCAGGCACCTCGCGAAGCTGTTGTTACCCAGAGCGGCGACATTTTCTTTTACAAGGTAAAGGTCGTTCAGCGCGATATCGACGCAGTTAATTTCCTGCACCGCAGCGGATCGACCAAGCTCGCATTCCAGGGAACCGAACTGCTGCCCGGTGCCCATGGCGAAGCGGAAGTGAAGAGCGAACGCGGCAAGCTGACCGTCAACGCCGAATTCAAGGGGCTGACCCCTGCCAACGGCTTTGGCCCGGAATACCTGACCTATGTGCTGTGGGCGATAAGCCCGGATGGCCGTCCGGCCAATCTTGGCGAGATCCTTCCCGCCGGAACGAAGAACAACATTTCTGTATCGGTGCCTCTGCAGGCGTTCGGCCTGATCGTGACGGCGGAGCCTTATTACGCTGTTTCGACACCGTCCGATGTCGTCGTGCTGAAGAACCAATATACCGACGAGACTAACGGCGTTCTGGAACGCGTCAGCGTGCACGCGAACCTTTATCCTCGCGGCAGTTACAGCGCCACGACGGATGGTCCGAACACGGTTGGTCGTCCGATTACACGCAACGAACGCTCGCCGCTGGAGTTGTATGAGGCTTATAACGCTGTCCGGATCGCGCAGAATACGGGCGCAGACAAGTATTCGGCGGACATTATGGCCAAGGCGAACGAAGATCTGAAGAACGCAGCCGATATCGACGGAAGCAAGAAGCGCGATGAAAAGATGGAAATCACCTTCGCTCGGCAGGCCGTGGAGCGTGCGGAAGATGCGCGTGTTGATACCCTGCGGAAGCAGGCGGCCGAACGTCAGCGCAACACCGAGTTAGCGCGAAACAAGGCTCAGGATGAGGCAGCAGCCTCGCAGGCGCAAGCTGCGGCGTCGCAGGCCCAGGCGGCACAATCCGCCGAGCAGGCCGAGCGCGCCAAAATGGAGGCCGAGCGTGCCCGTCTGGCTGCGGAGCAGGCCAAGGCAGCAAAGGCTCAGGCCGATGCTGAGGCGGCTGAAGCTCGTGCCCGTGCGGCTGCGGCCAACAAGGAAGTCGCCAGCGCCAACGAAGTTCGCGAAAAGCTGAAAATGCAGTTGAATTCGGTGCTCGCAACCAGCGAGAGCGCGCGCGGCTTGATCGTGAATATGTCGGACGTGTTGTTCGATACCGGCAAGTACACCTTGAAGCAGGGCACGCAGATTTCGCTCGCGAAGGTCGCGGGTATCCTGCAGTCGTACCCGGGATTGAAGGTTCAGGTCGAAGGCTTTACCGACTCTGTGGGCGGCGATGACTATAACCAGAAGCTGTCGGAGAATCGGGCCAACACTGTGATGTCTTTCCTGGTGTCGCAGGGCGTGGCCCAGGACCACATCACGGCGCAGGGCTTCGGCAAGAATAACCCGGTCGCGGACAACGCAACCGCAGCCGGAAAGCAGCAGAACCGTAGGGTCAACATGGTTGTCTCGGGCGACGCGATCGGCGTTGCAACGGCTCCTGCGGGCGGTGCGCAGTAAGCGCGACCTGCTGGACTTAACCTCAATCTGCGTTGTTCGTAAAGGCGATCAAGAGCGATTTGCTCCTGGTCGCCTTTCTTCATTGGAACGTAAGTTTTACCCTCAGGATTGGCGATAATAGGCCTATGAATTCTCTACGCGGCAAAATTGTCTTCATCACCGGGGCAAGCTCCGGTATCGGGCGGGCTACCGCCATAGCGTTTGCGGAACAGGGTGCACGGCTGCTGCTGTGTGCGCGGCGGATCGACCGCCTGACGGAACTGGCGCGGGAACTGGCCGCACTGCAGTCTGAGCCAGATGTGTTTACGTTTCGGCTGGACGTCCGCGACCCGGTGGCGGTGAACGAGACGCTGGCGAATCTGCCCGAGGAGTGGCGCGACGTCGAAGTGCTGGTGAACAACGCCGGACTGAGCCGCGGGCTCACCCCCCTCTACGAGAACGACCCACTTGACTGGGACGAGATGATCGACACCAACATCAAGGGCCTGCTGCATGTGACGCGGCATCTTGTGCCCGGCATGATTGCACGCGGGAGTGGCCATGTGATCAGCATGGGCTCGACCGCAGGCAAGGAGACCTACGCGGGCGGCGCGGTCTATTGCGCGTCGAAGGCGGCGGAGAAAGCGATCATGGAAGGGCTGCGGATCGACCTGATCGGCAAGCCGGTGCGTTCGACCTCCATCGACCCGGGCATGGTGGAGACCGAGTTTGCGCAGGTGCGGTTTCGCGATGAAGACAAGGGCAGGAAGCTCTACCAGAACATCACGCCGCTGCAGCCGGAAGATGTAGCGGATGCGATCGTGTATGCGGCGACGCGGCCCAAACATGTGAATATTCACACCATCCTGATGACGACGATCGATCAGGCAAACTCGACCGTCTTCAATCGCCACAGTTAGCGCGAAGTTCGTGAGGGCGTGCCGCCGTCAGAAAGACAACTACGGAGATTCTGGCTGCGCCAGAATGACGGCTGTGGTTTGTCTGACTGCATAGCAACGAGAAATTCGCGCTAGCGCCTGAAGCAGTATGATGGCGAGGTTATGAATCGGTTCAACCTCGCCGTCTTCGCTTTGTACTGCTCGGCGGCCTTCGCACAGGCTCCAAAGCCCGTGCGGATTGAAGTCGATACCGCGAAGACGATCGGCGAGTATAAGCCGGTGTGGAACTACTTCGGTGCGGACGAGCCGAACTACACCTACGCACCGGGTGGTAAGCAACTGATGGCCGAACTCGGCGCGATCAGCCCCGGTGTTCCCGTCTACTTTCGTCCCCACAACCTGCTGACCAGCGGCGATGGGACTCCAGCGTTGAAGTGGGGCTCCACCAATGCTTATGCCGAGGACGCGAACGGAAACCCGGTCTACGACTGGACCATTACAGACAAGCTATTCGACAACCTGAAGGCAGCAAACGTCCGGCCGATGGTCGAGATCGGTTTTATGCCGGAGGCGCTTTCGCCTCATCCGCAGCCGTACCAGCACGCCTTTCCCAAGGCCGGCGCAGACATCTATACCGGCTGGGCCTACCCGCCAAAGGACTACGCGAAGTGGCGCGCGCTGATCGTGGCTTATACGGAGCATCTGCACGAGCGCTACGGCGCGGCGATCGAGACATGGCAGTGGGAGGTATGGAATGAGCCCGACATCGGCTACTTCCACGGCACGGTCGAGGAGTACGAGAAGCTGTACGACGTGACCACCGGAGCCATTCGTCAGGTGCTGCCGAAGGCAATCGTCGGAGGTCCAGGGGTCACCGGCGGCGGCGAGAACAAAGATTTCCTGCGGCTGTTTCTGGAGCACTGCGCGCGTGGCTTGAACGCCGACTCCGGCAAGCAGGGTGCGCCGCTCGATTTCATCAGTTACCACCCCAAAGGTTCGCCGAAGTTCGAGCAGCCTGCGGTTCCGAGCGAGGCAGGGCATGTCCGGATGAACCTTGGGCGGCAGCTTTCGCTGACGGACACGGGCATGAAAACGATCGGGAGCTTTCCAGAGTTCAAACACACGCCGATCATCCTGTCGGAGACCGACCCGGAGGGTTGTGCGGCCTGCCAGGGGCCGCAAAACGGATATCGCAATGGACCCCTGTATGGCGTCAGCGTGGCAGAGATGCTGGCACGTTCGGCAGAGCTCAGCCGATTGCGCGGAGTGAACCTGCAAGGGGCCGTTACCTGGGCGTTTGAGTTCGAGAATCAGCCCTACTTTGCCGGGTTTCGAGAACTGGCGACCGACGGGCCGGAGGGCTTGATCGACAAGCCGGTGCTCAACGTTTTCCGGATGTTCGGAAAACTGTCGGGGTCACTCCTCTCGCTGACGAGCAGCGCGGCGCAGGAGATTGAAGATATCGAGAAAGACAGCGTCGCCGGGAACCCTGACATCAGCGGGATAGCGACTCGGAATGGCAATTCCATTGGCGTAATCCTATGGAACTACCATGACGAGGATGTGGCGGCTGCGGAAGCGAAGGTCGAGCTTTCGATCCAGAATGTGCCGGGGAAGGTGGTACACATCGCAAAGTACGTGATGGACGCCCACCACTCGAATTCATACTCAGTCTGGCTGGCGATGGGCAGCCCACCACACCTGACGCCGGAGCAGTTGGCATCGCTGCAAAAGGCTGGAGGGCTGGAAGCTGGGGAGAAGCAGACGGTGCATCGGACGAGCGGGCCAGTGACGATTCATTCCCTTCTGCCAAGGCAGTCGGTGGTGTTGTATGAACTTACGTGGTAGATCCCATGCAATAATCGAGCCATGCTGGTGACCGTCGAAATCCCGGACGATCTGTCGCAACACGCCGACCCTGCCCGCGAGGCGTTGGAAGCGTTCGCCATCGCGAGCTACCGTTCGGGTGCGCTGACGCCGAAGCAGACCCGTCTGCTGCTCGGAATCTCGACTCGTTATGAGTTCGACGGATTCCTGAAGCAGCATGAGGTATTCGAGCATGCGTATGGAGTGGCCGAGTATGAGCAGGATCTTGCCGGCCTCGACAAAGCGTCTTGATCGTTGTCTCAGACGCGTCTCCCCTTCATTACCTTGTGTTGATCGATGAAGCACATTTGCTCCACGCCCTGTACGGCGTAGTGCTGGTTCCACCTGCAGTGATTGCTGAATTGAGCCATGACGGAACTCCAGACAAAGTCCGCGACTGGGTTGTAAACCCTCCATCTTGGCTTGAAATTCGTACGCCGGCATGGACAGCCCAACCACCTTTGCCGGACCTTGATGCAGGGGAACACGAAGCTATTCTTCTCGCTCTCGCAGAACCGACTGCGCTCATTCTGATGGACGAGGCCAAGGGTCGTACCGTTGCGGAACTCTATCGCCTGAATGTACGCGGGACGATCGGTGTTTTGGAGCAAGCAGCAAGAGAAAATCGCATCGATATCGCCGATGCCCTGCGTCGTTTTTTCGATACAAACTTCAGAATCTCGCATAAGCTGCGGACCCTGATCGCCCAGAAACACCGGGTCTACGAGCAAATTATGTAGTCTCGATTCGCTCGGCCTAAAATGGTGTCGCGTCGCAAAAGGACACTCATGACCCCGATCAATCAGAACGACCTTATCGAATCCATCGCAGGCATGCTGCAGTACATCAGCTACTATCACCCGGTCGACTACATCACCAACCTCGCCAAAGCCTATGAGCTGGAGCAGTCACACGCGGCCAAGGATGCGATGGCGCAGATCCTCATCAACTCGCGCATGTGCGCCGAGGGCCACCGACCGATCTGCCAGGACACGGGCATCGTGACGATCTTCATCAAGCTGGGGCAGGAGGTTCATCTCGTTGAACCCAACGGGGCCCCCGCGACGTTGACCCTTCAGGAGATGTGCGACGAGGGCGTTCGCCGCGCCTATCTTGACCCCGACAACAAGCTGCGTGGGTCGATCCTGCGTGACCCTGCGTTCAGCCGCAAGAATACGGTCGACAACACGCCCTGCGTGGTCGAGGTGTCGCTGGTGAAGGGCGCGCAGATCGACGTCACGGTCGCAGCCAAGGGTGGCGGGTCGGAGGCCAAGTCGAAATTCGTCATGTTGAATCCGTCTGACTCGGTCGCCGATTGGGTACTGAAAACCGTGCCGACGATGGGTGCGGGCTGGTGTCCGCCGGGGATGCTGGGCATTGGGATTGGCGGCACGGCGGAGAAGGCGATGCTGCTGGCCAAGCAGGCGCTGATGGAGGACATCGACATGCAGGAGCTGAAGGCACGCGGGCCGAAGACCAACATCGAGCAGCTACGCATCGACATCTACGACGGCGTGAATGCGCTCGGCATCGGCGCGCAAGGGTTGGGCGGTCTAACGACCGTGCTGGACGTCAAGATTCTCGACTACCCCACCCATGCGGCGAACTTGCCGGTCGCGATGATTCCGAACTGCGCCGCAACGCGCCATGCGCATCTTGTTCTGGATGGCTCTGGTCCAGTGTTCCTCGATCCGCCTGCGTTGGAGAACTGGCCGAAGCTGACGTACGACGTCTCCGCGGCGCGACACGTGGATTTGAATACGGTGACGAGCGCCGACGTACAGACGTGGAAGCCCGGCGAGGTACTGCTGCTCACCGGCAAACTGATCACCGGCCGCGACGCTGCACACAAGCGCATGACCGACATGCTGAACAAGGGCGAAAAGCTGCCCGTCGATCTGAACGGCCGCTTCATCTACTACGTTGGCCCGGTGGATGCCGTTCGCGACGAGGCTGTCGGACCTGCAGGCCCCACCACCGCCACGCGCATGGACAAGTTCACGCGGCAGATGCTCGCCGAAACGGGATTGCTTGGGATGATCGGCAAGGCCGAACGCGGGGATGCAGCGATCGATGCCATCCGCGACTATCACGCGGTCTATCTAATGGCGGTGGGAGGCGCGGCATACCTCGTCTCGAAGGCGATCAAGCACTCGCAGCTGCTGGCCTTCGGCGATCTTGGGATGGAAGCGATTTACGAGTTCGACGTGGTCGACATGCCGGTGACGGTGGCGGTGGATTCGCAGGGAACAAGCGTCCACAAGACGGGACCGGCAGAGTGGGCGAAGCGGATTGCGGCCAGCCAGGAGTTGGGCGGGGTGCCTATTTTGGGCCAGTAGGTTTTCTGCTGCTGCAAAAACATTCATCCATTCGGAGAAGAAATGATCCACTCAGAAGTAGGCACAGAACCATCCCCTTTGGTCCGTATTCTGGCAATTCTCGGCATTGTCGTTGGGGTCATAAGCTGCTGCCTGCGTGGAGTAGTCTGGTCGAAAGGTGTACTGAACGCTGAGGTCTTCGGATATATGGTTGGCGGAATGTTTATTGCCGCTCTGCTTGCATGTCTCGTCGGCTGGAAAAGCAAGACAAATAAATTGGGAAAGTTTGCCATCACCTTCCTTGGCGTTTCTCTGCTCCAACTGCTACTTGAACTCTCAACACGGGCGACAAATGTGTAGGGAGTCCGTATAGGAAGCTGGCTCGTATGAGCCACTGTTGGGGATATACTGATACCAGAGGGTTCACCATGATCGCGACTGAAGCTGTTGCCGGCATTTTGGGAATCGAGCAGGAAGTTCACTCGGTGGCCGACTTGGATCGTGCTGTCCTGCATGGTCTTGATAAGAAGTCCGTGGTCAGACTTGTCTCCCGGATTGCTCTCAATGATCGAGATGCGCGTTCGTTGCGCGATCAGGTGGTTCCCTCTGCTACATGGAAGCGAGCTACCGGGCGGCTGTCGCGGCAGGCCAGCGAGCGTGCGGAGCGCTTGGCCCGAGTGATGGCTCACGCAGAATACGTTCTGGATGACAAGGATGATGCGCGCGAATGGATGAACAAACCACATCCTGAGTTGGGAGAGCGCAGCCCTCGGGAGGTTGCGGCCTCCGAGTTGGGCGCACGATCAGTGGAAGCGGTTCTGGACAGTCTGTTCTACGGCCTGCCGGTTTAGGTGATCGCCTTCCGTATCTCGGATAGTCGTCGTCCCATTTTTGACGGGACAGGCGCTCGTCTTCGCGGTGGTCGCTGGAACTCTCCGGGAGTTGCGGTAATCTATGCCGCTCAGACGTATGCCGGAGCTCTCCTTGAGGTTCTGGTTCACCAGAATTTGGGGAGAGTGCCCAGAACTCACGCCTTCATCCGCATTGATGTTCCGAATGACGTCGACTTCGAGCAGGTGGATTTTGAGGTGTGGCGAGACGAGGCCGGACGCAATCCGAACTGGAGCCGCAAGTATGGAGACGCTTGGCTACAGGAATCGCGGACTGTCGTGTTACTTGTGCCAAGCGCGGTGTTGCAGGGGCGCGAGCACAACATCCTGATCAATCCTGCTCACCCTCATTTCGATTTACTGGCTGCTATAGAGGCTCAACCGGTAGAGTGGGATGCGCGGCTCTTCCTCAACAGAAGCGACGGGTCTGTACGGAGTGACCTGGTCTGACGATGTCGGCATTTTAAATCAGAGTGAGGTCTCTTGATCGAACAGGTCGTACCCGGTTCCGAACAACTTTGGGATATCTGCGTCGTCGGCACCGGGCCGGTGGGGATGGCGCTCGCCATGGAACTCGAGCGCCTGGGCAAGACCGTCGTGGTGCTGGAATCCGGCGCACAGGAGCAGGCTCAGGGCCAGCACGCCAAGATCGTCGACCTCGAACGTCATGCGCCCATGGAGATTGCCGTCGTGCGCGCCCTTGGCGGCACATCCTGGACGTGGGGCGGGCGCTGCGTCGCCTATGACGATGTCGACTGGCTCGACCGGGACTTTGTTCCCGACGCCGACTGGCCGCTGACGCATGACGAAATCCGCCCCTGGTATAAGCCGGCCGCGGAGTATTTGACCTGCGGCAATGACAACTTCGACATCCCCTACAAGCGCCCGCTGACCGACGGGCTGACGCTGAACTTCGTCGAGCGCTGGGCGCGGGATTCGCGGGTGATTCTCGAGCATCGCGAGCACCTCCTGGCGTCAGAGAAGATCAAGATCAGCCTCAATACAACCGTTACAGCGATCAACCTCAGCGCTGACGGCGCATCGGTGGAGTCGCTCTCGGTAACGACGTCTCAGGGCGCGACTGTGATTCGGGCGAAGCGGTTTGTGCTGGCCATGGGCGGCGTGGAGACGACGCGGGTGCTGCTGGCCACGCAGCAGAAGTGGCCCACGAAGTTCGGCGGAATCGATGGGCCGCTGGGCCGGTACTACATGGGCCACATCTCGGGCAAAATCGCCAGCATAGCCTTCGACCGCCCCGCCGACATCGCTGATCTGGACTTCATTCTTGATGGCAGCGGTTCGTTCTACCGGCGGCGCCTGATGCTGACGACCGAAGCGCAATTGGAGCACAAGGTCCTGAACACAGCGTTCTGGCCGGATAATCCACCGTTTTACGATCCCGGCCATGGCAGCGGAGTCCTGTCTTCCGTGTGGATCGCCCTGTCGATCCCGCCGATGGGTCGCAAGCTGGTGTCAGAGGGAATTCGTCTGGCGCATATCGGGCCGAGGCCGTTTCCGGTGCTTGCGCACCTGAGGAACGCGATCCTCGGGGCTCCGCAAGGCGCTGCCGATTTGTTCAAGATTCTGCGCGACCGGTTCATCAGGAAGCCAAAAAAGCCGGGCTTCCTCGTCCAGAACAGCGGCGGCAAGTACGCCCTGCATTACCACGCGGAGCAGATTCCGCATGCAGAGAGCCGCATCACGCTGGGGTCCGAGACGGATGCATTCGGCGTGCCGAGAGCGGTCATAGACCTGAGGTTTCAGGAGCAGGACGTGGACTCCGTGCTGAAGTCGCATGAGGTTCTGGATGCGGCGCTGCGGGCGAATCAGCTTGGCCGGCTGGAGTATTGGGCGGCGCCGGAGAAGCGTCGCGAAAAAGTGTGGGCTCATGCGGCGGATGGATACCACCAGGTCGGGACGACGCGGATGGGCGACGATCCGGCAACCAGCGTTGTCGACTCGGATTTGCGGGTGCATGGCGTCAAAAACCTGTTCATCGCTTCATCGAGCGCGTTTCCTACGACTGGGCAGGCGAATTCGACGTTCTTGGCGGTGGCATTTGCGGTGAGGCTGGCCGAGTTGCTGAACCGGGACTAGCTCTTGGCGGGCTTGGCGTTCCGGCTGAGCACACTGGTCTGCTTGCGGCGGGTCCGGGCGCGCTCGCTGGCGTGGTCGATCTTGCGCCAAAAGCCCCAGAAGTAGTCGACCGCAGAGATGATCGAGACCGTCGTCATCCAATAGATGGCGGCCAGCGCGATGAAGTGGACTCCGACGATAAATCCGCCGTGGAAGTTGGGAAACCACAGCCAGTAATCCCAGCGATGCGCAAGAATCGCCGCCACCACGCTGACAATCTGGATCACGGTTTTCAGCTTGCCGATCTCGCTGGCATCGATGGTAAAGCCCTCGCTGGCGGCGATGGAGCGGAGGCCGCTGACCAGAAATTCGCGTCCGATGATGAGCACCGCGATCCACGGCGGCACGATGCGCGGGTTGTATGCGACCAGGATGATGTAGGCCGCGCAGATCATCAGCTTGTCGGCCAGCGGGTCCAGCAGCATGCCGATGGTGGTGATCTGGCCGCGTTTGCGGGCGAGATAGCCGTCCAGACCGTCGGTGATGCTGGCCGTGATGAACAGCGCCGACGCTGCCAATTCCTGCTCGCCCGGCTGGTGCAGCGGCGAATGCGGGCTCAGAAACCAGATAAGCAGCGGCACGCTGGCAATGCGGCTCATCGTGATGGAGTTGGGCAGGTTCATGCGGTGCGGGACTCGGCCGATAAATAGAGTTACGAGCCGAAAAGATATGACACTCACATTCTCCCATATCCCCGGCAAGAGTCATTTCTTGGCGCTAGGGCCGCATGGTAGAGTCGCTGGAATGGCGGTCCGTATAACAATTCGAGCAGGTCGGTAACCCCATGCGCAACCCACGCCATCATTTTTTGCGTCAGATGATTTTGCACGTCATTCCGGTTGTAGCAGCGGCGCTGTCGACTCCCTTCCCGGGCCGGGCGCAGAATTTTGCGCAACCGCAGGTGGTTCCGACGCAATCCTGGCCCAGCAACATTCTCGCTGGCGACTTTGATGGCGATGGAAATCAGGATCTGCTTTACCTGAGGCACGCTCCGAACACTTCCGCCGGACAGCCCGATACGCTTGTCGAGATCGTCTACGGCGATGGAAAAGGGAACTTCGGCAGACCCTTCTCGCAGGGAAGCCTGTACTCGGTGGGCGGTCTTCAGCTTGTTAGTTACGACGTGAACGGCGACGGCATCTCCGATGTCGTCATCGCCCAAGGAGCGATCCCACCAGCTCCGCAGGTCACCTTGACGGTGTGGTTCGGATCTCCGCAACGCACGCTACAGCCTGCGAGTGTGCCTTCCAAGTGGATCCAGAACGGTGCCAATCAGGTCGACCATATCGCCATGCAAGCCACGTTTTATGGATACTCACCTGCACTCATGGTTTTCGACACTGGGAATTATGGAACGGTGTACTCAGTGGACTCGGCCGGGAATTTTCGCCCGAGGATCGGCGGAGCGCTCACTCGAAGCGGCCCGTTTTTCTGGCAAGACGTAAATGGCGACGGGAATGCCGACCTGGTGGTTTTGGATCAGGGGGCTCATGCCGTGGACGTGTATCTAAGCACAGGTTATGCGCCGCCGTATTATCCTCCCACCCGCTACACCGGCGTAAGCGGGGCGTACAGCGTGCTGCTCAAGGACGTCGACCGGGACTCGCATCCGGACCTCGTCATTGAAGGCGCGAATGGCCGTATCGACGTCTTCCATGGCAATCCCGACGGCACCTTCGCAACAACCTCGGAGGGTGGAAGCGGCTTACTCGACGGAACGACCGGCAACGGCGGTCATTTAATCACTGTTGCAGATTTGAACCACGACGGGCAGCTCGATGCGATCACATCGACTCCCAGCGGAATCTCCACTTTGCTCGGCAATGGCACCCAGTATCTCGGATTGAAGGGCATCTACAACGCCGGGCCAGGACGGTCGTCCTATGCCCTCGCAGATTTCAACTCCGACGGCAACCTCGATCTTGCGGTAGATTCGCCGGACGGCGTTGCGATCCTGTTCGGAAAGCCGGATGGCAGCTTCCAGACCGGCCTAGCTTATCCGACGGGGCTACCTGCGATGTCCAGCGTGGTGGGTGCTTTTACTTC
The DNA here is from genome assembly GCA_025350865.1 of Rhodanobacteraceae bacterium. Taxonomy (GTDB): domain Bacteria; phylum Acidobacteriota; class Terriglobia; order Terriglobales; family Acidobacteriaceae; genus Edaphobacter. The sequence continues at coordinate 36,764 of JANXWZ010000004.1, forward strand.
CAGCGGGAAGCTGGATGCAGTTGTCTCTACCACCGCTAACCAGGCGCAGTTCCTGAAGGGCAACGGCGACGGGACGTTCACCTACGCGGGATCGCCCGGCGCGGCAACCCCTACGACGATACAGACTGGGCTGGCCGGCCTCTGGAGCGGCATCGCAGCCGCTGACTTCAACGGCGATGGCCTGCTGGATCTCGCGATCACGACGGATGGTCCGAATGCGCTGCTGCCGACCAACGGTTCGGGTATCACGGTGCAGTTGGGCAATGGCGATGGGACGTTCAAGAGTCCAGTCAACCCATACGTCGCTCCGCAGTTCAGCTTTCCCGCGGCCAGTTCCTGCTCACCTCCGTTCAACCATTTCCCCGGGCTGGTCTACGGGACGAGTGCGATTGCGGATTTTACCGGCGATGGGCTACCAGATATCGCGAATCGGGGCGACGATGGATACCGGATTTTGCGCGGAAACAACGGCAGCGCCAGCAACAATTCATCCATGTATCCGACGCTCTTCAGCGCCTACGTGGATGGCGGCGCAACCACCGTCGACTGCAACGCACATGCTCACAACCTGGTCGTCGCGGGCGACCTCGACGGCGACGGACGTGCCGATCTCGTCTTTCAGGGCTCGCAGGGCAGTTCCGGTTCCCTGCTGGAGTTCCTGAGCGACCCGACAGGCAAGCCGGTCCAGATGGGCGATCTGGCCGTCGACGGCTCGCTCACCACACCCGGCCAGCTCACCGCCCCGGCACTGAACGTCGCGTTCAACGGAGCTGCGATCCCGACCGCCTTGGGCGGCCTCGGATTCCCGGCCTTCCCCGGCTCGGCAGTGATCGCAGACCTTGACCGCGATGGCAACAACGACCTGATCGTCACCTACGCGAACCTCGCCGCCGACCGGACCGCACCCACGTCCGCCGCGCCGAACCGCATCTACCTCTGGTTCGGCTCGGGAGGGGGCAAGTTCCTCACTTCGGCGAAGCATCCGGTCAACCCGGTAGTGCTTACGCCGTCGCGAAACTTCTACCAGGCGGTGGTTGCGGATGTGGACGGCGACAAGATTCCGGACCTCATCCTGAGCGACGGGTACATCCTGAGCGTGCAGATCGGCAAGGGCGACGGGACTTTTGGCGCGGAGACACACTACCTCGCGGGGCAAGGGATCAACGGCATCAGCGTGGCGGACGTGGATGGCGATGGGACGATGGACCTGGTGGTAGCCAACGGTGGAGCCGTGCTTGCCAACCCGGTCGCGAACCTGGATTCACTCGCCACGAACCCCGACGTGAACACAGGCGGCGTCACGGTACTGCTGAATCATGCGGCTGTCACCCTGCCGACCATCGCCGCCACCGTGACCGCAAATCCAGAGCCCTCAACCTACGGCAGCGCCTTCACGATCTCCGCGATCGTCTCACCGTCTACGACCAACCCCAATCCTGTCACGGGTTCCTTCGCCTTCGCGGTCGACGGCATCGCAATCAGTTCCGCCACCATTTCGGGCACATCCGCCATGTTTGTGACGCCGTCGTTCGTCTACGCAACGCTCACCCCGGGCGTCCACACACTGACCGCCGATTATTCGGGCGACGCCAACTGGGCGCCCTCGACGATTACCGGCACCCACAAGGTCTCGCTCAACCCGACGCAGCTGAGCCTGATCCTGTGCGTAGACCCACCGAATTCAAATTTCCCCTGCGGCACACCGATCAACACAACACCGCTGATCCCGCAAATCACGATGTATTACGGGCAGAGCGTGGACGGAGTGGCGATCGAGTCCGCGCTGAACCTGACCGGCACCATCACCTTCTCCAGCGGATCTTCCATCTTCTGTGTGCTCAACGCCAATCTGCAGCAGGGCTCGCAGACGTGTCCGCCCAACTCCGGCATCTTCCCAGCAGGCACAACGACGGTAACTGCGATGTACTCGGGCGACTCGCTGAACGCGGCCTACACCTCCAACGGCGTGGTGGTTATCGTAGTGCCAGACCCCACGACGGCTACGCTAAGGTCTTCGGTCAATCCATCGACCTTCGGTCAGCCGGTCACGTTCACGGCCAACGTCCAGGGCAACTTCGCGGTCGGCGCTGGGCCAGTACTTTTCCTGGATGGAGCTACAACTCTTGGGCCCGCAACGCTGGATGCCAGCGGCCACGCCACTTTCACGACTTCTACGCTTGCCGTTGGAACGCACCTTATCAGGGTTGCCTTTCCCGGTTCAGCAAACTTCGCGTCGACCACCTCCGCCATCCTGAACCAGATCGTTCAGGCGGTCAACGTGCCCGTGCAGAGCGTCATCGCGCTTGCCTCGAGCGTCAACCCGTCGGCCCCCGGTCAGGCCGTTACCTTCACCGCGAGCGTATCGGTCCTCGGTTCCGCCACCACCACTCCCAGCGGAACTGTCACCTTTCTCGACGGCCCCGCGACCGTCGGGACCGGCACCATCAACCCCGCGACGGGCATCGCAATCTTCACCACGTCACTCCTGACGACAGGCTCCCACCCGATCACGGCCAACTATGCGGGGCTGACCGGAACACCTACGATCCTGCCGTCCACATCGGCCATTCTGACTCAGGTCGTAGCCGCCGCGATTGGAACAGGAGGGCAGGGCTTCACGCTCAACGTGACACCCACGCCGGTCAAAGTCGGGGCGGGGGCGACGGCGATCCTGCTCGTCAAGGTGCAAGCCACTCCCGGCTTCGGCCAGACTGTCGCGCTGACCTGCACGGGGTTGCCGCCGGAATCCGCCTGTACCTTCGTTCAACCCACCATCCCGGTCGGCGGCGGCTCGACGACGCTTCAGTTCGCAGTCTCCGCACCGCACTCCTGCGGAACCACCACGCCTTACTTTATCGGCAGCGCGAGCACGCCGCCAACCTCAGGAACCGTGGCTGCAATGGCAGTTCCCGCGCTGTTTGCGGGCGGATTTATCTTCGCGGGCATACGCCGTCGCCGCAAGGGACCGTGGCTCGCCCTGACGGTGCTCGCGACAGGCTTGTGCGGACTGGCGATGCTCTCCGGCTGCGGCAATTGTACTGACCTCGGAACGAAGCCGGGCAGCTATTCCTTCACCGTCGTCGCCACGGCGCAGGGGGGACCGAACAACGAGGTTCATTCACAGACTATCCCCGTGACCGTGACGATCCCGTAGAGCGAAAGCGACCACGGATTGTATGGATCAACACGGAGCAGACATTTCAGTCGCAATCCGTGTTAATCCGTCCAATCCGTGGTCGATCTTGCCTTTACGCGTACATGCCGCGCTGTTTGGTGGTGTAAGCCACGCGGTCGATCGCCAGCATGTAAGCCGCGATCCGGTTGTTTACCTTGTGTGTCTCGGCGTAACCGACAACGTCCCTGAAGGCCTCGGTCATAATTGCGTCCAGACGCTGGTTCACCTCGGCCTCAGTCCAAAAATAACCCATCCGGTCCTGCACCCATTCAAAGTAGCTAGCCGTAACACCACCCGCGTTGGCGAGAATATCCGGCATGACGAAGATGTTCTTCGTCTCCAGGATTTCGTCCGCCACCGATGTCGTCGGCCCGTTTGCGCCTTCGCACAGAATGCGGCAGCGCAGACGGTCAGCGTTCTCGCTGGTGATGACGTTCTCTGTCGCCGCTGGAACCAGGATTTCGCAGCGCCGCGTAATCAGCTCATCCTTGTCGACCGACTCGGCCTTGGCAAAGCCGTTGATTGTGCCAGCCAATTTGCGATGCTCGATCAGACCCGGTACGTCGATGCCCTGCTCGTTGTAGAGCGCGCCATCCCACTCCGTGATACCGATGATGGTGTAGCCCTTTTGGTAGAGGATCGCCGCCGCATTCGAGCCCACGTTGCCGAAGCCCTGCACAATCACCCGGCAGCCTTCGATCGTCATCCCTAGATACTTCAAGGCCTCGTCGCACATCACCGACACGCCGCGCCCGGTGGCCTCCCGCCGGCCTTTCGACCCGCCCAGACTTACAGGCTTGCCGGTGACGACCGCATTGCAGGTCTGGCCCATGTGCATCGAGTAGGTGTCCATGATCCACGCCATGGTCTGCTCGTTGGTGTTCATGTCCGGTGCGGGAACATCTTTTTCCGGCCCGATGAACTCGATCAGCGAAGCAGTATAGCGGCGCGTCATGCGCTCCAGTTCGCCCTGCGACATCTTCTTGGGGTCGCAGATGATGCCGCCCTTGGCGCCGCCGAAGGGGATGTTGACCACGGCGCACTTCCAGGTCATCCAGCTGGCCAGGGCGCGAACCTCATCCAGCGATACATCGGGAGCGTAGCGGATGCCGCCCTTGGCTGGCCCACGCGATATGGAATGCTGCACGCGGTAGCCGGTAAAGACCTCGATGGAGCCGTCGTCCATCTGGACCGGGATGTGCACGATAATCTCGCGCGTGGGATAGCTGAGAATCTTCCAGATTCCGGGGTCGAGGTTGAGTTTCTTTGCTGCAAAGTCAAACCGTGTTGCCTGCGCCTGCCAAGGATTTTTTTCCTGTTCAAGCGACATTACTGGGGCCACTGTTGCCATATACGTGTTCCTCTGTTCCTTTTCATTGCTGCGACTTGTTGCGGGTATGAGGGATTCAATCGCCATCGTGTATCACCCTAAATAATTTAGATGCTCCTCAATGGCAAACTTCACTATGAATTGACGGCCGGCACACGACTTAGCGAGCCAGTAGTCAAAACCCTGCGGAGTATAGGCCCACTGTTCGACAAGGTGCAATACCACCTCAGGCTCGTACCGCCATCGACAACACGCGGGGATTTACCATGGGAACGACCATGCCAAAACACGAGACCACCCCCACGCGCCGTGAGTTCGACAAACTGGCCAAAAGCCACACCCTGATCCCGGTCTTCCGCACCGTCACCGCCGATCTGGAGACGCCGGTCTCCGCCTTCCTGCGCATCGCCGACGAGGCTCCCGAGGCCTTTCTGCTGGAAAGCGTCGAAGGTGGCGAACACGTGGGCCGCTACACCTTTATCGGCATCGCGCCGTATAAGAAGATGACCGCATTCGGCCACAAGATCACGGTAGAAGAGGGCCGCAAACGGCGCAGCTTCGAGGGCGACATTTTCGACGAGCTGAAGACCGCGCTGGCTGGCCACACACCAGCCCGCCTCCCGGGCCTCCCGCCATTTACCGCGGGGGCCGTCGGATTCTTCGCTTACGACGCCGTCCGCTTGATTGAAAAGCTGCCCGCCACGGCCAAGGATGAACTCGGCGTTCCCGAGGGCTGCCTGATGTTTTTCGACCAGGTGATCGCCTTCGACCACGTCAAGAAAGAGATTCTGCTGATCGCCACCGCTGATCTGAAACGGGATGGGAGTTTTGATCAGGCTGAAAAGCGTTTGAACAGGATGGAAAAACGTCTCGCCTCGGCGCTCCCGGCCTCCGCCACTCGGCGCAAGTCGGTGGGCGGGAAACTGAAGATGATTCCTCGCACCTCCAAGGCCAAGTTCCTGAAAGCAGTGGAGAAAGGCAAGGAGTACATCGCCTCGGGCGACGTATTTCAATGTGTGCTGTCGCAGCGGTTCGACTGCGTACCCGGGGTTCCGGCATTCGATGTCTACCGCGCGCTGCGCATCGTCAATCCGTCGCCGTACATGTTTTTCCTGCGGTTTGGGCTTAAGCATGAGGACGCCCACATCGTTGGATCGTCGCCGGAGCTGCTGGTGCGGGTGCACGACCGCGCGGTCGAATACAGACCCATCGCGGGGACCCGCAAGCGCTCGGCCGACGAGGTGGAAGACCGCGCCCTTGAGGCCGATCTGCGCGCCGACGAAAAGGAGGTCGCAGAGCACATTATGCTGGTCGACCTGGGCCGCAACGATGTTGGCCGAGTCTCGGAGTTCGGCTCGGTCAAGGTGAAGGATCTGATGTTTGTCGAGCGCTACAGCCACGTCATGCACCTGGTCAGCTCGATCGAAGGACACCTCAAGCCGGAACTCAATCCCATCGACGCCTTCAAGGCCTGCTTCCCTGCGGGGACCCTTTCCGGGGCGCCGAAGATTCGCGCGATGGAGATCATCGAAGAACTCGAGCCCACTCGCCGCGGCATCTATGGCGGCAGCATATTTTATGCAGATTTCAGCGGTAATCTGGACAGCTGCATCGCGATCCGGACGCTCTTCATGCACGGCAAGAACGGCTACGTACAGGCCGGTGCCGGAATCGTTGCGGACAGCGTGCCTGAACTGGAGTTTGAGGAGTGCGGGAACAAGGCTCGGGCGGTCGTCAGGGCCATCGAGCGGGCGCGGCAAGGGTAATTGCGACATAGGTGTACGCTGAACGTATGGAGATTACGGTGAGTATTCCGGACGAGTTGGCATCGCAGCTTGCTTGTGATGCGAGTCAGCTCCCGCGGATTGTTCTGGAAGATGCAGCTCTGGGAGCCTATTGCCGTGATGCCATCACCCGCGACGACCTACAACGTCTGCTGGGGTTTGAAACCGGGAATGATCTGGATGGGCTCCTGAAGCAGCGTGGGATCGAGCATGGCTCGTACCGGGGGGAAGACCTGGCGGACGATCTGAAGACTCTGCATCGGCTCGGCATCCGGACTACGATTGACTAGCGTCTCCGACACTGGACCACTCAATTACCTGATACAGATTGGGGCAGTCACAGCATTGGAAGTGCTGTTCGGCACTGTTCTCATCCCCCCTGCCGTCTGGCGAGAGTTGCGAAGCTCTTCGAGCCCAGAGGCCGTACGGGATTGGGCCGCTGCGATGCCCCGGTGGTGCCGTATAGAGGACGTCGAGCCACAGCTGCGCGCAGCAGGTCGCGGTGCCGGCGAACGAGAGGCGATTCAACTTGCATTGCAGGTCTCAGCTCGGGTAGTGCTGGCGGACGATCAGGCTGCGCGAGCCGCTGCTAAACGTCTGACGAACGCGGAAGTCATTGAAACGATTGGAATTCTGGTTCAGGCCAGTCTCACTCGGGAACCCGCTCGACTGGAACGCTTCGATCGCTGGCTCGAACGATTGCGGAGCACCAACTTCTACTTCTCGGCCTCCTTGAATATCGTAATCCAAGGCGCTAGAAAGCAAATCGGCGGGCAAGGACCCCAATCGATTTAATCGGTTGCGGGACATTGCAGGAGCCATCGAACGGGCTCGGCAGGGCTAATTGCACCCGTGGTGCTATTAAATTTTCGCAATTGCCGGGGTACATGCCGGCTATCCCGGGGTATGATCTGTTCACCTGTGAATCTCATGTTTCGTGTAAACCTCTGTCCATCATCCGTTTGTCGCGTCTTGCTGGTTGGTGCCACGCTCGCCGCGTCTCATACCGCGTATGCACAAACTCCAGCACCGCCGCCCACTCTCACCTATGATCAGGCGCTGATTCAGGCGGCCGCCGCCGAGCAGCAGTTCTCCAATGGTTACGCGTCCGTCGGATATTCCCCGGCAATCCTGACCATTCCCGGCCGCCCCTTCACCGCGCATCGCGTGTACAAGGAGTGGCCCCGCAACGGTACCGCAGCGAACCAGCCAAGTGTGACAACCACAGTCACGATTGCACGCGACATCGTCGGCCGCATCCACTATGAGAATTCGCGGGCGCCCGGCCAGGTCACCGTGATGATCTCCGACCCGGTGCAACACCTGAATTACCGGTATGACGTTGGCACGGCGAACACCAGCGCCAATAGCTGCGTCCAGCCGCAGATGAGCCAGATTTCCGGATCCGCGCCAACCCCAGACCCGACGGCCTCCAGCTCGCAGACGCCAGACACGACATCGTCCGATACTGGCACGGTCGCCGATCCGCCGCCGCCACCGGCCACCAAAAAGGACCTCGGCCTACAGCAGATGGAAGGGACGGCGGCCTACGGACAGCAGAGGAACGATTATCTTTCGCTCCAGCCTGGAATTAAGTCCATGCGGACCTTGTCGTGGTTCTCCATGTATCTGGGTTTGAATTTACTGGAGGCGAGCGATTACTCGGGCCAGAACATGTTCTCCATCAACACGCAGGAGATTGACCTCAGCGACCCGGACCCCGCACTGTTTGTCGTGCCGCAGGGCTACGCCTTGCCCGGCTCCGCCCCCAGCTGCATTCCGCTGATGACCTCGAATTGACGAACCGGCCGACCTCCGTGGTCGACGGTCGACACGATTTCGAAGACCAATGCGGCGCGGCGTAGAATCAACAAACCATGGTCTTCGTCCTCGATAACTACGATTCCTTCACCTACAACCTGGTCCAGTACATGGGCGAGCTCGGCGCCGAGATGGTCGTCAAGCGCAACGACGAGCTGACACCCGAGCAGGTTGCCGAACTGAAGCCCGATCGTATTTTGATCTCACCCGGCCCCTGCACCCCGCAGGAGGCAGGCATTTCAATCGCCCTGCTGAAGCATTTTGCAGCCAGCCAACAGGCCGGCGGACCGCGGGTTCCCATCCTCGGTGTCTGCCTCGGCCATCAGGCGATCGGCGCAGCGTTTGGCGGTAGCGTCGTACGCGCGGCAAAGCTGATGCACGGCAAGACCAGCGAAGTGGCACATGACGGACGCACCATCTTCGAGGGGATTCCCTCGACCATGACCTGCACGCGATATCACTCGCTGATCGTCCAGGAGGAAGGTCTGCCCGACGAACTGGAAGTCTCGGCGCGGACTGCCAATGGCGACACGATCATGGCTCTAAGGCATCGCACCCTCCCGATTGAGGGGGTTCAATTCCATCCCGAGAGTGTCTTGACCAGCCACGGGCGCACCATGATCGCAAATTTTCTGAAGATGTAGGAGCCGGAATGAAAGCTGGATGGCTGGTCGCGATGGCTCTGTTGGGGACGCAGGCGCATACGCAGGTCAGGCAGCTTGGCTCGGTAGCGGCGACCGATGCGACCGTGACCGGTGCACCCAACGAGGCGTTCCAGCTCGTCAGTGGCAAAGCCCAGTTGAATGCGACGGCGACCGTAACCGCAAGGCCCGGCCATAACGCGGAGGTTGCGCTGAACCGCGGCGGCTCCGTGCTGGTCTGCCAGACTACTGCCCTGCACCTGACCTCCGCGCAGGACAACTCGCTGCTGCTGGCGCTGGATCGCGGTGCCATGGAAGTCCGGATGAAGGCCTCGGCGCACGACGTCGTCATCACCCCCGACCTGCGCTTTACGGTGGCGTCAGCCGCGCCGCTCGACCTGCAAATGCGCGTCACGTTCAACGGCGATACCTGCGTTGAAAACCGCGGCCGCAAAGCTCCCATGCTGAACATTAGCGACTCCTTCGGGGAATCGGCGTACCTGCTGAAGCCCGGCCAGCATGTCATGTTCGAGCATGGCAGCCTCAAGACTGTAATGGATCGCGAGACCACCCCTTGCGGCTGCCCGCCCCCGGAGAAGCCCGGCACTTCGCTGGCCGACGCAATCCTGCGCGGCGGCCAGACTGCGCCGGTGACACCGCAGCAGGCGGCAGCAATCCACCCCTTCCCCACCGCCCAGAGCGATGGCCTCGCCGCGCCCCCGCAGGCTGAGCCCGAGACGCCTGGCGAGCGGCATGTCCAGGTTGCCAGCACGCTCGCCTTTGATCCCACCGGAACGATCGACAAGCCGCCCGGCGATGCCACAATTCCGCCCATCGCACCCACGCCAGCCCCAACGCCCGCTGTTGCGGAAGCCCCGCACAAGACCAACCCTTTTGCGGCGATTGGCGGGTTCTTCAGGCGTCTGTTCGTTCGATAAATCGGCTCATGGCGCTGGGATACAATCGTAGGGTTGGGCCGTACTTGAATTTCACCAGCCCCGGCACAATCCAAAAGACTTTTGCTAAGAGGATTTTTCTATATGTCGATTCCTGCCACCCAGATGCGCCCCGGCATGATCATCAAGTTCAAGAATGACCTTCATTCGGTCTTCTCCGTCGAGCATCGGACTCCTGGCAACCTACGTGCCTTCATCCAGGCCAAGCTGACCAACATCCGAACCGGTGCCTCCTTCACCGAACGCTTCCGCTCGCCGGACCCCATCGAGCGTGTTTACGTGGACGAAGTGAAGATGGAGTATCTCTACAACGACGGCGACGACTATTACTTCATGGACGATAAGTTCGAACAGACGATGCTGAAGCGAGACATTCTGGGCGACGCCGTCGACTACCTGACGCCAAACCTGGGAATTGCCGTCAGCTTCCACGACGGGAAGGCGGTCGGTATCGACCTGCCCACGGCCGTAGTGATGACAGTGGTGGAGACGGAGCCGGGTATCAAGTCGGCGACCGCGTCATCTGTTACCAAGCCGGCGAAGACCGAAACCGGCCTGGTCGTGCAGGTGCCTCCGTTCATCAACGAGGGCGAAAAAATCCGCGTGGACACAGCCGAAGGCGCATACATGAGCCGCGCGTAACCCGCTGCCAAGCACCGAGAGGCCCCGACCGCAGAGTCCGGGGCCTCATCGTTTGCGCGGGGCGATGCGCGATGCGACACTGGGGTACATGGAGCAGAGTCTTCAAGTCCGCCACTACCTCATCAAGGGACGCGTCCAGGGTGTCGGCTTCCGCTGGTTCGTCCACGGGCGCGCCGCCGAGATCGGCCTGCGCGGCTGGGTTAAGAACACCGAAGCCGGCCATGTCGAGTTGGTCGCGGCAGGCGAAGAAGATCAGCTTACCGAGCTTCGCGAAGCATTGCACAAGGGCTCGCGCGGAAGCCGTGTCGACGCGGTAGTAGAACATGAGTTGCACGAGCAGGAAGCGGAGAAACTTGGTCCGTTCGAGATTGAAGGAGCCTGGTAGACGATGGAAAAGACAATCAATTGCGAGCCACTGAAACACCTGATCCGGACTGTTCCGGACTTCCCAAAACCCGGAATTCTGTTCTATGACATCACCACCCTGCTTAAGGACAAGACCGGCTTCGCACAACTCATTGACGCCTTCGCCGCTTATTACATCGGTAAAGAAATCGACCTCGTGCTCGGCATTGAGGCGCGCGGCTTCATCTTCGGACCAGCCCTGGCATATCGCCTGAACGCAGGCTTCGTCCCGGTGCGTAAGCCGAAGAAGCTCCCGGCGCCGGTGGCGAAGGTGAACTACGACCTGGAATACGGCACCGACTCTCTTGAGATCCACCTCGATGCAATCGAACCGGGCCAGCGTGTCCTGATCGTCGACGACTTACTCGCCACCGGCGGCACAATGCAGGCCACGGTAAAGTTAGTCCGGCAGTTAGGCGGGGAAATTGTAAGTATTGGATTCGCAATTGAGCTGGATTTTCTAAAAGGCCGCAGTAAGTTCCAGCAATATGACGTATTCAGTCTTCTGCACTACGACGAGTAAGTTCCCGCGAAGGTTTGTTAGAATCGCGGCCTAGGTAAATTCTGGTTCCGGGAGTCGCAGTGAATTCGATCGGCAAGATTTCAGCTCTGGTGGCGTTGCTCTTTCTCAGCACGTCCGGGCGGGCGGACGACAAAGTCGCCGCGATCGCACGCCTGCAAAGTGTTGAGGCTGCGACATCTCTCGATAGCGCGGCGGTGAAGCCGTGGCACCTGAAACTCAGCGTGCAATTGTTCGACGCAAAGGGCGCACCGTCGGAGCAGGGCGAAATTGAAGAGTGGTGGGAGGGTCCGCAACAAAGCCTGATCTCGTATACGTTCCCTTCGTACACGGGCAAACTATTGCAGACGGCGGACGGAAGCTTCCGTATGCAAGCGATTGGAATTCCGCCGATGATGATCGCGAAGCTGCTCAATCAGGTGGTGCATCCAATGCCGCACGCCGCCGACGTTGCGGATTCGGAACCGGTGCTCCGCAAGCAGACGGTAGGGCAACTCGCGCTGGACTGCGTCATGCTATCGCAGCCGATCAAGGACATTCCGGTCGAACCGCTTGGCCTTTACCCAACGTACTGCCTCGATCCGGCGAAGGATGTCCTGCTCGCCACCTACGACATGGGAACCGTTGCGACGGTGCAGTTCTCTGTAGGTCTCTTTCAAAAGATTACGGTCGCCACCAGCATCGGCATCAATGTGGGACCGACGAAGGTTGCGGAGGCTAAGGTTGTGGCGCTGGGAGCGATGCCGCCCGACCCGCAGCGATTTGCAAAGTCCGATGTTTTTGAGCCGGTAGAGAAGATCGCCACCGTCCCCGCCGACTGGTTGAACGACCAGGGATTGGTCAAGTTTCCGCCCGTTTATCCAGCCGAGGCCAAATCCAAGCACGAAGACGGCCCTGTCATCTTTCACGCGATCGTCGGCCAAGACGGTCACGTGCGCTTACTACAGTTGAAGTCGGCTACGGAGGCGAGCCTTGCCCTTTCGGCCATGTATACGGTGCGGCAGTGGACCTACAAGCCGCCTATCCTTAACGGCAAGAACGTCGATGTGGAATCGACCATTCGCGTAAATTTTCAGTACCGCGGCAAGTAGACGTCCGTGGATTCTATGGCAGTCAACCAATTGACCTACGAACCATATCTTCTCGATGGAAAACCAACCGCTGTGGACACCACCCTCATCGTCAACTTCGCATTCGGAAAATGATCGGTCATATTCTCGCATCTTAAGTTTCAGGAGACCCACATGAAATCAAAAGGTTATGCCGCGCAATCCCCCACTTCCGGCCTCGCGCCCTTCAGCTTCGAGCGTCGCGACCCCGGCCCCGACGACGTCGTAGTCGAGATCGCCTACTGCGGCATCTGCCACTCCGACATTCACCAGGTTCGCGATGAATGGGGCAACGCCATGTACCCCATGGTGCCCGGCCACGAGATCGTGGGCCGCGTCACCGCCATCGGTTCCGCGGTAGAAAAGTTCAAGGTGGGCGACCTGGCCGCCGTCGGCGTGATGGTCGATTCCTGCCGCGTCTGCAACAACTGTAAAGCCAACGAAGAGGCTTACTGTGAGAAGGGTTTCGTTGGCACCTACAATGCGCTCGGCTACGACGGCGTCCTCGTCCACGGCGGCTATGCCAACAACATCGTCGTCCACCAGCACTATGTCTTTTCGATCGCGGCAAGCCTGGAACCCAAGCTCGCAGCGGTGGCTCCGCTGCTGTGCGCGGGCATCACCACTTACAGCCCGTTGGTCCACTGGAAGGTGGGTCCCGGCATGAAGGTTGGCATCGTCGGCCTTGGCGGATTGGGCCACATGGGCCTCAAGTTCGCGCACTCGTTCGGCGCGCATACAGTCCTTTTCACCACCTCACCCGGCAAGGAAGCCGATGCCCTGCGGCTGGGCGCGGATGAGGTCGTCGTCTCGACCGACCCCTCCGCAATGGCAAAGCACAAGAGCAGCTTCGACTTCATCCTGGACTGCGTCTCCGCACCGCACGACATGGACGCCTACATGAACATGCTGCGGATCGACGGGACACTGTGCAGCGTGGGTCTGCCCGAGAAACCCATCGCCATCGCTGCCTTTTCGCTCGTCACCAACCGCCGCCGTCTCGCCGGCTCCTCCATCGGCGGCATGGTCGAGACCCAGGGCATGCTCGACTATTGCGCCAAGCACGACATTGTCTCCGATATTGAGCTGGTCTCCACCGACAAGCTGAACGAAGCCTACGATCGCGTAGTCAAAAATGACGTGAAGTACAGGTTCGTGATCGACCTGAAAACCCTTGTCTAACTACAAAGCAAGACGCAACGGGGAAGTATGGATTAAAGACGGGATAAGAACAAGCAAATGAACTGTCTTGTTTTTATCCCGCTTTTTAATCCTCTTGATCCCCGTAACGCGTTGCTTTTGCCTTACACGAACAGAGTAAACATGGGCGACTCCAGGTCCAGGGTCTGCACCGGGCCGCTCAACACCCCGGACCCCGGATGGCGCACAAAGACCGTCACCGTCGCTGAATCCTGGTTCCCGCAGATCAGCCAGTTGCCCGAGTGGTCCATGGTGAAGTGCCGCGGAGTCTTGCCGCCGCACGGGATGCGCTGCCGGAAGGTGAGCGTCCCGTTCTTCTCGTTGATCGCGAAGACGACAAGCGAATCCTCGCCGCGATTGCTGACGTATACAAAGTCGCCTGTCGGCACTACATAGATCTCCGCCGCAAAGTTCTCGCCGCGAAACTTCGCATCGATCGTCGAGACCGGCTGCCCAACATTGGCCAGGATCGCCTGCTCGTCCATCCCGGCCAGAGCGTGCATATCGGTGTAAAGGTATTGGTCGATGCGCGAAGCCAGTTCGTCCAGCCCATACGCCCAGCGCTGGTTCGGATGGAACGCAATGTGGCGCGGCCCGGAACCCGGAGCCATCGTCTGGAACAGGTGCGGCTTGCCTAGATGAGCGGTCGCCGTGTCGATCGGGAAGATCGCAATCCGGTCGTTGGCAAGGTCGTTTACGACAATGAAGCGATTGTCCGGAGAGAGCGTGGTCGAGTGCGGATGCGGCCCATCCGCCTGTTCTTTGCGCGTTCCCGGCCGCCCGAACACGGCGCGATCGCGAAAATCCACACGATCCACGGGCTGGCTCAGCGACCCGTCGGGCATCACCTTAAAGCTCGCAATGCTCCCGCCCGCGTAGTTGGCAACGTAGGCAGACCGCCCGCTGCTATCCACCGACAGGTAGCACGGTCCCACTCCACCCGCCGACACCTGCCCCAGAAGCGTCAGCTTGCCGGTCGTACGGTCCAGCAAATAGCTCGAGATGCCCGAAGTCGTCGCATCACCCTCGTTCACCACATAGAGTATCGAACGCATCTGCGGCTGGGGCGCGGCGCGCTTGGGTAGAGGAATCTGTTTCTTCGCAGTCGCAGGCGGTGCGATAAAGATCTGGTTCAGCGCAAGAAACTCCGGACGAACGCATTCCGCCGCCAGCATCGGCATACTGAAGCGACCGAGATTGGGATCGAAGCGAGCGCTGTAAATTCCCTTCGCTCCTGGGCGCGAGGTATCGGTGCCAAAGAAGACCAGGGGCTGCGGCAACGGCGCTGCCTTGGGTTTGCGGGCGAAGATCTGTGCGCCAACCGCGATCCGCTGCTGGAGAGCCACGGCAGGCAGCAGCGCGAGAAGTCGTCGGCGAGTCATCATGGGGGGCGGCCTAGAGCTTCACGCGATCGTTGGAATTGGGTTGGGCCGCGCCGAAATAAGCGTCGCTGCCCGGGTCGCCGGGCAGGTGACCAAGAAAGTTCTCCGGCTTCACGTCATCCGAGATCACCGGCAGATACGGCAGCGTGCTGGTACTCCCAGCCTCGTTGACCACGGCGTTGGCGTGGTCCAGAACCTCGGTGACGGTCATGGTGTACATCTCGCGGCCGTTGTCGTAGCCGGATTCGATGGCCATCTTCAGGTATCGCCCGGCGGCCTGCGCAGCAAGGCGATCCGTAATCACGTGGCCGGTCGACTTCTTCATCTCCACCCACGCCACATTCGGCATGGCGATCCAGACGGGCCGCCCGTTCACAGCGAAGCGGATGTCGGTGGCATCGGCGTGGCGCGTCGCAATGGCGACGACGGTTCCCTTCCACGTACAGTGGAGCGGCTCGGAGGTCCAGCGGTCGGTGACGGTAAAGTCTTCGTACATGCTTCTAGACTAGACGAGAATGCGGCTGATTGGAATCAGGGGCGAATTGGTGGCCGGCCAAATCTCATAGAATGGGCAACCGACGGTTGCCGAAAACCCCGTTCCACGACAATTTCGGATTCCGAATTCGCGATTTGCGATTCACTTTGCTTGTCACACCCGAAGGGTTGAGTCAGACCTAAATACCTAGCACGGTCTGCCACCAATGATGAACTGTCGGATTCCAACCCGCTACACCACCATGCCAAGAGCAAGTTCCACTCCGGTGTGCAGAATTGCTGTATGAGCCGTCGGAGCATACAGCGGTCGGCTGAACGTCATCAAGTAGATCTCTCGATATTCCACCCACTAAGAACAGAAACAAAAAGAGGCAGGCCCTGGCGGAAAGTGAAAAATACCTCTTCTTCAATTTTGACCATGCTAGATAGCCTACCGAAATCGAGAATAAGCTAACACTGAACCATCCTAGCGGACTAAAGACCCAGCCGCCGACTAGCGCTGCGAAGCACAACATAGCGAACCCCTTCCTTGCTGCCCGCCTCTTCTCTGTTTCCTCGTGGTGTCGTTGTGCTGCAAGGCTGGCGAGACGAAGGCCCCGATAAGCAACCGCCTTTTCTCGGAAACTTGACGCTGCGTGGCCGGGCTCATTCGCCCAAGGCTGCGAAGTCCGATTCCGCATCGGAGTGGTCTTCATCCGGCGTTCAAAATCGAAGCGAGCCCATTTCCAGAGGAGCAGGCCACAGTCCTCGATTTCTGTGTCGATTGATAGAGCTTCAAGACACCTGTCACAAAAGGATTCAAAGTCCCGTTCGATGTGTCGTGGTAAAAGAGCCCAAACGGCATTCATGGGAAGATGGCAGTCCGGCAATTCTCGCTGCATTTCTCGTAACCATTCTGAGTATTCGCGAACGCTCTGAAGCTTCTCAATAGCTAAATTGGAGATTACCTGCAAATTCCTTCCATCGGCTGGATTCACACGGCACCTCGGTAGAGAGATTGTCTAATCAACACACTATCGAATTCGCGCAACTCCTACAAAGTCGCATTTTCGGCAAGAGCTTGTCGGCCGGGTGCGGTTCGCATCACCCCGTGTCGGGGGATAGACTTGCGACATGACAGAGGCAGAGCTTGAACCGATTGCGGAAGGGTGGATACGCTATCAGCTTGCGGCAGAAGGATCGGCTGAGCAGACTGCAAACTGGGACTTCGTGTCGACAGCTTTTGACATCCGCGCGGGTGATCCCGAGTTGCTGTGGCGGTTGATTTTGGCGATCCATTCAAGCGATCAGTCTGACGATGTTCAGTGTGTACTCTCGGCTGGTCCCCTCGAAGAGTTGCTCTCTTATCACGGCCCCGCATTCATCGAAGCTGTCGAGCACAAGGCGAATGTGGACCCCGCCTTTGCCAGATTGCTAGGCGGAATGTACCGCCACCGCATGAGCGATGATGTCTGGCGCCGGGTTACGAACATAACGAAGCGATCGTGACGGATTGCCGCTCGACTTCCTCGTTTCCTCGAAAGTCAGATTTTCGGCAACCTACAGATCTTTGACCCACTCCCAACACTCTTGCTCACTTCCCCGCTCCCGGATTCGCCACAAACTTAGGCGTCTCCGCCTCCGTCCCGAACCGCCACGCCGTCAGATACGCCAGTTGCAGAATCTTCTGCATCTTCGGAAAGTCGATCCTGTCCACCGTGTCCGTCGTGTGATGGTAGTCCGGATGGAAGCCCGTGAACCACCAGAACGCCGGGATGTTGTGCAGCACGAACGGAAATTGGTCG
>JANXWZ010000008.1 GCA_025350865.1 Rhodanobacteraceae bacterium
CAGGAGAAGCTGTGGGAGTTCAACACGGCGGTAAACGGCGCAGTGTCGCGGCTGATCGCGTTCGCGCTGATGATGACTGCGTGGATGGTCGCGCTGGCGCTGCCGATCGTCAGCTTCCTTAAGGGCGGGGCGTATTCGGGCGGAGCCGTGACCGCAACTGGCCACTACTTCGCGCTGTTTGCCGTCTCGCTGGCGCTCTGGTCGGCTCAGGGAATCTACGCACGGGCCTTTTACGCGGCGCGCAATACGATCGTGCCCGCGCTCTCAGGGACGCTGGTCACGCTGGCTTCCATCCCCGTGTATGGCCTGCTCTTCCATCGCATCGGGATCGATGGGCTGGTGATCGCGTCGAATCTTGGCATGTTGGCACACACGGTCGCGCTGGCGATTCTGCTGCACAGATTTCGCCTCGTGAGCATCGCTTCGCTGGAGTTTGGCGAAATTGGCCGTGCGGCAATTGCGGCGGCGGCGGGCTATCTGGCGACATCTGCCGTGGTTCACGCCTTGCCCAGACCGGCTGGATTCAAGGGAGACTTGCTGGTACTTCTGGCCGGATCGCTGGTTTGGGCTGGAGTCTGTTACGCCTTTCTGGTGGTGTGCGGGTCCAAGCTCCCCGGCCAGGTGTTGCGGCGCCGGAGCTAGAGCAAACTGCTCGTTGCGATACAGTCGAACCACCACCTCATACAGTCCAACCAAACACCGTATACCCTCCAACCACCACCGCCGTCATTCTGGCAAAGCCAGAATCTCCGTAGTTGTTTTTCTGGTGGCCCCCTTCAAGAAAGTCGCTTTAATATCTGGCAACTTTAGCTACAGATTCTTGGCGTCTTCGTACTCTTCGTTCCAGGCCATCTGGATCGCTTCGAGCAGGGGCTCGGTGGACTTGGCTGGATCGCCGACGAACCCGGGCAATGCCGTCACATATTTATGCAGATCGGTGAACCGCACCGTTAAGGGTTCAATCTCCGGATACTTTTCCTGCAATTGAATTCCTATCTCCTCAGAATCGTTCCACTGGATCTCGCGCGGCATCGGGTGTTCCTCCGACACCAAGTCTAACCGTTGGTCGGAACAGGGGCGGGGCGCAGATAGATCAGTTCGCGCCGTTCGTCCTGCGGCATGGGGTCCGGGCCGCTCCACCATTGGTGCCATGCGCTGCCCATCTTGCGAGAGAGTTCATCGATCAGGACCATAAACCCGCCAAATAGCCCGATCGCAGCGGTGGGTCCATTGCCGCTCGCCAGTCCACCGATGAACAGCCCGAGCGAGGCCACGCCGATGGTTGCCTCCACCCAATGCTGTTTCACCTGGTACACGGCGTCGATGCGGGCCACAGGAAAGACTTCGCGCCTGCCCGCCCAACCGAGGGTCGTGCAGGTCAGGGTGTTGGCATCCACCGCCTTGACGTGGCAGCGATCAAACGTTGCAGGGCCGTAGGGATTGACGTTGGTTTCGACGATAATGGTCGCGCCGTGGCGCAGGGATTGCAAAAGAGTCCAGTCGCCGGTCTGAGCAGTGGCTGTGCAGGTAATCGCGAGCAGACCAAGCAGGTAAAACTTCATCGCTTCCTCCGGTGTATCTGAGAGGAGTGTACTGATTGGCGGCTAATCCAGGATGCACCGTTGTGGCAGTTTTCTAAAGTGCCACAGCCTTGCGGACCTCGACGAGCGTGGAGTAGAAGGTGGCCCCGCCGCCGATGTCAGTGAGCCGCTCGGAGGTGAGGGCGTTCACGTTGGAGCCGCCATTCAGCTTGGCCCAGTCGAGCCGCGCCGCCACAACTCCCTTGCCGACCTTCGCGCTGGGTTTGGCGACCAGCACAATGCGGCCCCGCGCGTTGAAGACCTCCACCTGGTCTCCGGCCGCGACGCCCCGGGCGGCAGCGTCGTCGGCGTGCATCTCCAGGATGCCCGCCGTGGCCGCTTCCATGCGTTGGTGCGTGGTCTGGTTAGCAAAGGTGGAGTTCATATAGTTGTCCGCTTTGCGGGGGAGGAACTCCAGCGGGAACGCCGGGTTCTGGGCGGCGCGCGATTCCACCGGCGCACGGAATTCAGGAACGGGCAGCAGCTCGCCCTTGCCACTAGCAGTGCGGAACCATGAGGCAGTCGAGAACGGCAGTGCGTCGCCGGCTTCATTGGTGGGGAGCGCGAGCGGAATGTGGCCTTCGCCCTCCAGGCGCT
Organism: Rhodanobacteraceae bacterium; assembly: GCA_025350865.1. Lineage (GTDB taxonomy): Bacteria > Acidobacteriota > Terriglobia > Terriglobales > Acidobacteriaceae > Edaphobacter. The sequence goes on from JANXWZ010000008.1 coordinate 2,178, forward strand.
CGCGCGTGATGCCAGCAAGCCATGGGTTGGAGGAAGTCAGCGCCTGGTCGATGAGGTCGTCGACCGAATCGCGGAAGCAGGGTTCGGTGAAACCCATCCGCTGGGCGAGCGCGCTGAAGACAGCCACGTTGTTGCGCACCTCGCCGGGTGCCGCGATTGCCTGCTGGTTGATCTGCACGAATAGGTGTCCATACGCGCCTTGGACATCCTTGGTTTCGAGGAACGTGGGCGCGGGGAGCAGGATGTCGGCATAGTCGGCCGTGTCGGTAAAGAACTGTTCGTGGACGACGGTGAAGAGATCGGCGCGGGCCATACCCTGAACGACCGCGTTCTGATTGGGCGCGATGGCTGCGGGATTCGAGTTGTACACGAACAGTGCTTTCACGGGAGGATCCGAAACTTCGGTCAGCGCCTGGCCAAGCTGGCTCATGTTGATGATGCGAGTGGGTCGTCCGAGCGGGCTCTGTAGCATCAGTTGGGGCATCTGCAGGGCTGCTTCGTTGAACTGGAACGCGCCGCTCGTCGAGAGCTGCACCCCACCGCCGCGCTGCTTCCACGAACCTGTGATTAGGGGCAGCATGGCGACGGCACGGGCCGCGGTCCCGCCATTTTCGCTGCGCTGGATGCCGTAGTTCAGCCGGATGACGGCGGGCCTGGCGGTCGCGTAGGCGCGGGCCAAACGCTCAATGGTATCGGCCGCGATGCCGGTGACTGCGGCGGCATTAACGGGGGAATGCTCGGGCTTCAGAGCGTGAGTGCGCAGTTCGTTGAGGCCGTGAGCGCAGGCTTCGAGATAGGTCCGATCCTCGAGGCCGTCGCGGAAGATTACGTGCATCATGGCGAGCGCCAGCAGCGTGTCGGTGCCGGGGTTGATCGAAAGATGCTCGTCGGCCAGCGCGGCGGTGCGGGTGCGGTAGGGGTCGATGACGATGAGCCGTGCGCCGTTGCGGCGGGCCTCCTCAATAAACGGCCACAGGTGGATGTTGTTGCCGTGGATATTTGCGCCCCAGGCGATAATCAGCCGGGCGTAGGCGAAGTCCTGCGGCGTGGTCCCCAGCTTGACGCCGTAGACGCTGAGCAGCGCGGTACCCCCGGCTGTGGCGCAGATGGTGCGGTCGAGCTGCGACGCTCCGAGACGATGGAAGAAGCGGCGATCCATCGAGCCATAGCCGAGCTGGCCGATGGTTCCGGCGTAGCTGTAGGGCAGGATCGCCTCGGGGCCGAATTCATCCGATATCGCCTTGAAGTTCGCGGCGATTTCATCGAGCGCCTGGTCCCACGAGATGCGCTCAAAGGCATCGAGCTCCTTGCCTCGCACCAGCGACGTCTTCGCGACGCCGTGCTTCCGGCGCATCGGGTACAGCAGCCGGTCGGGGGCGTATACACGGTCCAGGTATTTGGCGACCTTGCCACAGAGGAAACCGCGCGTAACCGGGTGCGCCGGGTCCCCCTGCACGCGGGTCGCACGACCTGAAGCCGTGTCCACCGTGACGAGTACGCCGCAGCTATCGGGGCAATCGTGCGAGCAGACCGCGTGAACCGTTTTGGTAGTTGAACTTTCCATGGCGATGAGTCTGTATTCTATTCCCTACACCCTATTCCCTACACCCTGCCTTGTGGCGTATCAACCCTCTCCATCCCGGCTGGAAGCGTTCTCGGACGGCGTGATCGCCGTCATCATCACGATCATGGTGTTGGACTTCAAGGTGCCGAAAGATTCCGGCATGACGGGTCTGCTGACGGTGCTGCCGACCTTGCTGGTCTACTTGCTGTCGTTCAGTTACGTCGGGATCTACTGGGTGAACCATCATCATCTAGTAGATCGCCTGAAGCGAGTAGACACGACTGTGATGTGGGCGAACCTCGGCTTGCTGTTCTGGCTTTCGCTCACGCCACTCGTCACCAGCTACATGATCGACAAGCATCTGGATTCGTTTTCCGTTGCGGTCTATCTGTCGTCGCTGCTGATCACGGGCGCAGCCTTCAGCGTGTTGCAGTGGGCGATTCGGCGCCAGATCGCACGATCTGGACAGCCCCATGAGCCTGAAGAGGCTGCACTCCACGCCGCCGAGCAGCGCAAGGGATACACGAGCGTCGCGTTATATCTGGCCGGGGCGGTTCTCGGACACGGAACCAGCCTGGCGATTGAACGCTTATCGCACAGGAAACTCATGGTTTGCATCCAAACCATCCACGCTTCTCGTACTTGGTTTGAGAAGTGACGAACCGGTGACATTTTGGGCCGGGTTCTCGACTACACTTCTGCCTACGAGGTTTGGCAATGAGATGGAGGCTTTCGGTCGTATTCGTCGCTGCGCTGCTGCTGGCGTCCCCGCTGTTGCACGCTCAGGCACCGGAGAAGCCGCCGGAGCAACTGCGCATGCTCTCGCGCGACGAACTCGACATGGTCAAGGTGCTGAACGCGCAGGAACGAGCCTGGAATCAAGGCAAGATCGACGCTTACCTGAGCGGATACAAGAATGGCGGCGATCTGTTGTTTATCGCCGACGGTAAGGTTACGCGAGGCTTCGATCAACTCCAGTTGGACTACCGGCGCAACTACGCGACCAAGGAATCCATGGGCGTGCTGACATTCTCCGAACTGGAGCCGCATGTGGTGAGCGAAAACTTTGGCGTGGTGATCGGGAAGTATCACATCGACCGCAACAAGAAGATGGGCGGGCCCGGAGACGGGATGTTTTCGCTGCTGTTTGAAAAGACGGATCAGGGCTGGAAGATCGTCGTAGCGCACACGACGTAGCTGTCGCCGTCTAGCTACGGCGGCGTGCAGGTATATGCCGCGCTCTGGTTCGGGTCGCCTGCAGTGTAACGAGGGTAGTCCGGGTACGAGCAGAGCGGCATGGTGCCGTCCTTGCCGGTCAGCCGTTCCACCTTCGCCGGTGCAATGCCCTGCTCCACCCACTTTCGCAAAACGGCGACACGGTCCATTTGGTTTGGAATCTCGCGCGGCTCCACCTTCTGCCCCTTGCCGTCAATCGCGTACACCCGCGCATCGAGACCATGATTAGCCTGCGGGATCACCCACATCCGCATGAAGCTGTCGACCGTGGAACGGCCCATTTTGTCGAGCACGGACTGGTAGTAATCCAACTGCGCGCCAGACGAAGCGACGGTGTCGTTGGTGCCGATCGTGATCAGCAGATTTCCGCCCCGTTTGCGGAACGCGCTGAGGTCTGGGTTGGTGGCATCCATCCATTCGGAGATCTGGAGCCGCCGCGCTTCATATTTGCCCCCTTCGAACAGGTCCAGCGGGTTGGCGTTGAGATCCTGCATGACAAAGCCGACCGCCCCGAGAATGCCGAGGTGAGTGAACATCGGGGCGTCCGGCGCGGCGCCCGCCTGCCGCTTGTAGCACTGGCCTACCAGAATGCCGCCGCCACCGAAGTTCATGATGGGACCACCTGCCGGTCGCGGCTGGGCACCCGGAGGAGGAGGTGGCGGACCGCCACCCGCAGCGAGCGCCGTCGTTGGCGCCCACATCCCAAAGGAAGTGACGCCGTTCTCATAGGGACGCGGAAAAACGAACCGCGAAAGATCGAACTCCAGCGTCTTGACCTGCGCGGAGGTCAGGCACGCCGCTTCCGATGTGTCGTTCGGGTTGGGGTCAACATCGCCGGGACACAGCTTGCCGGTCCACGGATTCTTGGCTCCAGTTCCCGCTGTGTTGAAGAGTGCGCGGCAAGCCTGGTAGTTGTTGATGACGCCGTCGTCGCGCCCGTCCAGCGCATCGCATCGCCGCATGAACTCGGCCACAATGGAGCGGCCCTTCACGGGCGGCACCCAGCTTGCCAGTGCCTTCTCCTAGATGCGCATGTACACCGGAGCAAGCATCAGCGCGGAGAAATTCACGATCGAAACATTGGCTGTAATGCCGTCATAGTCCGCCGGGTAGCGTTGCGCGACGGTGAGAGCCTCGCGACCGCCCTGCGACGTCCCGGCGTAGTAGTTATAGCGTGGAGCCGCGCCATAGACGCGTTTGATCAGGACCATCGCGGCATCGTGGGTCTTTTTCATCTGCATGTAGGCCAGGTTTTTGATCGACTCATCGTCAAGTGACCAGTCGGGATCGGCCATGTTATGCCCGGAGTCGCTTCCGTAGGTGGCTGCCCCATCGGCCAGGGCATTGGTCATGCTTCCCCCTGCGGGAACGCCGGCCAGTCGCGGCAGAACGCCATTGTTGCCGCCTCCGCCGAACTGGATGGCAAAGCCCTGCCAGACCGCTGGGAACATCACGCGAAACTTGATCGGTAGTGCGTGCGGCCCCTTGCTTGTGGGCAGCATTTCTCCATCGATGGAGCAGTTGGCAGGTGCCGGCCCAGCATCTCCGTTCCATACCGGCGGGCTCAGTCGAACGCCCGCGACCGGTTCGCCGATAGACGCGACTGGGATGGCATCGCCGAGGCGGGCTGCGGTGCAATCCGCTGCGGTGATGGTGACAGGCTTAAGCGGCTGCGCAACGCAAAGCGAACCTGCGAGCAGCAACGGAAATACGGCAACCGACAATCTCGATGTCACAGCGATCTGCATGATGTTTTCTCCGTCGCGATGCGTTTTCCACGTTACTTTCGAGGGCAGGCCCTGGCGGGTGGATTGTTATACATCATCACCGCTTTCTCTGGCTCGACGGGCAATACTCGACGCCGGGCCAGAATGATGGCTACGGCGCTTCGGTTTGGAGCTAAACTCTTGAGCATGGCGAATCAATATGGGCCGGGCTGGGTGCTGGTTGCGCTGGCGTTGTCGGCTGCGTCGGCAACGGCGCAGGGCGGTGGCTTTTGCGACAAGGTAAAGGCGCTGACGGTAGATCCGCCGGTCGCCGGCGCGCACTGGGGTGTGTCGGTGACGACGCTGGACGGTAAACCGCTGTGCTCGGTGAACGACGGCCAGCTGTTTCGTCCCGCCTCCAACAACAAAATGTTCACCGCTGCGGCCGCGCTCGCGCTGATGGGCCCGGAGAAGCGGTTCACAACGACCGTGATGGCAGAAGGCGAACTAGCCGACGGCGTTCTGAAGGGCAATCTAAAGCTCGTCGGTGGCGGGGACGCCAACTTCGGCTCGCACGAGACGCCGTACGTTCCACCTGCGAAGCCCGCCGTTCCCGCGCCGCCAGGACCAGCCACCATGGCGGATATTGAAGAGCTGGCAGATCAGGTAGTCGCCAAGGGAGTGAAGACAATCACCGGCGACATCGTCGGCGATGACACCTTTTTTGCGTGGGAGCCCTATCCCGTGGGCTGGGGGATCGACGACCTGCAGCCGGGGTATGGCGCGCCGGTTTCTGCGCTGACCATCCACGATAGCCAGATCGAAATGGACGTGATGCCGGGCGCAAAGGTGGGCGATGCGGCCATTGTCACTGCGCTGCCTGACGTTCCGTATTACGTGATGACCGGGACCACGACGACCATCGCGCAACCGACCGATCAGCACCGCGCGCGGATTCACTTTGACCGCCCGGTTGGCTCTAGGCAGATCGCGGTGTCGGGCGAGGCAGTCCTGGGCGCAGCTACCGCAAAATCCGACCTGGCGATTCATGATCCGGCGGAGTATGCGGCTACGGCGCTGAAGGGTGCGCTGGAACGACGCGGGGTGAAGGTGGCGGGCGCTACGGCCTCCGAGCACTCCACTGTCAGCAGTACGATTCCGGGGATCGAGGATACACAGGCTCAGAGCGCGGTGAAGGCGGTAATGGCGAAACCAACGGATGCTTGCCAGCCGGGCTCCGGGATGGCCGGATCGGCCCCGCTGACACAGATCGCATCCCATCAGTCACCGACGCTGGGCGAAGATGTGAAGTTCACGTTGAAGGACTCGCAAAACCTGCATGCCGAGGTGCTGATGCGAAACCTCGGCGTCGCGATTGGCTGCGACTACCGGTCGAGCGGCGGACTGGCGATCACGAAAGCTTACCTGACGCAGATCGGCATTGCTCCGAACGATCTGGTGCTCTACGACGGCTCCGGCCTGAGCGGGCACGACCTGGTGACGCCGCGCTCGCTGACGCAGTTGCTGGTGTACGCGACGAAGCAGAAGTGGGGCGAGATGTTCAAGGCGTCGCTGCCCACGGGGGGAGTGGACGGAACACTGTCCAACCGCTTTCTGCCGCCGTCGACGCTGGCGGGCAAGGTGCTGGCCAAGACCGGGACGCTAGGGGAGTCGCGCGATTTGTCGGGCTATCTGACTGCTGCGAGCGGGCAGACTGTGGCGTTCTCAGTGCTTGTGGATAACCACCTGCCCAGCGGCGGGGCGGATCGAGTGGCGATGGACAAGATTGTCGAAGCGATCGCGGCTGGGAATTGATCGCATGTCAGATGCGAGAATGGAAGGGATGAAGTTTTTCAGCTCCATTCTCCTCGCTGCGGTCTCGCTCGTATTTTCGGGCTGCAGGTCGACCCCGCCGCCGACTCCGCTCTCGGAACTGAACTCGCACCAGACGCGCGGCCATTCGGTCTTCCAGACGCGCTGTGCCGCCTGCCACTACGACCGCCAGAGCGGGCCGCTGCATGGGCCATCGCTGCTGAGCCTCTACAAGAAACCCGCCCTGCCCAGCGGCGCAGCGGCGACCGACGAGCGCGTCACAGCGACCATTACGCAGGGCCGAAACCTGATGCCGGCGATGGGCGGTCAGCTCGACGACGCCGACCTCAACGACCTGATCTCGTACCTCCACACCCTATGAGCGAGCTAGAGACTCCACCTGCGGCCAAAGGCAAGATGCTCCCCGGAGTGGCGGGCGTGGCCCTGTTTCTTCTGCTGCTGACGCTGTTGAACGTCTTTGCGGCCCTCAATGGCGCGTTTGCCAGCAATACCGGCAAATACGGCGTACTTGCCCTTTGCACGATCCTTGTCACCGGCCTGTTCGGCCTGCTGCGCATGCGGCGTTGGGGTTATTCCATCGTGCTGGCCGGCTGCCTGCTGCTCAGCGCGAGCTACTTCTATGTCTTCACGCGCGTTCACCAGGCCGCACCGATGGTGCAGGGATTGTTCATGCTGCTGTTCTTCCTCTACCTCGTCCGTCCCGAGGTTCGGGACCGGATGGTCTAGCCAGATACAATATCGATGATGGCTTCCGCGCCCGTACTTTCCGAACTCGTCCAGATCGATCTGTCGCCGAAGATCCCTGTCCGCAAGCCCGAGTGGCTGAAGGCGAAGGCTCCGGGCGGCGAGACCTTCCACGCGCTGAAAAAGATGGCCCGCGACCTGAAGCTGCATACCGTCTGCGAGAGCGCGCACTGCCCCAACATCGGCGAGTGCTGGAACCAGAAGGCCGCAACCTTCATGATGCTCGGCAACCTGTGCACGCGCCGCTGCGGATTCTGCGCCGTTCCCAAGGGCAAGCCGGAGCCGATCGATTTCGACGAGCCGCGACGCGTCGCCTATGCCGTCGCGCAGCTTGGCCTGAACCACGCGGTGGTCACGAGCGTGAATCGCGACGACGACAACATTGGCGCGGCCCGTGCGTTCGTTGAGGTAATCCGCGAGATTCGGCTGCAGGCTGCAGGCTGCCGTATCGAAGTGCTGACGCCGGACTTTCAAGGCAATGAGACGGCTCTCCAGATGGTGGTCGACGCCGCGCCCGAGATTTTGAACCACAACATCGAGACCGTGCCGCGGCTGTACCGCATCGCTAAATCCGGCGGCAAGTATCCGCGTTCACTCCGCTTCTTGCAGCAGGTGAAGGAGATGAATCCGGCCCAGGTGACCAAGACCGGAATCATCGTGGGGATGGGCGAAGAGATGCACGAACTGCTCGCCGTCTTCCGCGATCTCGCCGACCGCAAAGTCGACATCCTGACTATCGGGCAGTACCTGCGGCCGTCGAAAGACCACCTGGTAATGAGCCGCTTCTACACGCCGGACGAGTTTGCCTTCCTGAAGCACGAGGCGCTGGCGATGGGTTTCAAGCACGTGGAGTCTGGGCCGCTGGTGCGGTCGAGCTACCACGCGCAGGAGCAGGCGGAAGCGACCGGGCTGGCCCCGAGACAGGTATAGCCATGGCAGTCCCCAGCGAAGTTAGGCGCGTCCAGGCCGCCATCGACAACAACAACCAGAAAGAGCTGGAGTGGAGCCTCTGGTATGCGAAGATGCGCCAGTCGGTGGCCTCGGCGCGGCCAGCGGACGCGAAGTATTGGAGCGCGGTTGAGCAGCAGTTGCAGGACATTCTCGATCCACCAACACCGCCGAAGAATTACCCAACGCGCAAGAAAAAGAAGGAAAATCGCGGGTTGGGGTTGAGTCCGCTGCCGGGTGACGTCGAGACGGAAGCAGTTGCAGAGGCTGGGACGACACGGAATTCGCTTCTGTGAGGTCCGGCTTGGCTTCCATCAGCCAGACTAGTTATAGGAATTATTTCGCCTAATCGCGGAGCGACTACTGTGCGCGGCAATAATCCTGGGCGAATCGCATGGCCTCCTGCGTCTTTTCGACAGTGAAGACCTTCATCGTCCCGTTGGAGAGTGTCACATGAACTTTGTTCGGATCATCTGCCGATAACAAGGCAAGCGTCGCGCATATTCCGTTCAATCCTGTTAGCACCTCATCTCCATTTGCCTGTAGTTGCCAAGTAGAGGGTATGGGAGACGGTCGGAACGACGACTCTGCGTTCCCGCTTACCAATGGATGTGGTTCGGGGTTCGTTGGTGATTCGACTGGTTGAGGCGTAAGAAGAGGGCTAATAGGATTAGTTACTGTTTGGATTTCTGACCTCGCCTCGGATGTGGGCTGGGTCTGAAAAGGTCTTACACCCTCTGGTCTGGGCAGTACTGACGCTAAAGCAGGTGATTCTGAAGACAACTGCTGCGGAATAGAAACGGACCCTGGATTATATTCAATGAATCGCACTACAGGGACGACCACCGTTGCGCCGAACCCGTTCTGCAGGTCCATAGTCCCCTTCACATACACGCGCCACAGCCGTCTCGGGTCGGGCGCATCGCCATTTTCCAAGACCACGGCTATCTGGCCGAACATCGAGTTGCCCTGAAACCCCTCCCTCACCTCGTAGAGAGCGGTGTGTTCATCTAGCATTTTTTGATATAGAAGACACGGACTCAGCGAAGGAACATTCATGCGCTGCCCAGTAAACGCTTGATATGTCGTATGTGCCGTGTCTAGAACGACATGGTGACCTTTGACGCGATACGGATTCCTACCGAGATCGCAAGGGGAGACGGTCTCGTCGTATCGAGCTTTAGCGTCTTCTTCGCTGCTCGAAGTCGACCAGATTGTCTAAGCCAGCAACCGACAGCATTGCGAGAGAGATGCAAAAAATGACCTTCCATAAAGTTTTCACCGTCACCTCTCATTTAGAGATATCCGCTTATCGTTCGAGGGCTGCTGCCAACGATTGGGGGGTCCAGAGGAACAGCCGCCGTGCGATTGGGGGCCGCGTCAATAGGCCACAGACTCTCTACTGCAGACCGGACCACTCCCCAGATACCTCGGATGTGCACAATAAGATCGCTCTCCACAAGTTTTCACAACTAAAGACAACTACTGGGATTCTGGCGTCGCCAGAATGACGTAGTTCGCAATAGAGATTGAGTCATCGCGCCGTCCAAGTGCTCGTACAACCAACTTCCCTACGCTGATTCCGTGGCGGAGAGCGAGCGCTCGGAGGGATGCTTCATCCTCAGCGGACAAATCTATCTCATATTTCATTGTCGAAGCCTACGCGGGGACAGCCGCCGAGTCAATTGGCATCGAGCTCTCGATCCAGCTACGATAGTCGCTAGTATTCCAGGAGTTTACGCTGTGCCTTTAGCTACCGATTCCCTTCACCTGAGCGACGCCGCCCCCGACTCCGTGCAATCCGAAATCCGCGCCATGACCGTCGCCTGCGACAACATGGGTGGCGTCAACCTCGCCCAGGGTGTGTGCGATACCGAACCGCCCGCTGTCGTCATTGAAGGCGCGTTCAAGGCCATCCGCGATGGCCACAACATTTACACCCGGGCCGACGGAATCCTGCGCCTGCGCAAGGCAATCGCCGCACAGATGGCTCGGACCCACCGCATCGAGGTCAACCCCGAGACGGAGGTGATGATTGCCTCCGGCGCGACCGGCGGTTTTCAAGCTGCCATTGAAGCTCTGCTCAATCCCGGCGACGAGGTCCTGCTGTTCGAACCGTTCTACGGCTACCACGCCAATATGCTCTCCTCGCGCAAGGTGGTGCCGGTGCCGGTCGCGTTGGAGGCGCCGGAATGGAAGGTCGACCTTGATGCAGTGCGGGCTGCGATCACGCCTAAAACCCGGGCCATGCTGATCAACACGCCGTCCAACCCCGCTGGCAAGATCTTCACGCTGGAAGAGCTGCAGGGACTGGCCGCCATCGCCGAGGAGCATGAGCTTTTCATCTTTTCCGACGAAATTTACGAGCACTTTATCTATGGCGACGCCACGCACGTCAGCCCGATCTCGCTGCCGGGCATGCGCGCTCGCACGATCCTGATCTCAGGCTTCTCGAAGACTTTTTCGGTCACCGGATGGCGCATCGGCTACGTCATTGCCGACGCTCGCTGGATGCCGTCGATCGCCTACTTCCACGACATGCTCTACGTCTGCGCACCCTCACCCTTCCAGCAGGCCTGCGCCGATGGCGTTGAGCAACTTCCACCTGATTTCTATACAAAACTTGCGACGGATCATCTGGCCAAGCGCGACATGCTGGTCGCCGCACTGCGCGATGCAGGGCTGACTCCCCACGTCCCTCCGGGCGCGTACTACATTATGGCGAGCACCGGATCGCTGCAGGGCCGCAACGCCGCGGAGAAGTCGCGCGACCTGCTGGCTCGAACGGGTGTCGCCTCGGTCGCGGGATCGGCCTTCTTCCGTCCGGCCAGCGGAGCAGGCGAGGAGTTGTTGCGATTCTGCTTCGCCAAGCGGGATGCCGACCTGAAGGACGCATGCAGCCGGCTGCGGGCGTTCCAACGGTAAGCCCCACATTTCAGTAGAATCAGGTCTGCAAGATTTGGCGCATCGGCGCACGAGGAAATGAACCCATGGCATCCGTAATGTTGACCATCGCAGCACTGAAGGACGTACACGCCCAACTGAAGACCCGCATGGAGAAGACGGTCGACGACTTCCGGGCCAATCTGCTCTCGGCCCGCACCGGCCGCGCCAGCGTCCACATGCTGGACCAGGTGAAGGTCGACTATTACGGCACCGACACCCCCATCGCACAGGTGGCGCAGGTGACCACGCCGGAAGCGCAACTCATCCTCGTCCAGCCGTGGGAGATTTCGCTGGTTCCGGCGATCGAAAAGGCGATCCGCACGTCGAACCAGGGCTTCAACCCGATGCACGATGGCCGCATCATCCGCGTTCCAATCCCGCCGATGAACGAGGAGCGGCGCAAGGAAGCCGTCAAGAACCTTGCGGGCGTCCTGGAAGGCCACAAGACGAGCATGCGCAACATACGGCGCGACGGCAACGAGGCCATCAAAAAGGCGGCCAAAGATAAGCTGATCTCGGCCGACGATGAAAAGCGAGCCACAGAAGAGGTGCAGCAGCTGACAGATGCGGAGATTAAGCGCCTGGACGAACTGTTCAAAGCCAAAGAGAAGGAACTTATGACGGTTTGAAAACGTATAACCGGGAGTTGGTCGGGGTCCCCATCAACATCAATGGGGGCTTTTGTTTGCTTGGTCGTGTCCTCATCGATTGCGATCAGACCAACCCTCGATTTCACGGTAAGGTTCTTGCACATGCCCTTTGTAGCTCGCGCACGATTCACCTGGCGTCTTCGGTCGCGGTCACTGCCGCTGGGACGTCGTACGGTTCTCATGGGCATCCTGAACGTGACGCCGGACAGTTTTTCAGATGGTAATCTATACTTCGACTCCCGGTCCGCCGTAGACCATGCGCTGGAGCTTCTGGATAGCGGCGCCGACCTGATTGATATCGGTGGCGAATCGACCCGCCCCAACGCAACCCCTGTAACACCGGCCGAGGAGCAGGACCGCACTCTCCCGGTCCTGAAAGCGATTCTCAAGCTGCGCCCCGAAGCCATCCTCTCCATCGATACCTACCACGCGGAGACCGCGCGCCTCGCCATCTCGGAAGGCGCAGAGATCGTCAACGACGTCTCTGGCCTGATCTGGGACCCGGAAATGGCGAAGGTGATGGCCAAGGGAGGCGCGGGAGCCGTACTGATGCACACCCGCGGAGTGCCGCGTGGCTGGAGCGCATTGCCCCCTCTGCCGCACGCGGATATCCTGCCGATGATTGTCGCCGGCCTGGCCCACACGTTGAGCCTGGCTCGTGCGGCCGGCATCGACCGGTCGAGCTTGGTCCTTGACCCCGGATTCGGCTTCGGGAAGCTTGGTGACGAAAACTTCACGCTGCTGGCGCACTTCGCAGAGCTGCATCAGTTTGGGCTGCCTTTCCTGGTGGGTATGTCGCGCAAAAGGTTCCTGACCGCGCATCTTCCGCAGACCAACGACGCAACCAGGGAACACGCGACAAATGCCGCCAACACAGCAGCTATTCTCTCCGGCGCCCACATCCTGCGCGTCCACGATGTGCAGGCCGCAAGAACAGCCGCCGCCGTGGCTGATTCGATTCTCTCGCTCGCTCAACCGGAGACCGAAGAGACGCACCCATCCGGCATCCGGAAGAACTTTTCGGCCTAGCTGCTAGTCTCCGTACACGACAGCCAGCAGCTCCCCTGCCAGCCGATGCAACAGGCATTTCACATCTGCTCTGCTATTCTGTGGCGAAGGAAAATCGAATATGCTGCTTGCAATTTTTGTCATCCAAACCTTGCTGTTGATTGCGGTCGCTGTCCTTCTGCTCAGGAAGTCCGCAACCCCAATCGCGCAGGACCCAAGGCAATTGCAAGTGCCGGATCAGATTGCGCGCGTGGATGCACGGGCCGAAGCGCTGGACACCCACGTGCGCGGCGGATTGGCGCAGATGCGGGCCGATATTGCCGCCGAATCGCAAGCGACCCGTGAGGCGAACGCGGCAGCCGCAACGGCGTTGCGCACCGAGATTACGCACAGCGTCTCAACCCTCGGTACGGCGATCAACGCCGGTTTGGACAGCTTTCGTGGCGATAACAAGGCCTCCGCCGAGACGCTTCGCGCTGCGGTTCAGCAGAATCTTGACACCCTCTCCCAGCGGCTTTCGGCATTTGTGCAGGACAGTGCGCGCGGCCAGATGGAAGCCCAGACCGCTCTCCACAATCGGCTGACCGAATTGAGTGGAAGCAATGCGTCTCATCAGGAGAAGCTGCGCACGACGGTGGGAGAGGCGCTTCTGAAGCTCAACACCGATAACTCGGCGAAGCTCGAAGAGATGAGGGTGACGGTGGACGAGAAGCTCCATGCGACGCTGCACTCGCGGCTGACGGAGTCGTTCGGACAAGTGACGGACCAGTTGAACAAGGTGCACACCGGGCTAGGCGAAATGTCGAAGCTGTCCGAAGGGGTTGACGATCTGTCGCGCATCTTTACGAACGTTAAGTCGCGCGGCGGCTTTGCTGAAGTCCAGCTCGGGATGCTGTTGGAGCAAATGCTGGCGCCGTCGCAGTTTGTCCGCAATGCGAAGGTGAAGCCGAATACGCAGGAAGTAGTTGAGTTCGCAGTTCGATTCCCGGGCCAGAGCGGCGAGACGCTCCTGCCGATCGACGCCAAGTTCCCGCGCGAGGACTGGGAGCGTCTTGAGAACGCTTATGCCGCCAACGACGCCGACCTTTTGCTGGCTGCGGGAAAGGCCTTCGAAGCTGCTATTCGGACCGAGGGCAAACGCATCTGCGAGAAGTACATCAATCCACCGATGACGACGCCGCACGCGATCATGTTTCTGCCCACCGAAGGCCTCTACGCGGAGGTGATGCGGCGCGACTCGCTGCAGGCTGAGATTCAGTCGAAGTGTCAGGTAACCATTGCCGGGCCGAGCACCCTGTCGGCGATTCTGACCAGCTTCCAGATGGGTTTCCACATGCTGGCCTTGCAGGAGAAGGGCGACGAGGTCTGGAAGGTTCTGGAGTCGGCCAAGACCGAGTTTGGCAAGTTTGGCACGTTGATGGACAAGGTTGAGGGCGACGTTGGCAAGATCCAGAAGACGCTCGGCGAGGTCGGCGTGCGGACGCGAGCAATCAATCGAACGCTGCGTGAGGTGAGCGATACGGGAGCCAAGGCGACGCTCGAGCTTGGGGAACTGCCTAATGGTTCGTTGCGGCTCGTCGCTGGGGCGGAGGAGTAGATCGGCAAAGGGATCTACACATTTTCATGGCATTTCATCGCACGGTCAGGTAGAAGTATTTACGCATCGGGCGCCCTCACATATCGAGTGGTACATGTGAAGCTGAAGTCGATTTCGCGATCTCACGATCCTGCGCCTCTCCTGCTGTTGGGATGGAGATCGCGGTGTGTGGATACCCATCGGCCGTTTCCCTGGCATGCGGGTGTCGCGCACTGTCGACAGTGCGCGAAGGATTCCGCCCACGGTGAACTGTATGCTTTCGGACCGTACAAAATGATTTGTCTTTGATCGAACGTTATGAAATCAGGAGACGAGAATGTGCGCAGATAAGGTAGCGAAGAAGCGAGTTGCCAAGCCAACGGGGCAGGTGCCAAAGGTTGCACCGAAGTTTAAGCGGAGCGTGGTTCCGGACAGCCTCGATCTGAGAGATCGCCCTTACATTCCGTCGGTTCGGGTGATTCCCGCCGAAGTTCTCACTCCGAAGGCACACATTCCCGTCCTGAACCAGAAGACGACAAACGCCTGTACCGGATTCGCTCTGGCAAGCGTTCTCTTCCATTTGCAGGCTGCCGCGAAGCGGAAGGCGGCGGAATGCGAAGTATCGCCATTCATGTTGTATTCCATGGCGCGCAGATACGACGAGTTTCCTGGCTCGCCAGACGCCGACACGGGATCCAGCCTTCGCGGCGCGATGAAGGGGTGGTACAAGCATGGGGCATGCGCTTCTCGTTTATGGACCGACCTCACGATGCCCGCGCCGACCAAGGCGAACGCTGCTGCATCGTCGGACTGGTGGCTCGACGCGGTGAAGCGGCCCCTGGGGGCTTACTATCGCGTGGACACACGGTCCGTGACCGACATGCAGGTTGCACTGAACGAAATAGGCGTTCTCTATGCCAGTGCAGCAGCACACGGAGGATGGGATGAAGGCGTCGGGGTGAAGAAGACCTCAAAGAAATCTCTATGGACGATACCCCAACGCCCTGTTTTGCCCGACGATGGTGCACACGCCTTCGCGATCGTTGGTTACACACGGGAAGGCTTCATCATCCACAACTCCTGGGACACGAATTGGGGAAGTGATGGTCAAGCGGTCCTTAGCTACGATGATTGGCTGGCAAACGCAATGGACTGCTGGGTGGCGCAGCTGGGCGTCGTCACGGACCTGCATCTGGAGATTGCCGCATCCAAGTCCCTGCGTACTCAAAATGGGGCGGTCCAGCTCGCAAGCGATCCGACCCTGCGCGCCCGCGAGATAAGCCCGTTCATTATCGATACCGCCAATAACGGGCTCCTCAGCAATACTGGCGACTACCGTACGACCGATGCGGACGTGACGGCGCTTGTGAACGAGCAGGTGGCTATTGCACGAGAAAAATGGGGGTTGAAGAGCACCGACGTCATGGATGTCGCCATTTATGCTCACGGCGGTCTTACGCCGGAAAAGGGCGCGGCGGACACGGCTGCAAAATGGATACCGGCCCTGTACGACGCTCAGATTTTCCCTATTTTCTTCATGTGGGAAACGGGCCTCTGGGACACGCTCAAAGATCGCCTCGGTGATCTTGTCTCGAGACAAGCCCAACCAACGGGCGGCATGCTGGATGGCCTGAAGAATTGGTGGAACGCGCGTTTGGAAAAGATGCTTTCCGTCCCGGGAACCATGGTCTGGGGCGAGATGAAAAAGAACGCGGACTGCCTTTCGGGCTTCCCGGAGAGCGGTGGGATAAAGCTTTATGAAGCCTGCCTCAATTCCCCGTTTTTCAAGGATATGTCAAAGATTCGTCTGCATTTGATTGGTCACTCAGCGGGGGCTATCGTACATAGCTTGATTGTGCAGCGGCTGGGCGCAAAAGGCTGGAAATTTGAAAGCGTCAACTTCATGGCTCCCGCGGTGCGGGCGGATAGCTTCGTCACTGAGGTACTGCCTTCAATCAAGAGTGGCACCGTCAAGCAATACAACCAGTTCAGTCTCTCGGATGACATTGAACTGAAAGATCGTTCCTGCGAACCCATTCTGGGCTACAGCCGTTCGCTTCTGTACCTTGTGTCGCAGTCCTTTGAACATGGACAGGTCACCCCGATCCTCGGGATGCAGAAGTATTTTGCGAGTCAAGTGGCGCCAGCACAGCTTTCCAACGTTGCGCTCTTTACTGCACCGGGCGAATTTTCGCAGAGCACGACGCATGGTGGTTTTGACGACGATGCGGTGACCATGAACAAGATCATTTCGTTGATCCAACCGCCTACTTCAGCTCCATCGGTACCGCAACCGACGGCACGCCAGCATCGAAAAAATTGACTCAGGACCATTCCGGAACTCAGTGGTGAACGGCATTGAGGTCAGTTCGTCATCGTTTTCTCCGGTCTGCCATGTCTATTTCTTCAATCCGAGCTTCTTAGCGGCCTGGTCGAGTTCGGCCTGATTCCTGAAGAACAGATGTTTCGGGTTGGAATGCGGGAAGTAATGAATCACGATCTCTGGTTCGTCGACTGATTCGTCGATGCCGTTGTTGATGTGCGTGTAGCCGAGGTTTCGCACCAGCGCCAGCGAGCCTTCCGCGCCGCTTTCGTTGCCGGAGTCGCCGACGATGGCGTTGGCGCTTTTGCCGGTGCGGCAGCTGTAAACCGTGACGAAGTCGCCCATCTGGACGCCGCCATTGATGGCCGCACGACCCAGCACGACGTAGTTGGTGGTGGCGGCGTTGACGTAGCGCCGGGGGTCTTCCATGCGGCGGTTGTGGATGTCGGCGAAGTCGGTTTGCGAGACGTAGTAGCCGGGGTAGGGGTCTCCTTTGCGCTGGATGGTGGGCGTCCGGCCGTCGTCGTCTTCGGTCATGTAGCCGACCAGTTCGCGTGGCTTGCCGGGGACTTTGGGGGAGTAGGCGTGGGTGAGGACGTCGAGCGTCTTTTTGCCTGGCGGCCCGTAGGCATTGGGCGCGCCGTCGACGTCGACCTCCATTTTGACCTGCACTTCGAGGGCGGTCCTGCCGTCGACGCGGATGGTGCGTGGTGCTTTCAAGCCGGGGCAAGGCCTTACCGGCGGCACTGAGGGCCTGGGTTTCTGGGCGCGGGATGCAGTCGCCACAGTGGAAATCGAAAGCAGTACAGCCATCGAGATGAAGATTTTGCTCACGCGCTGAACTCCCGGACGGCCGCTCCGCCCCTTGGGTAGACGTGTGGAATCAGCGACTGAACCCTATTTTACGGTGAATGCCCCGCCGCCAAATTCGGGTTGGAAGCAGTTCGGCGCGCAGCACGGGGGGCGTTTGATTTACACTCTGCAAGGCGAACAGTTTCAAGGACGTTGACGTGAAGCCCAATTTTAGAGACACGAACATTAGTCTGATACAGGAGATAGACATGGCAGTAGTGGATGAGAAGGTCAAACAAATCATTGTCGAGCAGCTTCAGGTGGATGAGGCGGAAGTGACGCCGGGCGCAAGCTTTCAGGAAGATCTGGGTGCCGATTCGCTCGACGTGGTTGAGCTGGTGATGCAGTTCGAAGAGGCCTTCGATATTCAGATCCCGGACGAAGACGCTGAGAAGATCAAGACCGTCAAAGACGCCGTGGATTACATCGAAAAGAACCAGAAAGGCAAGTAAGCACCGATGTCAGAGTCAAACCAGCGGCCGCAACAACCGGCTCCGCGCAGGGTCGTCGTTACCGGAATTGGGCTCATCTGCGGGGTCGGCAACACCGCACCCCAGGTGTGGGAAGGCCTGTTAGCGGGCCGGAGCGGGATGGCGGAGATCAAGGCATTCGATCTGACCGGGCACCCGGTTCGCTTTGCGGCCGAGGTCAAGGACTTCGACCCCCTCGTCTTTGTCGAAAAGAAGGAATCGCGCAAGATGGGGCGATTCATTCACTTCGCGCTGGCCGCAGCGGCTGAGGCGATGGCGCATTCCGGGCTAATCATCGACGAGACCAACCGCGACCGTTTCGGCGTTCATATTGGTTCGGGAATCGGCGGGTTCGACGTGATCGAACGCGAGCACTCGGCGATGCTAGCCGGCGGACCGCGCAAGATTTCGCCGTTCTTCATTCCGGGTTCGATCGTGAATCTGGCCGCTGGGCATGTTTCGATCAAATACAACGCACGCGGCCCCAACGAGGCGACTGCGACAGCCTGTACTTCCAGCGCGCACTCGATCGGCGACGCCTTTCGCATCATAGAACGCGGCGACGCGGACGCGATGATCGCTGGCGGCACCGAAGCGGCCATTACACCGATGGGCGTGGGCGGCTTCGCTGCGATGAAGGCACTTTCGACGCGGAACGAAGATCCTGAGCATGCCTGCCGTCCATGGGACAAGGATCGCGACGGCTTTGTCGTCGGTGAGGGCGCCGGAATTCTGATCCTTGAGGCCCTGGATTTCGCTCAGGCTCGCGGGGCGAAGATTCTGGGTGAAGTGATCGGCTACGGAATGTCCGCCGACGCGTTCCACATGACAGGCATGGCTCCGGAGGGCGAGGGCTGCTTCCGGGCGATGAACAATGCTCTGCGCGTAGCGGGAATCTCGGCGGACAAGATCGATTACGTCAACGCGCACGCCACCTCGACGCCTCTGGGCGACGCAATGGAGTCGAAGGCGATCGAGAATGTGTTCGGCGAGAAGGCGTTGAGCCACGAGTTGCTGGTCAGTTCGACGAAGTCCATGACCGGCCACCTTTTGGGCGGCGCTGGAGGCCTGGAGGCCGGCATCACCTTGATGGCGATGCTGCACCAGACGGCTCCTCCGACGATGAATATCGTGGAGCTGGACCCGCAGTGCCGACTCAATTACGTTCCACACACTCCGGTGAAGGCGCGGATCGACTACGCTCTGTCCAACTCGTTTGGCTTCGGTGGAACGAATGGGTCGTTGGTGTTCAAACGGTGGATGGAGTGAAGCAGCCCCCCCGATCCGGCCGATAAAATCCTTCGATTCAACAACTTAACGGAATGGTCTGGTCTAAAATCCTCATTCCATTAGGGTTGCGCCAAATTCATGATAACAAAAGACTTAGCCCCGGAGCGCAGACTCCGGGGCTTTCTTTGACTCCTGATTTAACGATAGCAGGTTGAGCGGAGTGAATGTGCAAGCTATCTTTCCTTTGTTATGAACGACTTAGATGGTTCAGGCACTTGACACGTGGATTTGCTGGTGTTTTTGAGGGTCAGGCACAAAAATAGTTTGGCGGTGTGTGATTCCGCCTGAATCGCGGCGGGATACCGCGAGAATTTTGCCGTAATGGCCAATGTCGTGATTTGTCGTGGTCCTGATTGATCCTTCAGGATGTAGGATAGGCGGCATGATGACGCGGGCTACAGCATTCTTCCCCCTATCGGCGCTTCGGCAACCTGCCGCAGCCAGGACGACCCCCTCCACACCTCTGTCGTCGTGGCGGGTTCGACTGATGCTGCCACTCGCAGCGGCGGGTGTAACCGCGCTGCTGGCAGGTTGCTCTGCGATGACCTCAGTTGAGCCTACGGCGGCCCTCGCCGGGCTGCAGGGCAAGGTGCACGGCGGCCAGCAGCCGGTCGCCGGGGCGGCGGTCCAACTCTATGCGCCGGGGACGACCGGGTACGGCAGCAGCGCAACGCTGATCGCAGCGACGACCACGGACGGCCTGGGCAACTTCACGATCCCGCGCCCGTACACCTGCCCGTCCAACAGCCTGCCAATGATCGTCGTCGCGACCGGAGGAAACGCCGGAGCCGGGGTAAACAATGCGCTTGCCGAGGTGGCGATGCTGGGGCCATGCAGCGGCCTGACGCCCACCACCTCTATTTCGATTTCCGAAGTAACAACGGTGGCGGCAGCCTACGCGCTGGCGCCGTTCGCGTCGGTAGCCCCGAATACCACGAACATCGGGACCAGCTCCATGAACTTTCAAGGCCTGATCAACGCGGGTGCCGCCGCCGCGAACCTGGCCAACACCGTGACGGGGCTGGCTCCGTCCGCGAACTCCACCGCCGGCATCGTGCTCCCCACGGCCGAGATGAATACTTTGGCGAATATTCTGGCATCCTGCGTCAACTCGGGAGTGGCGGGTGTGGCTTCGACGACCTGCGCGACGCTGTTTACGGCTGCGACGCCTCCGGGCGGCAGTGCGCCGACCGACACCTTCCAGGCGGCTCTGGACATTGCGTTGAACCCCGGGAACAACGCTGCGGCGCTCTTCGCGCTGGGTACACCGTCGGCCCCTTTCCAGCCCACTCTCACCTCCGCGCCGGGTGATTTTGCACTTGGAATTATTTACAACGGCGGCATTATCCCAACCTCGAATGGCACCCATGGCATCGACATCGACGCCACGGGCAACGTATGGGTCGCGGCAGCAGGCGCGTCCGCCAATGGCAAACCGCGTGCGTTGTACGAAATTTCCCCTGCTGGTGTGATTTTGAATGGCGCATCCGGCTATCTGGGTTCGGTGTTCGACGGGCCGCAGGCGGTCGCGATCAACAGCACGGGCAATGTTGAAGTGGCCAATCTGAACACAAGCCAGGTGTTAGAGGTAACCCCGGCTGGCGGTGCCGGCGCGTTCTCGGCTTCGTCGGCGGCATCGATCAACGCACCGATGGGGATTTCGATCGATAATCGCGACCTCTCCACGTGGGTTGCGAACTACGGGTCAAATACGATTTCTCACATCAACGCTGCGGGAGTCGAGCTGAGCGGTAGCCCGTATGCGGGCGGATCGCTGCCCATCGGGATCGGGGTCGATGGGTCAGGCAATATCTGGACGGCTGCCTCCGACAACGGCGGCCCCGGCACGCTTTCCGGGCTCACCAAGCTCACACCGAACGGCTCGGGCGGCTTCACCTCGCAGTTCTTTTCCACCGGCGCTGGAACCGTACCCTTCGATTTAGCGATCGACAACGCTGGCAATGTTTTCACAGCGCAATTCTTCGGAGTGGGCAAGAACTCCAATGCGGGAGCCCAGGTTTCTCCCATCGGCGGCTACACGTCGAACGCAGACAACGAGCCGTTCACCCTGGCCGTCGACGGATTGGGGCGCGTATTCACGTTGAACGTCCAGCACTCCACCTCAAACCCCTCGACCGTCACCGTGCATTCGAATACCGGCACCCTGATTTCTACGGCGAATGCCAGTTTCGGATACTCCGCCAATAACATTCTGCCGACCGTCATCTTCGCGCCGCGCGGCATCGCGATCGACGGCTCTGGAAACTGCTGGATCGCTGGAAAGTCGCCGAATGGGTTATTTGAACTGGTGGGAATCGCAGCGCCGGTGGTGACGCCGATTTCGGTGGCTAACTCGCCCAACAGGCTGGGCGTGCGGCCCTAGCGATCGCATTTCGATCAGACTACCCAGCTTGCGAGGAAGCAAGTTGGGTGCCGTTCTTAGCTAAAGGCTCCCCTGACGCCGGCGCCAAGGGTTGCAAGCAGCCATAATCCAACGACAATCATCGCTGACTGTGCGACAGTCTTTTTTGCAATCACCGACATGCCATACGTGACGAGCCCGAGTATCCAGAGCTGGATAAGGTCCAATCGTCCGAGAAGAGCACGCAACCATCCAGGGGAATCCGCGAGGTAGTAGCCCAGATTCGTGCCGACGGGATAGTTGTAATCGTAGGATTCTGCGTTGCCGCCGAAGGATAGCGTCACCATCAGCAGAATGCTAAGGAGAACCGTCGGTAATGAGGCGTACAGCGTGACCGCGAGCACCTGCGGGAAGGTTGTCTGAGCGCCCAGAATGAAGTTGAAACAGCCCCAAAGGATGAGCGCGTAGATGGCGAGTTTCACGAGAATAAAGACCGGAATGGCGTAGCTAATGACCTTCGTGATCATGACGCCAACCTTCATCTGTTGAGCCTTCTGCTCGGGAGTGACTTGACTCATCCGTTCTTGTGCCGCCGGCGTGTTCAGTTGGTTTTCGTATGCTCGCTCGAAGCCGACCTGTTGCTGCATCACGGCAACCGAGCAAAGAGACAGGACCGAGAGTAGCAGGAGCGGCATCCACCACGCGGTGCTGCGCAGAATATCTTTGAAGGTCTTCGACGGCGCGACAAACACGTCCACGACGCGTTCGATCTGAGAAAGGCCTTCGGTTGCGGTTGAATCGATGGCAGGATTGGTTGACATGCGTACAGTCTCCTTGGAAGTCTGTCGGGAATTGTATCTTGAACTGTGCAGGGCGCAAGGAGAATCGTAACGGAATCAGCAACCTAGTCCGCGTTGGGGATTCTACGGAGGAGTGGATACGCCAAAGGCCTCCCATGCGGGAGGCCTTTGGTCATTCGGCTGAACGTGCGGCTACTGCGTGACGCCGCCGCTGTTCTTCTCTTCCTTCTTCTTCTCGTTGTATGCGCGAGCGCCCATTGACTTCTTGGCCCACTGATCGGCCAGATCGAGATCGGCCTTGATCGTGGCAGCGTTGCCGCACTCAAGATCCGCCTTGCGCCGAGCCATCAGACTGAGGTAGGTCATGGCTTCTTCGTAGTTGGGATTGAGATCGACAGCCTTCTGCAGGTACTGGTTGCCCTCTGCGACGAGCGGCGTGTTCAATTCCACCAGCTTCGCGCAACCGGCCTTCGAGAGCTTGACGTTGCCATCGCTCTTGTCGTTCATCGGCGGGTTCTCGGCGTGGAGGGTCTCGTTTGCGTTCTTGTAGGCAGCGACCCAATCGACGACGCCAACGGTGTAGTAAGCCTCGGCCTCAGTGGGTGCGAGCGCGATGACCTTCTTCTCGTATTCCTTCGCCTCGTCCGGGTGGCCCGTGTTGCGCTCGATCGAAGCGATCTGCTTCAGGGCGGTCACGTTGTTCGGGTCCTTCTCGAGTTGCGCGTGGAAGAGGTCCATCGCCTTCTTCGCAACGGCGAGATTCTCCGGCGTGTTCAGGTTCGGGACGATCTGCGAGCTGTACGTGGTGGCCAGGTAAAGCCGGGCGTTCTCGTATGTCGGATCGATGGTCAACGCGTTCTGAAAGTAGTTCTCTGCGTCTTCATACTTTGCGTTCTTGAAGGCGGCAACGCCCTTGTTAAGTTGGTCGGCAGCGCGGAGACGCGTGCAACCGGTGGCGGACAGCAACAGGAGGGTCAACATTCCGGCCGCTACCGGGACTCGTGCAATCAATTTCATGGGGCGTATTTCTCCTTGAAGGAAAAGGGCGTCAAGCTGTTGACGATATTACATGGAAGCAGGTTTCGTCTTTCTGCGATTGTAACGGGTGAAACGTACCTATGCCTAGTGATGTCTGTCAAGTATGGGTGTTGACGCAACAAAATTTTGTAAAGCGACGGCGATCGTCGCCTGCTACCGATGTGGAAACGGGGGGGTTGTCGGAGGCAGAAAATGACCAGAGTGGTCACACTGGCTATAATCGGCACGGAGGTCCTGCGATGGCGAGTTGGGGTTTGGCGGAAGCGAAGGCGCATTTCAGCGAGGTTGTCACCAAGGCCATGACTGAAGGACCGCAGGAGGTGTCCAAGGGAGGAAAGGATGCCGTGGTGATTGTGTCGAAGGCTGAGTGGGACCGGAAGACGAAGAAGAAATATGCGAATGCGGCGGAGTTCTTTTTGCAGTCGCCGCTGCGTGGTTCCGGGTTGAAACTTGAGCGGATGCGAGGCGGAATTCGTGAGGTTGAACTCTGAGTTACCTCCTCGATACGGATGCGGTTTCGCAGATGAGCAAGGATCGTCCGGCCGGTGGGGTTCTGGAGTGGCTTGCCACGGTGGACAACGAGTCGATCTTCCTGAGTGTGATTACGCTGGTCGAGTTGCGGCGTGGCGTCCAACTGCTTCCGCAGGGCAAGCGGCGGGAGTCGTTCGACGAATGGTTGTTGAACGATGTGGCCGACGTTTACGAAGGACGCATCCTGCCGATAACGGGGGCGATCGCCGATCTGGCAGGCCGTATTGGAGCGGCAGCAAAACAAGCAGGGTACACCGTCGAGCTGGCTGACGTTCTGATCGCTGCGACGGCGCGAGAGCATGGGCTTGGTTTGGTCACTCTAAACCGGAAGCACTTTGAGCGGCTGGGCGTGGAGTTGGTGGCGCTCTAGGTCAACCTCAAAGCAAAACGGCCTCCCATGCGGGAGGCCGTTTGCATACGCGTTCGCGAGAAAGCTAGTCGCCTGAGACCGTCTCTTCAATTGCGTTGACGACTTCGACGTTTGCCTTCGGAGCAGGTGTGATGCCGCCGAGTCCACCAATTGCGCCGAGCGGAACGAATCCGCCTTCGGGAGCCTTTTCGCCGAGCACTTCCTTGCGGTAGAGCGCGGCCATCTTGGCGTTTTCTGCGTCGGACTTCAGTTTCGCGTCGCGGGCGCGGATCTTCTCCTCGCGGGCGTTTTTGGCGATGCCGCTCTTATCGAACGTATCGTTGGCCGCAGA
This sequence comes from Rhodanobacteraceae bacterium, assembly GCA_025350865.1. GTDB lineage: Bacteria > Acidobacteriota > Terriglobia > Terriglobales > Acidobacteriaceae > Edaphobacter. The sequence goes on from JANXWZ010000008.1 coordinate 26,756, forward strand.
CTGAACGTGCGCGTCGTTGAGGACGAGGTCGTAGGTGCCTTCCTTTTCGAGGCCTACGTTCTTACCGCCGGCGAAGATTTCGTGGCGGCCATGCTCCTCGTACCACTTGGTCAGGGTGCTGGTCATGTGCATCTTCTCGATGATGTTGCGCCAGCCGACGCCCGTGTTGTACGCGCAGAAGCTGATTTCGCCCTCCTGGGTGGCGTACGGGATGATGCACTGTTCCGTGCGGCGGAAGTCGTAGTTGAAGAGGTCCTGGAACCACATTCCGGCGATGAAGAGGAAGTTCCAACGGTCGCCGCGACGCTTCTTGATGTCTTCGAGCGTGCGGTCCGCGCCTACCTTGCCGTAGTCGATGCCGCTGGCGCCAAAGCTCTTGTCGAACTTCGCCAACAGATCCTTGATCTTGAAGTGGGTCGGAGCGTTTGCCGGGTTGTAGTTCGCCAGCAGAGCGAGTCCGGCACCAAGCATCGTCATATACTTGCCGCGAGCGGCGTCGTTGACGCGGGCAATGTCTTTCGACAACTTCTCGGCGTTGATGAAAGCTGTGACGGGGACCGCTTCCTTGGTTTCCTTGTCGATCATCAGGCCCATGCCGATGCCGCAGTTGGGGTGGCAACCGCAGGAGAGCTGGCCCCAGTCGCGATCCGGTCCGTGGACGAGGTCGGCCCAGTCGGAGAAGGTGGACATGAAGGAGATGGGGAACCAGTCGCGGGTGGGTTCGCCCATGCCAGTCTGATTCTTGACGTCGTGGGCGAGGTGCGAGAGGGTGTAGCGCTGGGCGAGGCGACGCTCGTCTGAGATGGCCTCATCGCGGCCGGTAAAGCTGACGGGCTGGAACGAAAGGAAGTTGATCTTCTTCGGATTGTCGAGCGCGAACTGGATGATGTTGCCAACCTGCTCGTTGTTAATTCCGTTGATGATGGTGGTGACGGGGACGATGTCTACGCCGGCCTCATGCAGGTTGTGGATGGCCTGAAGCTTGACGTCGAACGCGTTGCCGACCTTGCGATGCGAGTTGGCGGCGTTGCCGATTCCGTCGAACTGGAGGTATGCGTAACGCAAACCAGCCTCGGCCGCGGCCTTGGAGAACTCCTTCGACTTGGCGAATTCGATGCCGTTGGTCGCAGCCTGAACGCTGGTATAGCCGACCTTGCGGGCGTAGGCGACTGCGTCGAGGAAGTAGGGCGAAAGGGTGGGCTCGCCGCCGGAGAACTGGACGCTCATCTGGCGCTTGGGCTTGATGGTGACGGCGTTGTCGAGCATGGTCTTGATCTCGTCCCACGTGAGTTCGTGGACGAAGCCGACCTGGTTGGCGTCCATAAAGCAGGGATCGCACATCATGTTGCAGCGGTTGGTTAAATCCACCGTCAGCACCGAACCACGGCCGTGCGTGATGGTGCTGGTTCCATGATGGTGCAGGTGCTCGTCGTTGTGGGCGCGGATGTCGCGGCCGGGGAAGACCTCTTCGAGATGCTTGAAGAAGGCGGGGTCGATGGACATCACGTCTTCAAAATGGCCGTGGATGGGGCAGTCCTTGACCATCAGGATCTTGCCGTCGCGCTCGATGATCTGCGCCTTGATCTCGCCGACCTTCTCGTTGAGCAGGATCTCGTGGGGCAGCTTGCCGTCGACGATCTGCTGGCGGATTTCGGGGACGCACTTGGGACAGAGCGAGTCGGTGGTGCGGGGCCAGCCCAAGGGGGGCTTCTCTTTCTCGTAAGACTTCAGCAGCGGCTTGTCGCTCCACTTCGGCGTAAAGCTGGGACTATCGCTGACCATGGAGTTGAGTCCGTTGTAGATGACCCATCCACCCTTTGCGACTTGAACCAGAGCTTTTTCAAATACCTTTGCGCGCTTTGCCATGTTTGATTTCTCTCCTCGAGAATGTTGGTAGTACGGGGCCGGAGTCGTTGTTGCCTGGGCCTTTTGGATGGACACTATGAGACGAATGATTCATCCAAGTGTAAAGGGAGGGGCGTAAATCTCAGATAGTCCTGCCATTGGCAGATCAGATGCTCTCCAACACCAAGAGTATCGAGGTAACGCAGGTAATCGAAGCAGGGATTACCGAACGGCAAGATCATGCATTGAATGGGGAAAGGGGGCGGCGAACGGAGGGTCGGGTATCCGACTGATAACCGGAGAATGTCCGCAAAATAAATCGCTAGGGGAGCGAGTATCCGTCGCTGGAGACTGGGTTCAGGACCCGCTGGACGAAGATGACGCGGACGTGAATGCGTCGTGCGAAGTCGGGGAGGAATTCGGTGATGAGGCTCTCAGCCGGGTCGGCGGCGTATCCGAGCATGATGCGACGGGCCGTCGAGGGACCGTTGCCATTGATGCCGGGAACGTACAGGTTGCCGATTTCTGCGGCGACGGGATACGTCATCAGGCTGGCGAAGTTGGGCATGGAGGCGCCTGAGTCGCTCTGCGCGATGACCGTGCGTGAGACGGCGTGGAGGACTCGCCGAGGAATGCTTGCGTGCGGCATGCGGTGATAGTGCGGGTCCTCATGGGCAATTGAGGGGATTAGGAAAGTCCCGAAGAACTCGCCGGTCGCATCCTGCAGCAGGCTGTAGCCGGTGTTCCTGGCGAAGCCCATGCCGCCCGGGCCGTACGCAGTGTGGGAGTTGGTGGAGATGGTGAAGGCGGCAATGTAGGCGACCGTCGCCAGATTGCCCGGGTCGGTGACATTGCGGAGTGCAAGGTGGGCCTTCTGCCAGGGGGTGAGCGGGAGGGCATTGGTGGTGTCAAGGAAACGGGCGTAGGGGTTCGGAGATTCGACGCAGGGCTCGCGAGTGCCGTCGGCGCTATCGACATCCGGGCCGCGATTGAGGATGGAGCGGGTGCTGCAGGGGACGGCGAAGATGGCGGCGAACTCCGCGGAACGGATCGCGCTGGGGGCCATGGGCAGCGACG
>JANXWZ010000010.1 GCA_025350865.1 Rhodanobacteraceae bacterium
TTTCCAAAAGATGGTGGCGGGCGGTCGTAGTCTGGCGAGCGCAAGTTCGCAGCCGCCGTCCGCGCATCTTTCATACCCGCCCGCGCCGCGAGGTCGTAGTACTTCAGCGCCATCGGCCGGTTGACTTTAACCCCTAACCCAAACTCGTACATGTAAGCGAGGTGTCGTTCGGCGTCCGGCAACCCGCGCTCGGCGGCCTGCCTGTACCAGCGCACTGCCTCTTCCATATCTTTCGGCACGCCAATTGAAAACTGGTAGGCGCGTCCCAGCAACAGACCGGCGTTGATGTTTCCTGCAGCGGCCGCCCGTTTCGCGTAAGGGACGGCCTCCTCGGGTTTCATCAGATCATTCAGCACCGAGGCGCGGCGAAAGTCCGTTTGTCCCGGCATCCTGCGGTCGTCGTCGATCTGTCCGATGGCTGTCGGCTCGCCAAGGTGCGCTGCCTGCTGCCGGAACTGCGCCGCCCGCGCCGGATCAAATGGCACACCTTGCCCCACGTCGTACAGCATGGCCATCGAGACCATGGCCTGTGGCAGACCTGTCTCCGCGCTCAGGCTCAGCCAGTGCACAGCCTCCGGCAGATTTTGCTTCGTGCCCTGTCCAAACATGTACATCATTCCGGCAATGTACTCCGACTTCGAGTCACCGGCTCGCGCTGAACGTAGCACATCGGGCAAGGGCCTGTTGGGTGTCTGCCCAAACGCCTGCGCCACGGTCAGAATCATCAGTAAAAGAGCCGTTCTCGGCATCGTGGAGCCTCCTGCAAATATCAACGCCATCCTTTCAGATTTCGTGGTGTCCGTGCAAGCCACGCAGCGTCCAAACGTTGTATCCTCAACCACACTTGAGGTCTGCCATGGTCATCCGCCGCTTCCTGTGCCTTCTCCTACTCGCCGCGTCCGCCGCCGCCCAGGCACCCTCGGCACCAGCAACCCTGCGCTCCACCCTGCTTGCCGATCTGCACCAGTCGCACGAGAAGTCGGAGTGGTTCGTCCCGCTCAACACTGCTATCGCTGGCCTTACTCCGGAGCAGGCCAAGTGGACACCGCTGAACGGCGCAGGCAAGTCCGACCCCAACGCCAACCACAGCGCCGGAATGCTCGCCTACCATCTCTGGTTCTGGAACTCCCGCGCGCTTGCGGAGTTGAAGGGCGTGAAACAGCCTGCGCCCCCGAGCAACAACGACGAGACGTTCAACGAGTTCGACGCGGCCACCTGGAGCAAGATCGTCAAGGACGATGACGCGGTGATGACCGCACTCGAAGACCTTGTCGCCACAGCCGATGAAGCTACGCTGGCAAAGATTGCGCCGACGATTGCGCACATCTGCACGCACAATGCGTACCACATCGGCCAGATCCTCTACGTCCGCAAGCTGCAGGGAGTGTGGAACCCGAACAACGGCGTGAAGTAGAGGGCTAGCCCTCGGGCTGCTCGCGATGGTCGACGTAAGTTTCGGTAAAGGGCTTTTTGCGGAACGTCGTCCAGAAGTAGTTGATGGTGTAGCGCCAGGCGATGGTCAGCATGCCTTCCTGCTTCAGGCGGCGGGCAGACGAGAACATCTTCAGCTTCAGCGTGAACTCGACCTTGCCGACGCGGTTCATACGCCGGGCGATGTCGGTGTCTTCGCCGTAGAAGGAGATCGTGGTATCGAAGCCGCCGATGGCTTCCAGCCCGGTGCGTTTCAGGACGAAATTTCCGCCCTGCACCATGGATCCCGCGCGCAGGATGTAGCGGTTGAGGACGTAGATCATGAACGCGACCCAGTAAAAAATCTGCACGCTGAAGCGCTGCCGCGGATCGAGGTCGTAATAGACAAGCGGCCCACTGATGGCGACCAGGTTCTTCTGGGTGTCGAAGGCTCCGATTACGGTGTCGACCCAGCCGGGGGTCAGGCGGGAATCGGAATCGACGTTCGCAATCAGCTCGCCGGTGCATGCCTTGAACCCAGCCTGCCGGGCAAAGGTGAGACCCTTCTGCGGTTCATCGACCACACGCACGCCGGGATATTTGAGCGCTACTTCGCGCGTCCGGTCGGTGCTGGCGTTGTTGACGACGATGATCTCGGCACCACCGGGGACGTCCTCAATCTGTGCCAGGATCGATTCCAGACAGGCGGGCACGTACGCCTCTTCGTTGTAAGCCGGAATGACGAAGCTCAATCGCATTTGCGGACCTGATGCTACCAACGATACGACAAAATGGGACCCGGCGCGAACGCCCTTCAAACTGCGCTGGGGTTAACGATCGAGTTAAGAGAATCACCTTCAGCACTTCCGCTCGTCGCTGGCGGACGATAGGGTAGGAATTGCTCTGGTCTTCTCTGCGCCGCCCCATTTTATGCGCACGAATACCTCAAAAATCGAACTGTTCGTGGCACTGGGCCTGGCACTCACCAGCGTTACTGCGTCTGCGGCAAAGCCTGTGAAGCATAAGGCGGTGCCTGTTGCGAGGGTAGCGACGAAGCATAGGACGAAGGCGCACGAGCCTAAGCTGATTGCCGCAAAACGTGACGTCCGCAAGGATCCTAAAGCCCATAAGGCTGCTGTGAAGGGGAAGGCATCCCGACCGGCTCATGCGCAGGCTGCCGTTGTTCATCCCATTGCTGCGGTGAGCCGCCCGCAGCCTGCGGTGGTTCCAGAGGAAGATTCCATCCAGGTAACGCACGATCGCAAGCGGCACTCCACACCGGGGTCGCCGGAGCTTCAGGGGGAACCGCGCAAGGCGACTTCATCCGATTTCCTGGAGCCGTTCGCCAAGGAAGAGTCGCAGATGCCTCAGAATCTAAAGCCGGTTGCACCAGAACTAACTCCGACGCGTTTGACGAAGGAGCTGGTGAAGCTCGAGCCGGGTATTCCGGCGCTGCTCTATACGAAGCGTGGGAAACTGATTGTTCCGCCGGCGTTGAAGGGGTCGCACGAGATACTGCTGCACCAGAACGAGATGGCCGATCGCGACGGGCTGGATCGCATCCGTGACGATGAAGATCTGGACCAGATGCGCGAAGACAGGCTGCTGGTGCCGATTCCAACCAGCGCGATGCTGGTTTCGGACGAGCGGCTCCCGGCGAACCGGCGCTATACGCGGCCATGGACGGCCCAATTCTTGACTGCACTGGCGCAGGCGCACTATGCCAGATTCCACTCGGCGTTGCAGGTGAACTCGGCGGTGCGGACGGTTCAGTTCCAGCAGAAGCTCTTGCGGACCAATGGCAACGCGGCACCGGCGCAGGGTGAGACGGCGTCACCGCACCTGACGGGGCAGGCTGTCGATCTGGCGAAGCACGGCCTTTCGTTGACCGAGATTGCATGGCTGCGCGGGTATCTGATGCCGCTGGTACAGGCGGGCAAGGTGGACGTTGAAGAGGAGTTTCAGCAGGCTTGCTTCCACATCAGTGTTTACAAGAACTATGTTCCGCAGCCGGGTCCCCGGCGCGAGATTGCGGCGAAGCGCGGCTCAACTGTGGCAACGCTCGCCACCGCGATCCGATAGCGATCGGATCGCCTCAGTCGGAAGAGGACTTCGCAGAAACACAATGGCCGACCCATGATCTGGGCCGGCCTTGTGTTTCAAGTTCCCAACGGCTTAGAAGTTGAGCCGAAGCGAGAATTGTGCCAACCGAGCACCGCCGATCGCTCCGCCGCTGCCGCTGGTGGAGCTGCCGACCGTACCGGTGATTTTGCCAAACGTCGAGTTGTTGAAGCTGCCGCTCGGATTGGCAAAGTTGGTGTGGTTGAAGACGTTGAAGAGGTCTCCGCGGAAGTTGAGCCTAACCCGCTCGGTGATGATGAAATCTTTCGCCGCAGTCAGGTCGAAATTGACGAGGCCCGGTCCGAAGTACTGGTCCCGGCGCTCGTTGCCGGTTTGTCCGGCGGTGATGACGGAGAAGTAGGCCTTATCAAAGGCGGCGTCGGGTGTCTTGTTGTGCTGAACCAGCTTGCCTGCGCCCACATTTGGCCGGTCTGCAAACTGGTTGAAGCCGCTATAGTCGATGCCGTTGAGGTAAACCGTAAAGGGAAGCCCGGACTGGATTTCCGTGATACCGGAGACGGTCCAACCCTCGAAGGCTTCCCGCGAAACGATGTTACTCGAACGGAGGAACACGCCGTGCGGGCCGATGGGTAGCGGAACCGAGTAGTAGGCGACGAAACGTTGCCGCATGTCGAACGCCGAGTTGCCGTATTCTGCCTTGAGGTTGTTGCCGTTGGATGGATAACCGGCGTCTCCCGTGGAACCGAAGAACGCTGAGCTGTAGTCCAGGGAGTGCGACCAAGTGTAGGAGGCCTGCGCCGAGATGCCGTGTGCCCCACGATACTTCAGCACACTGACAAGACCGCTGTAGTTGGAGTTGACCGCCGCCTTGCCAAAGGCATCGGAGAAGCTGCCGTACTGCTTGTACGGAAACACCTGCACGTTGGGCGTTTGATTGCCGCGCTTGGTGCTGTCGTTGACGATCACGGTTGGCTGGTTGGGATCGACGAAGACTCCGAGCTTGCGGCCGAGGCTTCCGATGTAATCCACTTCAAAGGACACCCGGGGGCTGAGCGCCTGCTCCAGTGAAAGGTTATAAGCGTAGTTGTAGGACTCGCGAATGTTCGGGTCCATGCCGTTGAAGGACAACAGACCAACCTGGTTGGCGAGACCCACATTCTTGACCAGCGGCACGTTCTGGTTGAACGCCGTGGCGTAAGAGAACTTGCCAGGCTGGGTCGTACCGGCTGCCTGTGCGGTGGTCAGGTTGAAGGGTGCGTTAAGCGACAGGTTGGCGGGGATGTTGTTGAAGATATCGTCATACCCGACGCGGAAGCCGCCGCGCAGTACAGTTTTGTCGCTGCCCTTGTAAGGGCTCCATGCGAATCCGAGGACTGGCGCGATGTTGTTACGGTCGACCTGGAGCTGGCCGCTGTTGCTCATTCGAGTTGCCCCGGGCGTGAGCGTGATCGAGGCGGGCCCGAACTTGGTGGTATCGATGCCCACGACGTTGTTAGTGCCGAAGAGGGTCAGCCCCTGCCCGGCGACCAGGTTCGCACCGCGGTTGTCCAGTTCGTAGATCGCCGACGGGAGCTCATAGCGAATCCCGAGGTTGAGAGTGAGGTTGGGCAGGATGCGCCACGCGTCCTGCACGAACATATCCATCGGGTAACGGCGGAAGTGAGCGAGCGTGCGACCGCTGCGCTGTGATGAGGTATTCACCAGGCCGGCTGCAAAGTCGGAGAAGCTGGAGAAGTTGACGCTGCCGCGGGAGGTGCTGTCAAGGAAACGACGAGCATCTTCGCGACGAACGTGGTAACCGGCCTTGAACGAGTGCTTGGTTGAACCGAAAAGCGAGGACGCGCTTAGAGTGTCGTAAATCTCGTACGTCCGCGTCTTGCGGCCCTGCGGCAGGTTGGTTGCAGAACCGAGACGGGCGAAACCAGTAATCTGCACAGTGGGAAGACCGGAGTCGGTGATGTTCGTAGTGCCGTTCACCACCCCGGGAAGTGGATTGCCGCTGGCATCCAAAAAGATGCCCTGGGCGTTATAACCGGAATCCTGGACGACAAAGTTCGTCTGATTGAAGGAGTAGCCAACGCGCACCGTGTTGAGCAGCGAGGGAGTGAAAGTGTGGTTCTCTTCGATGAAAATCGACTGGCTCAGCGGTGTATTGGTGTTGCCACCCGATAGCGGCGTGGGGCCGCCCGAGAAGACGCGTCCGTTGTAGGTGATGAAGTGGCCCGCAATGCTGTCGTTGGAACCCAGCTTCTGGTCAACGCGCACCAGTCCGGTATCGTCGCTCAGGACGCTGCGCACGTTGGACGTGTAGTTGGTGCCATTGCTGGCAAGGGTATCGCCGGGCTGCTGCGAAAGCGGGAAAAAATTCAGCAGCGACTTCGAGATGGGATCTGTCACCGAGGCGCGCTGTGTGGGTGTGGGCACCAGGACCGCGCTCACGGTCGGCGCCACTTGGCGAAAGCTTTCGTAGGAGAGGAAGAAGAACGTCTTGTCGCGGAAGATAGGTCCACCAAAGGTGGCCCCATACTGGTTGCGGTTCAGTACCGGCTTGATAGCGGGATTGGTCGCGGTTGCGGTGTGCTTGGAGAAGTAGTCCGTCGCGTCGAGGACCGTGTTGCGGAAGTATTCAAAGGCGCTGCCGTGGAACTTGTTGGTGCCGCTCTTGATGACTGCGTTGATCTGTGCACCTTCGCCACGGCCGAATTCGGCGGTGGGAACGGAGGTCTGCACACTGAACTCCTGCACGGCGTCGTTGATACGGAAGCTCGTCAGACCGCCGTTTACCTGCGTGTCCATATTGCTGATTCCATCGATCAGGTAATCGTTGGACTGCGTGCGGGCTCCGGCAACGTTGAAGCCGGTCACCTGGCTGCCGCCAGCCGAAGGCGTTGCCCCCGGAGTCAGCAGTGCCAGATCGAGGAAGTTGCGAGAGTTGAGGGGCATCGACGCAATCGTCTTGGTGTCGACTACGTTAGACAGCGTATTTTGCTGAGTGTCGACAAGCGGAGCGACGGCATCGACCGTAACGACGTCACTCACATCGCCGGCCGTCAGCGTCACGTCCAGCTGGGTCGACTGGTCCACCTGAATGATGACATTCGAGATGGTGGCATGCTTGAAGCCCGGGTACTGCACGTTGAGCGTGTAGCTGTCGGGAGGGAGTTCGACGAAGCGGAAACTTCCCGTGGAATCGGTCGTGCGGGTGGTGACCGCATTGGTTCCGGTTCTGGTGAGAGTAACGGTCGCACCGGCCACAACAGCACCGGTGGAGTCATGCACGACGCCGGCGCCAATGCCGACCGGGTCAGCAAAGGCTCCGCGCGAAGCGAAGAGCAGCATGGCAAGTAACACAACGCTGAGCATCTTACGGAATGACTGCTGAGGGGAGAAACGGGTGGTGAGGATCATACGATTGGTGCCTCCGAAGGGGGGATAAAGAAATGAACGCAGGGTGACGTTACGTTAAATTTTGACTATTTATTTAAGCGTAGAGAGCGGAGTGAAGTCGGTCAAATCGGATTCCCTTGTTCTCAAAATCCGTGTTCATGCGGTCAATAGGCGGAGGGCAAGTTGAAGAGGTCCAGACGCAGAAATGCCCGGCCGTAGCCGGGCATTTCTGCGTTGATCAACCGAAACCTAGAACGTCGTGCTGACGGTCAGGCGGAAGGTCTTACGCGGTTCGCGGAGGACGTAGTTCGCGCCGTAGAACTGAAGGGCCTGGGCGTAGCTATATTGGCCGGCTCCGGTGGTGGGGAAGAGGCTCTTGAACTGGTCACCGGTGACCGCCAACTCGGCAGGCAGGTCCTTGAAGAGGCGGAGCGGGTTGTAGGCGTAGTAGAGTCTGAACGGCGCGTTGACGATTGGCAGGATGACCTGCAACTCGGCGCCCGACGACATGCGCGGGACAAAGTTGGAACCGGGGACGATGCCGAACTGCGAGGGGAAGCGGACCGAGGTACCGCCGAAGCAGGCTCCGTTGACGAAGTTGGGGCAGCCATAGCTGGGCGAGTTGACGCTGGCCAGTCCGGCCGCGGACTGACGCAGCTGCGACTCGCGTGTGGTGAAGGTCATGCCGAAGTCGGTGAAGAAGGCGAACGTGACCTGGTTGACGATCGGGATGCGGTACTCGACGTTGGCGGTGAGCTGCGTATCGCCGCCGATGGGTGCGAGGCGGTAGATCGGCAGGGGAATCTGCACGTTGCCGAGCGACGGGTTGCTGGGGTCACGCGGAACCGTCGAGCCGTCGGGGTTGGTGAGGTTGAACAGGACGCGGTTGGGGATGAAGACGTAAGGCGATGAGGCTCGGATATCGAAGCCACGCACGTCGGATTCGCCGCCACCGTAGATGCGGTGCTGGGGCGGTGCGACTTCGCCGCCGAAGCCCGAGACGTGAGCCAGTTGGATGCGGTAACCGAGAACGTTGTGTCCGTCGCGGTTGATGCGCAGACCCTTCATCGGGAAGAACTGACGATAGGCGAGCGCGGGCTGGTAGAACTTGACGTTGCCGCCGACACCGGCGATTTCGACCTGCGCGGTAAATTCCTTGCCGTTGTGTGGCCCCTGTCCGCGGTCCAGCGAGGAGTAGCTGAACGTGGGCGTCACGACCGAGGTCACGATGCCTGAGAGCTGATTTTGGCCAGCGACGCCGGAGCGGAAGGCGAGCGTCTGGAAGACGTTGCGGGTGTTGTCGTTGAAGGTGGTGATGGAAGAACTGGACAGCGAGAACGAGGCACCGACGCGAGTGACGCCGGAACGGGCGAAGACGTGCCGGAGCGGCTGGGATACGGAGAGCGTGAGGCCGGTGGTCTGCTGGTTATAGTTGGTCAGCGTGGAGGAGATCGCCTCGCTCAGGTTCTGCGACTGGGTTCCGCTGGCACCGTAAGCTTTGGCCGGGTTGTAGTCGTACTTGGTGGTGAAGAGCTGGAGGCCAATTGAAATCGGCTTATTGCGCAGGTACGGCTCGTTGAACCCGAAGCTCAGGTTGCGTGAGAGATCTCCGACGTTGGCGGAGACGGAGAGGGTCTCGCCGAGTCCGAGGAAGTTGTTGGTCTCATAGTTGAGACCGATGAACGTTCCCGAGAGTCCGGAGATACCGCCGTTGAGGCCGATGGAGTTCTTGCCCTTTTCTTTCAGCTTCAGGAGCAGGTCGACGGTGGCTTCGTCAGCGTTCTGGCGGGACTCGGAATCCTGATCGGCCTTGAGCGCTTCAAAGTAGTTGAGCTGGTTCAGGCGGAGCAACGAAAGATCCCAAAGGCGGGCGTTGTACACCTGTCCTTCTTCAAGCAGGAGTTCGCGGCGGATGACCTTGTCGCGGGTGATAGTGTTGCCGGTGAACTCGATGCGTGAGACGTAGAAGGGCTTGCCTTCTTCGATGTCGATGTCAAGATAAACGAGCTTCTTGGCTTCGTCAAAACGCGGTGTCGGGGAGCCGACGAAGTTGATGTAGCCGAGCTCGCCGTAGGCCTTGCGCAGCTGCTCGAGACCCTTGGAGAAGATGGTGGTGCTGAAGTATTCGCCGTCCTTGTTGGCAAACTGCGCACGGAGAATCTTCACGTTGGGGACGTGGGTGTTGCCCTTGAACGTGATCCCGCCGAGCTTGTAACGAGCGCCTTCTTCAATGGGCATCAGCAGGTCGATGTGCTTGCCGGTCGTGGTGTGGAAGGTGAAGGGATTGAAGCCCGTGCTGTCGCGGATATGAGTCTTGGGTTCAGCGGTGAGGGCCTTGAAATAGCCGCGGTCGCGATATGCCTGACGGACGCGTTCGGCGTCTTCGTCGAGCTTGGACGCGTCGAAGGTGCGGGGGAAGATATTTTCGAGGATGTACGAGTTTGGAATGCCGATGGGCTTCAGATTCTTCATCGCGGCCCGCAGGGTGCGGTCTGAGATGTTCTCGTTGCCGTCGAATACGATCTTGCCGACCTTGACGGTGGGGCCTTCCTTGATGCTGAAGGTAACGGCGACTGCCGCGGGTGGAATCGTCTTGACTTCGGTCTTGATGGTGGCGAACTGGTGTCCGTGCTCGCCAAGCAGGTCTTTCAGAACGGTTTCGGCGCGCTTGATGCGTGTGGGGTCATACTGGCTCTCGACGGTGAGGCCGACCTTGGCCTTCTTGAACCGCTCGTCGACGTCGGAAATAGAGACGGCGTTGAGGCCCTTGTAGTCGATGGTCCGGATGGTCGGTTTTTCTTTGACGTAGACGTAGAGCTGGACGCAGGCCGGGGTGTTGGCCGTTGCCGGGGCGTCGGCGCGCTCAATGCGCACGGTTTCGAAGTAGCCGGTGTTCCAGAGGGAGTTGAAGTCGCGCTCGACGATGGCTGGATCGAAGAGATCGCCCTGGTGCGAAAAGAGGCGGGCGAGGACGGATTCCTTGGGAATACGGCGGTTTCCGATGACGCTGGGCGTGCAGAGCGTTTGCGCGTTGCCGTACTGGCTGGCGAGAGCCGGCGCCTGTGCCGATGCGAAAGGAGACGATGCAACGAGAGCCGCGATGCAAAAGGCCGTCGATACCGCGGAGGTCAGCGGGTTCGACTGCTTCAGGGAGCTACGGCTTGCCTTGGTTCCTGGTTGGTTCTCGGTAAAGATACGCACACCCTCACAGCCTTATGGAAATCACGTCCCAAATCCAGATTAATCCGGGGGGAACTTCGATTATATGGGAGCCGAAGCCGCCTGAGCGAGTTTGAAGCCGATATGGTTGCTTCGGCGGAGACTCGGTCGGCGGCAGGGGCAAGTTCGTGGAACGGAAAGCGATGGGGTTTGGACGGATGGGAGGGGCAAGGGTTTGCGGTGCGGGGCGGAATTTGGGTCGCCAAGGCTGGTTCTGTCGGTTCCGGTCGCACGGCAAGGCGAGTCTCTTGCTACCCGCCACAGCGGAACGCAACTACAAACGCCGCGCTTCAGTGAACGATTGCGAGGGGGTGCGTCAGGTGTATTTCTCCGGGCAGGTCGATGCCAGCGAGCGGGCGCTCCCAGATCGGTAAAGAGTCCGCACATCGGATCTTGGCTTTGCAACTGCATTTGCCGCTGCTCACCCGATTGACAGCTCCGTTGCGGAGCGAGAGTTCGAGAGCCGAAACGGCACACGCAAGCTCGATGGTAAAGGGGATGGAGGCGACCTTGGCGCCGTTGAGCAGAACATCGATCTCGGGTTTGATCGACCAGGTGAAGTCGTGGTCGGCCAAGGCGACGTTGACAGTCGAGGCTGTGTCGTCCAGAGTCTCGCGGGCGGCTTTGCGCAGCTCTGCATACTTCGACCACGCGCCGGCGAAGATGCTCACGACGTTCTCCTCCAGGAAGCCGAGCAGATGGTTGGCAACCTGGCCGGAGAGTTGCGGCCAGTGGGTGGAGGCCATCCAGCTGGCGAACTTGTTCTCATGGTCCCGGGCGGCGGCCACCAGGGCGTCGCTGTCCAGGTGGGCCGCGAGTTCTGCTTGCGTGACGGACAGCAACTCGCGAAGGGTGCGGCCGTCGACCATGACAGCGGCGGCGGGTGGTAGTTGGGCGGCGGGAGGCAGAGGGTTATTGCTCATGGACTCAGTCATCCTTTGCGTATGACAGTGGGTTCTTCGCGGATGGTGTAGCTGGCGGCGGCAGTTGTGTTGTGCAGTGTGACTTTGAAGCGCAGAGCAGGCCCCTCGGTGGTGCCGATGTCGATGTGCGGCGAGACGGGGTGCGACGCGAGAGTCGGTACAGCAGCCGGTAGAAAGGGCTGAGGCGGGTCATTTGGTCTTTCGTGCCCGTTGATGTCAGGCGACCGAGGCTTCCGGGACAATCTCAGTCCGGTCCACCCGAGCAGACTGAGGGCTCCGAAAGCCGCAGGCCACTTCCAACCGGGGAGACGTTGCCAAAAGTTTGGTGGCGGCGGCAGGTTGCCCATAATGACGGCAACGCGGCTGCCGACATCGACTGCCGCCCCGGCGTCGGGCTGCTGAGCGACTACAACGTGTGAGGCTTCGGGGTTCCAGTCAGTGGTGTGAGTGACGGCAGGAACGAGACCGTAAACGGCGAGGCGGAGTTCAGCTTCGGTCTGCGGCTCCCGCAGAAGTGCGGGCACAATAACCTGTGGCAATACCAGAGAAAAGCTGACGAGCGAGCCGGTGTCGATCTGGGTGCCTGCGGGCGGCGACTGGCTTTCGCCGTTGACGAGGCCAGAGCTGGGGCCGGTGACGTTGCCTGGTTTGAGACCGACGGCCGTGAGCGTGGCGATGGCCTCGGCGCTGGTGCTCTTGTTGAGGTTAGGGACTGCGACCTGCGGGATGGCGAGGACGAAGCCGACTGCGGAGCCGCGGTCCACCGGGGTTTTCGCGGCGGGTGCCTGGCTCAGGACCAGCCCGGCGTCAGGGCCGGCTATGGACCCGGCCTGAAGACCAGCGGTAGCAAGATCGGATAATGCCTGGGCGCGGGTCAGTTTGTCGAGACTCGGGACGGGGACAAGCGGAGCCGGAGTCGGGGTTGGCGGTGGTGGCGGTGGTGGCGAGTAGACCGTAACGCCGACGGAAGAGTTTCGTGGCACGCGCGTTCCAGGCTGCACGGCCTGCGTTTGCACCGTGGCGGAGGCTGCTTGCTGGCCAAGGACGTCACCGAGTCGAAGGAACGATTGTTCGAGTCTGGCTGCGGCCTGCGTGAGCGTCATGCCGTAGACATCAGGAACAGTAGAGTCGGGCAGGCTGAGGGTGACGGAGACGCTTGTGCCCGGCTCCACGAAGGTCTTCGCGGGAGGATACTGCTGGGTGACTATGCCATTGTTGTCGCCATTGATTTGCGGAACAAGGTTGGCGGCGCGGACCATGCGGTCAGCCATGCTGCGGGTTCTACCGGAGAGGTCGGGCACGGGCCGGGTTGTCTTCGTGTCGTTCGCCTGCATCGCGGTGGCAAGCTGCTGTAAAAAGTTCTGCAACTGCGAAGGTTTGGGCGCTTCAAGCGTGACGACGAGCGGGAATCGGCCGGGATAGACGGGCGTGCCCTTTTCGGGCCTCTGCGTAGCTACGACACCATCGATGGGTCCGATGGGCGTAATGTTCGAGAAGAGCGATCTTTTGGTTTGAGGGTCAATGGCTAGCGCCTGCACCTCTTGGTACGTCTTGCCTTTGAAGTCAGGTACGGAGGTGGACGGGACTTGCGCCTTCATGTCCATGGCTCGGGTCTGCCAGGCGTGCGAGCACGATGGAATGCAAATGAAAATCGCGAGAGTCACTCTGCGAAAGTACATGGCAGCCGCCGGTTGATGTGTCGTGCGAAGCTCGCCCCGAAGCGTTGTATGACCTGAGGGCTTTCATGGTACCGCACTTCGAGGCGGCGGCATCGTGACCAGAATGATTTGAGGCTAGTTCAGGGAGCTAGCGGACGACACGGGCGTGGATGTGGCCGCTGGGCTCGTCCTGCGGGACGAAGATGGAGTTGTTCGGCTCGAAGTTAAACGGCGGCTGGTTCTTGCTGAAGTCGATGGGGATGTTGTGCCGGTTGGGCAGAGTCTGGGTGATCTCGGCGACCAGGGGCTGCGTGGCGAGGACGGCTTTGGCCATGGCATAGAGGGTCTGCTGGACAGACAGCGAATCATGGTTGGAGAAGGTGGTCAGTAACGTGTTCATGATGGCGGTGCGCGTTGCTGCAGGGTCGGCGGGCAGCTCGCTGTAGTTCCAGATGATGGTGGCTTCGGTGCCAAAGAGGCGGTCCCAGGTCTCGGGGAGCGTGGTGAGCTCGTCGCGCTTGAAGCCAGCGAAGGAGGAGTGCGAGGTCTTCAGGATGAGCAGGCCTTTGACTCCGGAGGTGACGGCAGGGGGGCCACCTTGCGGGAGCAAGATGTCGACCGTGGCGACATCGGGGCCGCGCTGCATGAAAGCTGAGCCGTGCTTCTCTCCGTCGGCTTTGATACGGATCCACGTCTTCTCCTCGATGTAGACGCGCACGCTCGTGATTTGCGGGTTGCGCGTGGAGAGGAACTGCGCGTACTCGATGGCGAACGCCTCGGGAGTGGTCGCGGTGGAGGTGCGCGCGACGGCGTAGACCGTGTTCTTCATGGTGTCGGTGGCGAGGAGGCCGGTGTTGTCGCCGTCGGTGAAGCAGGCTTCGAAGTCGCCGGTGAGGTAGACGTTGACATTCCACTCGTAGAGGTCGTGGGTGTCGCCGTCGCGAACGACCTTTACGAGGCGGACGCGGGACTTGCCGTAGTGGTTATCGGAGAGCGTGGGCATAAGGGCAGGGTATAGGGAAGAAGGATTGGGGAGTAGTGTTTTCGTGATTCCGCGAAAGTATCGGCGGGGCGAAATGCAAAAGCGGGTCCTCCGCCTTTGGCGAAGGATGACACCTCTCGCAGATGGATATCAGGTGCCGCGATAGGTGGTGTAGCCGAACGGGTTGAGGAGGAGAGGGATGTGGTAGTTGGAATAGTTGGAGGCGACATTGAAGGTGATTGAGACTTCGGGGTAGAGGGTGGGTTGATGCTGCGCGGCGAAGTAAGCGCCGGTGGCGAAGGTCAGTCGGAAGCGACCAGCGTGGACGTTTTCTACGAGGACGAGGTTGGCGCAGCGGCCATCGGCGTCGGTGACGCAGGAGGCGACCGTAACCCAGTGCTGGCCATCGGCGCGATCGAGAACGACGGGAACGCCAACGGCGGGCTTGCCAGCCGAGGTGTCGAGGATGTGGGTGGAGATTCCGCTCATGGCTTTTCCTCTTGGCTCAGGCTGCAGCCACTTTTTGAGTCGCAGGTTGGTGATGCGGAGTTGCTGGCGCGTGGCTTCCTGAAGCTCCGCCTCGCGAGAGTTGGCAAGGCGAGACTGTAGCACAGCGAGAAGCTCCGGTGCAGTACGCCCGCTGGCGAAGACGATATAGAGGAAGCCGAAGCGGGCTTCATAGGCGTGATTGCCCGCGAGAAGAGCCTCAGCCACTTGGTCGAGGGACTGTTGGGCGAGAGCTTGCTCCGACTCGGAGTGGGCGAGGTAATCGGTGGTCGGGGCTTTCTTTTCGCCGATGCGCGGGTGGCAGGCAAAGGCCTCAAGCCAGTCGGGTTCATCGAGCGCAAACCAGAGGTCTTCGGCGTCCTGGATCAGTGCCTCGGGGGAATCGTACGGGCGGTTGGCGGCGAGGGTTTCGGCCCAGCGACGGGAGCCGCAGCAAGTGAGGAGTTGGGCTGCTGCGGCTTCAGCGGTGGCGACGTTGAACTCGTCGAAGGTCACGAAGCAGATTCCTCTGCGTTGCTTCGGAGTGACAAAAGAAATTCTTCGAGGAGGTTGGCGGAGACCTGCGTGCGGTAGCGGGCGGTGGAGCGGATGTCGTCCAGCGGCGCGATCTCGGCGATCAACGCGGCACGGGCTTCAGCGATGAGCTTTGGGCTAACAGTTGCGTCGGCGAGCAGGGCTTCGGTTTTGAGGCAACGATAGGGAGAGTGGTAGACGCTCGCGATGGCGACGCGCGGGTTGCGGAGAGTCTCGCCGTCAAGTGTTGCGACCCCGGCTAGTGCGACCTTCGAGATCGCCATCGCGTTGCGCGTGCCCACCTTGCGGAGATACTGCCGCAGCCCGGCGGCGGGGCGCAGAATGGTGATGGCGAGGACCAGCTCGTCGGGGGCGAGCGCCGATTTTTTGTACCCGGTATGGAAGCCGGCGTAGGGGATGCTGCGGGTGCCGCGGACGCTGATGAGGTCGACGGTAGCCTCGTAAACCAGGAGCGCGGGAGGCGAGTCGGCGGCGGGTGATCCGTTGACGATGTTGCCGCCCAGTGTGCCGCGATTCTGGTTGGCGAGCGAGCCGGTCCAACTTGCGGCCTTCGCCAGTAGCGGCAGGGCCTCGCCTATTTCGGCGTGGTTGCGGATCGCGGTGTAGGTGACTCCGGCGCCGATGCGGATGGACTCCGGGGTGATGCTGATCGCGGTGAGTTCAGGCAGGCCGAAGATATTGACGAACTGCCGCTGCGTCATGCGGCCGGTGCCGAACTGCACCATGATCTCGGTGCCGCCGGCGATGGGCGTCCACTGGCCGGGAGCTTCCGCGAGCAGCGATAAAACGCCGTTGAGGGTGCCGGGCGATTTGAGTTCGTAATCGGCTGGGTTGGCTCTCACTTCGCAGTCTCCGCGTAAGTCTTGTGGACGGCCTCGAAGATCTTCTGGTAGCCGGTGCAGCGGCAGAGGTTGCCGGAAAGACCTTCCTTGATTTCGTCCAGCGAAGGATGCGGATTCTTCT
The DNA here is from genome assembly GCA_025350865.1 of Rhodanobacteraceae bacterium. GTDB lineage: Bacteria > Acidobacteriota > Terriglobia > Terriglobales > Acidobacteriaceae > Edaphobacter. Next base: position 15,666 of record JANXWZ010000010.1, read on the forward strand.
CAAGAATCTGCAGCGCGGCGAGCGTCATGCCGGGGGTGCAGATGCCGCATTGGGCTCCGCCATGCTTGAGGAAGGATTGTTGGACGGGGTGGAGCTGGCCGTCCTGGGCTACACCTTCGATCGTGCAGATTGTTGCACCGTTCGCTTGCAGGATAGGGACGAGGCAGGAGTTGACCAGTACGCCATCCAGGATGACGGAGCAGGCTCCGCACTCGCCCTCGCCGCAACCTTCCTTGGTGCCGGTCAGCCCGAGGTCGTGGCGCAGGACGTCGAGCAGACGCGCCATGGGCGGGGCGTCGAGGGTGTGAGACTGGCCGTTGATGGTGAGGTGGATTTCCGCCATGAGTAAGGGTAACGCAAGTAGAATCGTGTGGCGCGAGAAGATCGTGTCGCCAACAAAATCCTAGAAAGTCGACCTTTGTCTATGAGCAACGATATAGTCCACGAGTTGACCTGCAATATCGATCATTATCTTGCGGTGCTATCAAAACTCTACAAGCAACAAGGGGAAGTTCGGAAGCTTGAAATCATCGTGAACGCAATAGTGCGTACCGTAGATGGCTTGACCTACGACGGTTGGAACGGTGGGATCTACGGCCACGGTCTCTATTTGACATTGCCTGAGGCAACTTACCTTGCTAATGTCCACGAGCGAGACAAACTCCAGCGCCAAATCTGTGACGACATTAACAAGCTCCATGATGTCCAAGGCGAGTTTTTCTCGGAAGTCTTCTTCGAGATGGAAACGTCTGAGGATGGTGACTGGCGACGAGAGTCCGGGGTTTTGCAAGGAGCGAAGCGACAAGTACCACCGGCTGTAACGGACCGAATCTGGGCTGCGGGCTACCGCGTTTTTTTAAGTCACAAAGTGGGATGGAAGATAGAAACGGCGAAGGTGAAAGAAGCCTTGAAACCTTTCGGGATTTCTTGTTTTGTTGCTCACGAAGATATTCACCCCACAAAGGAGTGGCAGGAGGAGATTGAGAATGCGCTCAGCACGATGGATGCGTTCGTTGCTCTAATGACCCCTGACTTCCATGAGAGTGAATGGACGGACCAAGAAGTGGGTTATGCTGTTGGTCGCGGTGTTCCGATAATAGCTGCTAAATTGGGCCGTACCCCTTATGGATTCTTAGGTAAGTTTCAGGCTCTGGCGACAGATTGGGCTAATGCTCATTTGGAAATTATGAAGATCCTCGCCGCCCAACCTCGCATGCTAGATGCCTTTATTGGGGCTGTTCCGAGATGTGGGAGCTTCGATGAAGGCAACACCTTGTCTACGCTGTTTCCATTCATTGAGAGATTAACTGATGTTCAGGCAGAGACGCTTCGTAAAGCCTACAACGCAAACTCAGAGCTTAAGGGAAGCTTCGGCTTCAACGGACAGAAGAGTCATTATTACGGTGTCGGGCTACGCCAGTTGATCAAACGCACGACTGGAAGAGAA